>DSAE01000039.1 GCA_011372855.1 Desulfobacteraceae bacterium
AAAGGCTACGGCATGAAGTTCTTCTCCCATGCCTCATTATATAAAATCGCACGAAGAAAAACCAGCTTTTTCAGAAAAAGTTGTAAACTCGATAAGATTAGCTCATAAGTGACGCGGCCCTGAAACACCTCCCCTGATATGCAGGAAACGCTGTGCATCGTCCGCTGATCAACTGCGCACATCCGGACCCCCATTCCCGGCAATTTCTCCCCGCCGGTGCAATAATGCTGAACAATCACTCCGGAAAATGGTACACTCGGAATGTGAATCCGAAAAAACTGCATCGCATGAGAACCTGCGCTTCCGTATGTCCCGCAGAACATGGAAAATAGCCGTCTTTCTCGCCTGGCTTGTCCTGCTCGGCCTGCTGGTGACCCGTGATCTGTTCGTCCCGGTCATGGACAGGGGGGAAGAGGCCGTTCTCCAGAAAGCCAGGCAGGAAAAATATTACGGCATCTGGTTCAACGGTCAGCGGATCGGGTACGTGGTCGAAATCATGCGTCCCCGGGGAGAAAAATTCATCCTCGACCAGGAGGCGCACCTGTTGCTCAATGTCCTGGACACCACCCAGCCCGTCGACATGCGGGTCAGGGCGACGCTGACCGGTTCCCTGCGGCTGCTGGACTTCACCTTCCGCTTCACCTCCCCCTTCTCCACCATGGAGGCGGAAGGCACCGTTGAGGGCAACAGGGTCTCTTTCCGCCTGGACACCGGTCAGACGACGATCTCCGACACCGTTTCCCTGCCCGAACCGCCTCTGCTGGCAATCAATGACCGGGGCTACCTGCTGGACCGCCTCACCGGACCCGGACAGAAAATCCGGGTCCCTTCCTTCGACCCGCTTTCCCTGTCCGCCAGGGAATCGATCATCACTTACCACGGCCGGGAAAAAATTGTCGTCCGCGGCAGGCTGCAGCAGCTGCACCGGTTTTCGGAAGCCGCCGCCGGCATGCGGACCAGCTTCTGGACCGATGAGGCCGGCAAGGTCATCATGGAAGAATCGCCGGTCGGGTTCAAATTCATTGCCGAGCCGGAATTCAGGGCCCGGGATATCGTCCGGCCGGGCACCGAACTGCTCAGCGCGGTTGCCGTCCCGTTCACCGGGGACCTGCCCGCCCCCGGCGCCGGCAGCGTCACCTACCGCATCACCATGCCGCCGGACCTCGACTTCGAACTTGCCGGCGGCCGCCAGACGGTCGAGGGCGGCCTGCTGCGCATCATCCGGGAGCTTATGCCCGAGCGCTTTGGCCATACCGGCCCGGAAAATTGCGGCGACCTCCGGTATCTCGAACCCAGCCGCTACGTGCAGGCGGACAACGGGGAAATAATCGCCCAGGCCGCCGCCATCGTCGGCCCGGAAACCGATCCGGCCGCCCGGGTGCGCCTCCTGGCCCGCTGGGTCCATGCAAAGCTGGAGAAAAGACCGGTCATCGGGCTGCCGGACGCCCTGACGACGCTGAAAAGCCGCAGGGGCGACTGCAACGAACATGCATCCCTGTTTGCCGCCCTGGCCCGCGCCCTGGGCATCCCGACGGCCATCGCCACCGGGGTGACCCTGCAGCACGACGCCTTTTACTATCATGCCTGGAACGAGGTCTGTCTCGGCGGGCAATGGTACAGCCTGGACACCACCACGGACCAGCTCCCGGCGGACCTGTACCACATCCGTTTTGCCCGGGGCGACATCGAACAGCAGCTCATGATAGGCGGACTGCTGGGCAACCTGGAGATTGAAATTGTTCCGCCGCCCGAATGAGGAAATGGAAATACTGCGCATCGACAACCTGACCAAGCGATTCGGCGGCTTCACCGCCGTCAACGATATCTCCCTGTCCGTGCAGGCCGGCGAGATTTGCGGCTTCCTCGGACCCAACGGCGCCGGCAAGACGACGACGTTCAAAATGATCGCCGGCCTGCTGAAGCCCGACGGCGGCACCATCCTGATCAACGGCCGGGACCTGGCCGCGGATCCGGCCGCCTGCAAGAGGGAGACCGGTTATGTGCCTGACCGGCCGTGGCTGTATGAAAAACTCACCGGCCTGGAGTTCCTCCAGTTCATCGCCAGCCTGTACACCTTGGAGGAGGGCCTGTTCCAGTCCGCTGCCGCCCGGCTTCTGCGCCTGTTCGACCTGGCGGAATGGCAGGACCATCTGATTGAAAGCTATTCCCACGGCATGCGCCAGAAGCTGGTCATGACCTCGGTACTGATGCTGGACCAGCCGCTGCTGGTCATCGACGAACCCATGGTCGGTCTCGATCCCAAATCCGCCCGGCTGGTCAAGGAGCTGTTCAAACAGCGGGCCCGCAACGGCACAGCCGTCTTCCTCTCCACCCATTCCCTGGAAATCGCCGAAGACCTGTGCCACCGGATCATCATCATCACCGAAGGCAGACTGCGGACGGCCGGGACCATGGAAGAGCTGCGGGCCGAAGCAGGCCGGGCCGATTCCGGCCTGGAAGACATTTTTCTGGCCCTGACCGGCGCCTGGGAACTGCAGCAGGTCATCGCCGCCCTCAGGGACCGTTCATGAACCCGCTGTTCAAACCGTTCGTCCTCGGCCTGCGCAACCGGTTTTTCCCGGGCCGGCGGATCGCTTCAAAGACGCCCCTTGTCTTCCTGTTCGGCGCCTCCCTTTTTTTCGCCCTCTATCTCGTCAGCCTCAAGACGGTTGCGTACTTTCACAGTCAGAACGAACTCGGGGTCATCCTCAGCCTGAAAATTTTTCAGATGGCCTGGGTCATTGTCTTCACCATGCTGATTTTTTCCAGCATGGTATCCGGCGTCTCCGCCGTTTTCCTCGCCCGGGACAATGAAATCATCTTCGCGTCGCCGGTGGGCCCTGCCGATCTGTACCGGATGCGCTTCCTGACGACCACCCTCTACACCTCATGGATGGTAGTCGTTTTTTCTCTTCCCGTGTTCGGGGCCTACGGCCGGATATTCCAGGCCGGACCGCTGTACCCGCTCCTGCTGGCCGGATCCCTTGTCTGCGTCACCGCCATGGCCGCCGCCATCGGGCTTGCGGTCACCATCGCCCTGGTCAGAATCTTTCCGGCCCGCCGGACCAGGGATATCGTCGTCTACCTCTCCCTGCTCTTCGGCATTTTGCTGTACCTTGTCATCCGACTCCTCCGGCCTGAGGAACTGGCCGACCCGGAACGGTTTCCCGATTTCATCGAATATCTGTCCAGCCTGTCGACCCCGGCAACTCCCCTCCTGCCGCCAAGCTGGGCTTCAAACCTGCTGACCGGATACCTGCACGACCGCTCCATGGACTGGCTCCTGGGCGGACTGCTGGTGCTCACCCCCCTCGTTCTCTATTATGGAGGCGAGTGGGTCATGACCCGCCTTTTTTTTACCGGCTTCAGCAGGGCCCAGGAATCGTTCGGCGGCTCCCGCCGCTTCCGTCCCAAAAAGTACAGCCCCGCCCCGATGCTCTGGCTGTTCCGCAAGGAACTGAAAATGTTCATCCGGGATTCCGCCCAGTGGTCGCAGCTCTTTCTCATCGGCGCCCTGATCGTTGTCTACCTGTACAATTTCAAGGTCCTGCCCCTTGACCGTTCTCCCATCCCGGCCGAAGCCGTCGCCAACCTCATCGCCTACGCCAATATCGCCCTCACCGGCTTTATCGTCGCCTCCCTCTGCGCCAGGTTCGTCTATCCATCCATCGGGTCCGAGGGAGGGGCCTTCGGCCTCATTCTCACCTCGCCCATCTCCCTCCACCACTACATGTTCTATAAGTACCTGTTCTACGCCCTGCCCTTCACGGCCCTGACCCTGATCCTGCTTGCCGCAAGCAACCACCTGCTCGGCATTGCCGGGCCGATGTGGTGGATCACCCTGGTCACCGGACTGATCATCACCTGGAGCGTGGTAGCCGTTGCCCTCGGTTTCGGGGCGATGTTCGCCGATTTCAGGGCCGAGAGCCAGGCCGCGGCGCTGGGCGGGTTCGGCGCCGTGCTTTTTCTTTTTACCGCCGTTGCCTTTGAGCTGCTGACCATTACGGCGGCAGCCATTCCGGCCTACAGGCTGGTGCGCAGCTGGAGATGGGGCCTGCACGGCTCAACGCCCATCGTGATTCAGACCGCCGGGGTGTTTCTGCTCATCCTGCTGCTGGGCTGCCTGGTCTCGCTGGTCAGCCTGCGCAGGGGCATGGGAAAACTGGGGGAGAATTTCCGGTGACCGGGCGGTAATCCCGGCCGGTTCCGCATGAACGGAGTGGATGATGTCGACGATGCGACGCTGGTTTTATCTGCTGGTTGGTTTTACT
>DSAE01000115.1 GCA_011372855.1 Desulfobacteraceae bacterium
CCTATCGTTATTCTATGCATGGCTGGTCCTCCTCTCTTTGCAGCCTCTTGGACTGCGTTAATCTTTTGAGCGTGATTCTATCACAGCTCGCGAGGAAGACCAGCCTTCTCATCCTACCTCTGTTTCTGCTAAGCCGGCGCTCGTCGTAATATAAGTGCAATCACGGCGGGAATAGAATAAAATACGGTTCGAAAAACAAAACAGCGTAATCCCTCCCGAACCGTGCACAATCATTTCCCGGGATCAACAAAAAAATCCTTGCCGTCATTGCAATGATCATTTCACCACGCCGACGAACCGCAGCAGCAGCAGTCGCCTTTGTTCTGGTTTTGACCTGGGTTATTTCCGGCGAGGCTTCCCACGGCAGGCAGGATGATGCAAGCTGGAAGCGAACCTTCGAATTGTACCGGGACGTTCCCGGCCTTACCCAGCAGGAAATCGACTTCGGCGCCGAGGCCATTCTCGGTCTTGATTATAATGCCAAGCGGGTGTTCCGCCGCATGTGCCTGATGGAGGGTATCGATTTCGACAAAAGCAGGGAGGCCTGGTCCGCCCTGATCTCTCACGTGTTGTCGTACGAGCAGGTCCTGTGTTTTGAAGCCTGGAGCGAGATCAGCGGCATCGACATCGATCTGGCCATCGCCGCCCTGCCGCAAATTCAATCCCTGACCTATGAAGCGGGTAAATCATTCCGGCAATACTGCACCCTCCCCCGGATCAGCCCGAAGCATGCCTTGAACACGATTCCGCTCCTCATCCGCCTGGACGACTCCCGGAATCGCGCAGTCCAGGGTCTGCTCGCCGTCGAGGGGATAGGGGCCGGGGACGCGTTGAACGGCATCGAGGTCATCGCCCGGCTGAACGGACATCAGGCACGGGCCGCTGAGGCGTTTGCCCGCGTCCCGGGAATGACGACGGCAATGATCGGCGACGCCCTGCCCCTCATCCGGCAGCTCGAGCAGGACAATGCCTGGAACGCCCGAACCCTTTTCCAGACCGCCGAAATGACTTCCGGCGATGCATGGTACTGGCTCACGGCCTATTTCGCTACTCCTCTGGAGATACGGGAGCAACAGTTCCGCACCTTCAATGACCGGCAGAAGGAGCTGCTGGTCGGGGCATTTTATGCCGGCGGCGAGGAAATAATCTGGAAGATAAACAACCTGCACGGTGTCACCGATCGATTCGGCTTCGAAATATCCAGCCATGATCTGCTGAATTCGTCCGACAAGCAGCTCCAGGAACGGTTCGAAATGCTGTCCCCGCAGGTACAGTCACGATTTGGCAGCAACTTCCATCATGCGGGGGGCAAGGGCGGCAAGGTCGCCGTCCTCAAGAAAGCGACGGCTGCCGATCGGGTTGAGACGGCCCGGCGGCTGGCGGCGGCCAACATCTACGCCCTGCTGGCGCAAGGCAGCGAACTCTATGACAGCTCTTTCAGGAACATTTTGGTGCCGGTGCTGAAAAATCACGTCCGGGCATCCTTTGGGGACAACCTCCTCACCTTCCTCAAGGAGGCTGATCCGGCCAATCAACTGGTTTCGAACTTCATTGTCAGCCTGGCCCAGAAAGGCAAACTGACCACCCTCTTTCCCGACAACCCCGGCGAACAGCAGCGGATTCTCGACCTGGTGGCGGAATCGGCCTTCAAGGATGAAGACTCGATCATCCTTTTTTCGGCCACCTTCATGCATCTCCTCGAAGTCCTCCAGCCTTCGGCCAGGACATTTCTGATCTCCAGGATGAACAGGCAGGCCGATGCCGGCACCGCTGCCTATGCAAGGCTGATTGCGGTCATTCTCCAATACTACCTGGAGGAATTCCCCCACCTGCTGCTGACCGAAGATGCCTCCCTGATAACCGGTCTGCTCGCCAGGCACGGAACGGTCGACCTGGGAAAATACCTTGCCACGCCCTTCGGCCAGTGGAAGGAGGACGGCCGGCTGTCCTCGCTTTCGGTATTCCATCCCGATGACGACGGCTGGGACTCCTTTCTCTCCAATGCCAGAATGCTTCTGGCAGGCGGCTATCGCCCCGCCCTTTCGGAACAGTTCACGGTCAGCTCCCTGTCCGACAGCGTCAGGGAAGGCGTTACGGGACTCATTGCAGCCGCCCAGGCCGACCCGGCCAGCGGATTGCCCCCTCTCTTCAGGAGCATGAGGGCCAACCATTATGCCGTCTCCTTTGACCGCGTTCTCAATGGGATCATGATCAGCCATGCCGCGTACGTCTTCAGTGACGAGCACCATCAGGAAAAACTGATGGAGCGGTTTGTTCTCAGCGGGGCGGAAATGTTTGCCCAGCGGGGACACAGCTACTGGCGCTCGGAGCAAATAACCGATCCGCTGGAGAAACTGGTGAGGGACGGGAGGTTGAGCGAAAATGACCTGCGGGCCAAACAGCGTTTTCTGAGCCTCGGTTCCTGCGGCGGCGTCAAGGCGTACACCCGGCTGAGCCGGATGTTTCTGGGGCACGTCGATATCCTGGCAACCATCGGCACGGGCCTGGCGGTCATCAATGACCCCTATAATAAATCGTTTTTTGAGGTCGTTGCACGGAATCCGGCTGCCATCACCTGGAAAGACATGGAAGGGGAACTCGCCCATATTTTTCAGGAAGGCCATGGCCGCGACTACCTGCAGCCGGGCTCCCTGCCAGCCATTCTGCACAAAATCCTCGACGAGGAGCAGACGGCCGCGGCAGAGGAAATCATCGGCAGCGCCATCGGGCCGGAAAGGGGATAGAGAAAGACAATGGCGGTCTATACGGCGGACCAGGAGGACAGGATTCTGGATTCCATCCGGAAGGACAAGGTTTCGCAGGTGTACCTGCTGATCGGGGAACGGTTTCTGTCCCGTCAGGCGGCCGGGAGGATATGCCAGGCCCTGCTGGAGCCGGGGGGCACCCTCCACGGGGTCGACGGAGAACAGGAAAAATTCACCGAGACCCTGCAGAAGCTGTCCAGCTACAGCCTTTTTCCCGGCCGGCAGGTTTACCGGGTGACCGATACCCGGCTTTTTCACTCCATCCAGGTCGCCGAATCCCTGTGGAAAAAGACCGATAAGGCATGGAAGGACAATGATCCGGCCCTGGCGGCCCGGCACCTGAGAAACATGCTGGAGGCCGCCGGGCTTGACCCGGACGATACGGAAAACGATCCCTCCTCCTTCTCCCCGGCCCGCTGGAAAAAGGTATTCGGGTTCGCCAGGCCGCAAACCGATCTGGCCTGGATGGCCACGCTGCCGGCCGAGACCCGCGCCCGGGAGCAACTCCGGCAGGCGCCGGTTGCCGGCGATCCGGCGGCCCTGCTGAAAAAAAACCTCGACAACGGCCTGCCCGGCCGGAACATTCTTGTCCTGACCGCCGAGGATGTCGACAAGCGGAAACGGCTGTACAAGTATCTGGCGGAGAAATATGTGGTCCTGGATCTCGGCGTCGAGGCCGGCAGCGGCAGCCGGGCCCAGGCGGCGCAAAAACAGGTGCTGCTCGGCATCCTCCAGAAGACATTGAAGGAATTCGATAAGACCATTTCCAGGGAAGCCGCGGAACTGCTCTGTGAACGTGTCGGTTTTCATCCCGTGGCCGTTGTCAGGGAAAGTGAAAAGCTCGCCCTGTATGTCGGTTCCCGCTCCCGAATCGAGACGGACGACCTCAACGCCATTGTCGGTCGAACAAGGCAGGAAGCCCTGTTCGAACTGACCGATGCCCTGGGCAGGAAAGAGCTGGAACGATCATTGCTCATTGCCTCCCGCCTGGACGAAAACGGTATCCACCCCCTGGCGGTCATTGCCACCCTGAAAAACTTTACCAGAAACCTCCTGCTGTTCAAGGCCCTGCAGGAACAGCCGGAGTACGGATACAGTCCGGCTCTGCCGCCGGCGGTATTCCAGCGGCAGGTGCTCCCCGTCCTGAAGCGCAGGGAGCAGTGGAAGCAGGAACTGGCCGCGCATCCCTATGCCCTCTACGTTCAATTCAAGACCGCGGCCGGGTGCTCATCGGCCTCGTTGAAGAAATGGCTGGAGTTGATACTGCGGGCGGACATGCTGATCAAGGGGTCCCGGATCGACCCGCGGACGATCGTGCAGCACCTCATCATTTCGATGCTTGCTCCGGCTGACAATGTCATCTTGCAAAATATCCACTGAGCATTAAAGTATGTATGACGTCAGCTATTCCCGGACCGTCACGATTGACAGCCTGAAAGTTGATTTTGTTGCCGACAAGAGGCCCAATACCCAAAAAACGACCTCAAGCGGCGGAGAATTAGCC
>DSAE01000084.1 GCA_011372855.1 Desulfobacteraceae bacterium
CTGGATGAATTTTGTTATCGTTTTAACCGTAGGCTCTGGGAACCGGAGATGCCTTTGAGATTGCTCAACGCATGCTTGGCTCACACACCTGTAAAAATAGCTGAGTTTGGTTAAGAGCCACTTTCAGGAATAAAAAACCAGCCAATTCCCTGGACGAGTTCATCCTTTCCGTCTACGGTAATCCGCCGCCGCCGAAACGGGCAAACCTGGATGAGGCGATAACCGTGGCCGCCAAGGAAATACTGATGGGGATAGTAGACAGGCAGGAAGTGCGGAAGCTGGCGGAAATCCAAAACTCCGGGCCGATACCCTACTCAACCCATGATCTCGCCCTGTCGGTGGCAACCAGCTTTTTCGATCACCCTGATTATGTCAACTCCCTGAAAGACTTCCGGGCGCTTGTCCTGCTCCAGGCCATCATGTGGTTTCAGGAGGGACTGGTGGCTCCGGTATGGGTGGAAAATTTTGAAAAGATTCTCACTAAACTGGAACAACCCGAGTCGTAAAGGGACACAATTTCAGGGTCCCGGCAACGTCTTGCGGGCGCACGGCAACTTCCGGCCAATGTCTTTCCCGTACTCCGGTCTTCATTGTTCAATAAGCGACATGAGGCCGTTGATCGAAGCGCACCGGGGCGACAGCTCGAATGCCCCGGAGAATACCCTGGCGGCGTTCAGACGGGCTCTCGGGTCAGGCGTTCACAGCATTGAACTCGATGTCCATCCCGCCATGGACGGGACGCTCATGGTGATTCACGACGATACCGTGAACCGGACCACCGATGGTTCCGGGTATGTATGGGACATGGCGGTCGACGAACTCCTCCGTCTCGATGCGGGGGCAAAGTTCGACAGAACATTTGCCGGAGAAAAAATTCCGAGACTGAGCGATGTGCTGGAAATGGTCGTCCCAACCCCTGTTCTCCTGAATGTGGAAATCAAGGCAACCCCCGCGGGAGCACTTGTGCCGCAAAACGTCGCCAGGCTCCTGCGCCGGTTCGGCAAAGAGCGCGAATACATCGTGTCGTCCTTTGACCTGTCCTCCCTGCTGCGGGTTCGAGCCATAGCTCCCGAAATTGCCCTGGCGTTGATCGGGAACGGGCCTGAGGTCCTGGCTTCCGCCCGGCGGCATGGGTTTCCATGGATCCACTGCAATTACCGGACAGTGGACAAAGGACTTGTCACCGCGGCCCATGGGCATGGAGTCCGTGTCGCCGTCTGGACGGTCAATCACCCGGATATGCTGCCCTACTGGCGCGCCCTGGGCGTGGACAAGATCTGCACGAACCGGCCGGCCCTGATGCTCGCGGCTTCCGGAGGTCTTTCCCGCTCATCCGCTGCGTAAAAATATATCTGCACCGCAATCTGGTTTCTCGCAAGCAGCCTGTTTCCGTGTCTCCTGAACAGGTGCCTGCCGGTGCATGCACAACCCTGACTGCCCCCGCGCGGAATACTGCTCTCGCCCTGCCACAGCATCCTCTAATTATGTCAAAAAAAGCATAAAATCAATCTGTTAAATTGCTTGACACCCTCAGGCGGGCTTCCGATAATAAAGTATTCTTTTCCGTTTTCCCCCGTTGTTACGGCCTTGGGCTGAAACGAGGGTGACAGGCGACAGATATGCGGCTGTCCGGATCTCCCCGGAGTCCGGGGCCGGAATCACAATGAACGTCCCGCCGTCCTGGGCGACGATGGAACGACATCCGCAGCGGGATCACCGATCAGGCATACAGCAACAACCACAGGACTCATGGGAGGCAGAAAATGGCTGACAGGATTTATCGGGTAAACATGACCGATCTCACTGCAACAACCGAAGATGTCCCGGAACAGTGGGCCGGTTTAGGCGGCCGCGGCCTGACCTCCACCATTGTCGCCGCCGAGGTGCCCCCGACCTGTCATCCCCTGGGGCCGGACAACAAGCTGGTCTTCGCCCCCGGCCTGCTCAGCGGCACCGTCACCGCCAATTCGGGGCGGCTCAGCGTCGGCGCCAAGAGCCCCCTGACCGGGACCATCAAGGAGAGCAACGCCGGCGGAACCGCCTCCCAGCAACTCGCCAAACTCGGAATCAAGGCCCTGATCATCGAGGGGCAGCCGGAAAAAGATGCCTGGTACACCCTGCATGTCACCGCCGACGGCGTGACCATCAGCGAGGAGCCCGACCTGGCCGGCAAGGGAAATTTCGCCGTGGTCAACGCCATGGTGGAGCGGCACGGCGACAGAACCGGGGTCATCTCCATCGGTCCGGCCGGGGAAATGAAAATGGCCATCGCCAACATCTCGGTCAAGGATCCGGAAGGCAAGATCCGCAGCGCCGGACGCGGCGGGCTGGGAGCGGTCATGGGGTCCAAGAAGGTGAAATGCATCGCCGTCAATGTGCCCAGGGAGGCGGCGGTGCCCATTGCCGAACCGGAGAAGTTCAAGGCGGCGGTCAGGGTCTTTGCCAAGGCCCTGCAGGAGCATCCGGTCAGCGGCCAGGGACTGCCGACCTACGGCACCTCGGTGCTGATCAACGTCATCAACGAGGCCGGCGGCCTGCCCACCCGCAATTTCCGCTACGGCCAGTTCGAGCACCACGACAAAATTTCCGGCGAGACCATGCACGACCTCATCGAAAAGCGGGGCGGCAAGACCCGGCACGGCTGCCACATGGGCTGCGTCATCCAGTGTTCCCAGATCTACAACGACGCCGGCGGCAAATACAAGAGCTCCGGCTTTGAATACGAGTCCATCTGGGCCATGGGCGCCGACTGCTGCGTCGACGACCTGGACCAGATCGCCGAGGCGGACAGCCTGATGGACGACATCGGCGTCGACACCATCGAGACTTCAGTGACCATGGGCGTAGCCATGGAAGGCGGCCTGCTGCCCTTCGGCGACGGGGCCGGCATCCTCCGCATCCTGGACCAGGATGTCCGTCGAGGCACGCCGCTTGGCCGGCTCATCGGCGGCGGCGCCGCGGCAGTCGGCAAGGCCTACGGCGTCACCCGCGTGCCGGTGGTCAAGAACCAGGCGATCCCGGCCTATGACCCGCGGGCGGTGAAGGGCATCGGCATCACCTACTGCACCAGCACCATGGGCGCGGACCATACCGCCGGCTATGCCGTGGCCACCAATATCCTCAAAGTCGGCGGCGACGTCGATCCCCTGAAAAAGGAAGGCCAGGTCGAGCTGTCGCGCAACCTGCAGATCGCCACCGCTGCCCTGGACAGCGCGGGCCTCTGCATCTTTGTCGCCTTCCCGGCCCTGGACATCCCGGAGGCGTTCACCGCCATCGTCGACATGATCAACGCCCGCTTCGGCATCAGTCTGACCGCCGACGACGTCACCGAACTGGGTAAGAACATCCTGCGCACCGAGCATGAATTCAACCTGGCGGCGGGCTTCACCAACAAGGACGACCGGCTGCCGGAATTCTTCTCCCGGGAAAAATTCCCCCCGCACAACGTGGTCTGGGACTTTACCGGGGAGGAGATCGACGAGTTCTGGAACTTCTGACCCGGCCCTGGTTGGCGATGATGGCGGAAAATCGGGGACGGATCCGCCGCCACCCCTTTCCCAGGCCGCGGAAACCTGCTACAATGACCCCATGCAGGTTACAGTCAGGCTTTTTGCCGGCTTCCGGATCGGCCGCTTCAAGGAGGAAACCAGGCAGTACGACGTGCCTGTCACCGTGAAGCAGATCGTCACCGGGCTGGGGATTCCCGAAGCGGAAGTCGGCATCATCTTCATCAACGGGCGCAACGCCTCCCTCGACCAGACCCTGGCCGAAGGCGACACCCTGTCCCTTTTCCCGCTCGTTGGCGGAGGCTGAAGTGCGCGACCTCGTGCAATTTCTCCGCGACCGGGCGCCGGACGGCCTGCTGCCGCTGGCCGACCAGGCTGAGGCGGCCGGGCTTTTCGGATTGACCTTGGCGCAGGTGGAGGAAACCGCCCTGAGCAACATTATCCTGCCGGCCCGCTACCAGAGGAACAGGGAGACCATATCCATTGCCCAGCAGCTTGCCCTGTTCCGGAGCCGGGTGGCGGTCGTCGGCTGCGGCGGGCTCGGCGGGTATGTCATCGAAGAATTGGCCCGGCTGGGCATCGGCGGAATCGTCGCCGTTGATTCGGATGTTTTCGAGGAGCACAATCTGAACCGGCAGCTGTTCGCCACCCCGGACCTGGTGGGTGAAAAAAAGGCGGAAGCCGCGGCCCGCCGGGTCGCGACGATCAATCCCGCTGTGACCTGCCGGCCGGTGGCCGAAGCCTTTACCGAAC
>DSAE01000296.1 GCA_011372855.1 Desulfobacteraceae bacterium
AGCTCCGCAACCAGATGCGCAATGAAATTGCACAGCTTGAGGAGGAAGAAACTGACCCACAAAATTCAGGGCCGCATGGGGATTTTGATCTGCATGCAAGTCCTTAACCGGAAATTACTGACCTATCGTAAGATACACTATAGCGTCCCGCAGAAAAGTCACGACCATTGCAGGGGGAGCATGGTCACGGACAGTCAGTCCGGCTGAACCGCCGGAAACACGACTTTGCAGGGAAAGCCCAATTCGTCTGCCCGGATGTCGCCCGCATGGCCCCTTCCGGAAAAAAGGTTTGTATTGATGGAAACACCGACCAGTTCCAAATTTTATCCATTGCCCTGCCTTCTGACCTGCTGCAGCCTGTTCAGCGGCTTTTACTCCATCGTCGCCGCCATCAACGGCCATTATTTTGCCGCCGCGGTGGCCATTATTGTCGCTGCCGTCTTTGACGGCCTGGACGGCCGCGTGGCCCGCCTGACAGGTTCCACCAGTTCTTTCGGCATGCAGCTTGATTCCCTCTGCGACCTGGTTTCTTTCGGTGTTGCCCCCGCCCTGCTCGCCTACCTCTGGGCCCTGACCCCCTACGGGCGATACGGCTGGCTGGCGGCTTTTCTGTACGTGGCCACCACCGCCCTGCGGCTGGCCCGATTCAACACCCAGCCTTCCTCGGATCCTGATTTTGTCGGACTCCCCTGTCCGGCGGCAGCAATGATGATCGCTACTTCCGTCATGTTCAGCCGTTTTCTCGGCGCCGACGGCACGGTCAAGCATGTCTCCATCCTGCTGCTGGTATACGTGCTGTCGTACCTGATGGTCAGCAGCCACCGCTACCTCAGTTTCAAGCAGATGGACTTCACCAGGGCAAGAGCTTTTCAGATCGTTGTCTTCATGATCCTCTTTCTCATCCTGCTGGCCACTGAACCCCCGATCACCCTGTTCGCCGTTGCCCTGATTTACGTTTTGTCCGGCCCGGTTCTTGCCGTATACGGCCTCATCAGGAGAGAAAAGGTGGCCGACGGGAAGAAGGTCTCGTAGTCTGAACAGTAATTCCGCGCCCGGATACGGGACGCGCTTGCCTGCTGCAATCCTTTCAATACCGGTCAATTGCGAATCACCGGCGGAACAGCCAAAAACAGGAAACTTATCAGCCCCAGGGCCGGGTGGAAGGAAGATGTCCGCCCAACGGGCGACCGGGTCCGGGAAGCGGTTTTCTCCATCCTCGGCGACAGGGTGCGGGGAGCCCTGGTGCTGGACCTTTATGCGGGGAGCGGCAGCCTGGGGCTGGAAGCCCTCAGCCGGGGAGCGGAAAAAGTCGTTTTCGCCGACCGCTCAGTCCTCTGCCTGGAGTTGATCCGGCGCAACGTGCAGCAGTGTTTTCCCCAGGCCGGGATTGAATTGGTGCGGCTCGACCTCCGAAGACCGGGAAGCTTCGCCACGCTGAGGAGATCTGAAGCCGCTGCACGGCAATTCGGCCTGATTTTCCTGGACCCGCCCTACGAGAAAAAACTGGCGGAAAAGACCCTGACAATGGTAGATAAAGCGGGGCTCCCGGCCGCCGACGGCCTTGTCATTGTCGAGGAGAGATGGAGCGCGGTCATGCCCGTAGAGAGCGGCGGACTGTCTCTGCATGATCATCGCCGCTACGGCGAAACAGGCATCTGGATATACCGAGCCACCTTGTTGAAGGAAAAACCCGCCCCGGTACCGACAACCCCATACCTTCACCATCCGGAAAACACATGAACGAGACCAAACCACCATCAGTAGCCGTTTATCCCGGAACATTCGACCCCATCACCAACGGCCACGTCGACATCATCAAGCGCGCCTTGCGGATGTTTGACCGGGTCATCATCGTCATTGCGGTCAACACCCAGAAAACACCCCTTTTTTCCATCGAGGAGCGCATAGACATGATCAATCAGTGCTTCTCCAACACCAACGACCGCATCGGGGTCGATACCACCACCGGCCTGATTGTCGACTTCGCTGTGGAGAACGGCGCCTGCGCCATAGTCCGCGGCTTGCGGGCCGTATCGGATTTTGACTACGAATTTCAGCTGGCCCTGATGAACAGAAAGCTCGAACGGCGGGTGGAAACTGTTTTCCTCATGACCGGCTTCCGCTGGATTTTCATCAGTTCAAGCATCATCAAGGATGCGGCCAGACACGGCGGTGATATCAGCGGGGTCGTGCCGGCCCACGTCAGGAACGCCCTGGCGGAGAAATTCAGCCGCGGCTGATATCCCGTCCCATGCCATGGTTCCCCGTATCCCCCAACAGGTTCCGGACCGGAGACGCTTTCTGGCGAAACTGCTGAAATGGATGACGACGGTCACCCTGGCAGGCCTGGCCTTCCCGCTGCTCCGCTTTACAGGGTTCACGGTCAAGCCCCAGCCCCGCTATATCAAGGTGAACAAGGATCTCGCCGTCGGGGGCAGCCATACCGATCACGATTTCATTCTCTTTCTCCTTGAGGACGGACCCGTCGCGGTTTCCCGCCGATGCACGCATTTGGGCTGCAGGGTCAACTACCGGCAGGAGTCGGACATCATTGAATGCCCTTGTCATCAGAGCCGGTTTACCCCGGAAGGGAAAGTGGTTGCCGGGCCGGCGCAGAAAGATCTGTCGACCTACCCCGTGCGGGTGCTGCTGGATGAAAACGGTATGACGTCAGGCTACGAAGTAACCGTATGACCACGCCTCCCGTTTTCGACAGACCCACTTTCTCCCTGAAGGAAAAATTCATCGGCATCCGCTGGGGCGGCGGCGCCCTTGTCAGCCTCTACATATCGGTCATTTCCGGCGTCATCGTGGCCCTCCAGTATAACCCCGCCGAGCCGTTCTACTCGACCACGGTGATAGAGCTGATCGCCCCGTACGGTTCATTCTGGCGGTCAATGCACTACTATTCCAGCCAGGCTTTTCTGCTGCTGCTGATCTGCCATCTTGTCGCCGTGGTCTGGGAGAACACCCATTACTACAGCCGCTCGACCTGGGTCCGCCTGACAATGAGTCTGCCCGTGGCAATCCTGCTCCTGTTCACCGGCTATGTGCTCAGGGATGATGCAACGGGTGAAGCGGCCGGCCTGATCGCCGAGAACATCATGCTTTCCGTCCCGTTCATCGGCGAATGGATGAACAGTCTCCTGCTGTCGATCACGGACAACGGCGTGAAAAGGGTGTATGTCAACCATATTGCCGGCCTGATGGTTGCCGGCGGCTACTGTGTCTGGCCGCATCTCCGCCGCTACACAACCCGCTGGCGCTCCCATGTGGGGTTGACCTGCGCGCTGCTCCTGCTGTCCGTTTTCCTGACCGCACCCATTGAACCACAGCACTTCGGCATCACCCACATTGCCGGGCCCTGGTTTTTCCTCGGCCTGCAGGAAGCATTGCGCTATGTCCATCCTTTCTGGGCCGGCATCGTCCTGCCCGGCATCGTTGTGGCGGCGCTGCTCAAACTCCCGCACAAGGGAAAGGCGAGGTTGATCTATCTTGTTTGTATCGGCCTGTGGCTCGTATTCTACGGAGTATTGAGCGCCATAAGCTTCATGCGGATATGATGGGGAAGGAGCGGTCGAGAACGGCGGGACCCGCAGGGGACGGCGGTTAATATTCGAGTTCGCCCCGTTCGTTTTCCTCCAGGCCGACAACAACTATGCCGGCCCGATCGGCGGCGGCAACCATTTCCTGCCGGTCAAAGACAAGGGACTGTCCCGCTTCCACCGCCAGTACCCGGCCGCGAACCCGGGCAAGGGTTTCAATGGTTCCAACCCCGGTGGCGGGGAGGTCGAAGCGGAAATCCTGGTTGGGTTTCTTGACCTTGACCGCCACCGCCCCGGAACGGGCAAGTTCACCGCCGCGGCGGATGGCGGCGTCGGTTCCCTCAATGGCCTCCACCGCCATGACGACCCGGTCCCGCACCACGACGCACTGGCCGATATCCAGCCGGCCGATCTCCCGGGCCGTCCGCCAGCCGAAGCGGATATCCTCCATCTGTTCCGCCGTGGGTTTTTTTCTGGTCAGGATGCCCCTGGGAAAGAGCAGATGTTCAAGGTAACAGGTAGAGGCAAGAATCCGTATCCCCTCCTGCTCGAGGACTCCGGCCACCGCGCGGAGGATGGCATCATCCTGGCGGGCGTCGATCCTGTTCCACAGGGACAGCCCTTTGAAATCGGGCAGCACATCGCGGAAAATGCGGGTCTTGGTGATG
>DSAE01000240.1 GCA_011372855.1 Desulfobacteraceae bacterium
AAGGCATGGGAGTCGACAAGAAACGGAATGAAGGCCGGGGTTAACTGGCAGTTCACTGCTGAAGATGCCCGGATCAAACTGAACCGTCTTTATCCAACATTAGAGATGTGACAGGACACTACTTCGGCTTTCTCATCTACCTGGTCATGGGCCCCCTGTTCCTCATCGGGCTGCTGCTGCTCATCGGCGGCACCCTGTTCTGCGGAAAGAAGGAGGATATCGGGCGGCTTACCATTGAGTACATCGAGGAGGAGTTGAGCCGCCCGGGACGGTTCACCCGCATCCGCAGGCTGCTGTCCCTGACGTCCGTTCTCACCTTCGTCACCCTGTTCATTGTCGGCGTGGTGACCTATACGAGCTTTCATTACACCGAATCGGTGAGTTTCTGCGGCCAGTTCTGCCATACGGTCATGGAGCCCGAGTACGTGACGTTTCAGAACTCACCTCATTCCCAGGTGTCGTGCGTCCAGTGCCATATCGGCGCCGGGGCGGAATGGATGACCAGATCGAAATTCACCGGGGTCAGGCAGTTGTTTGCCGTGGCCATGGACACCTATCCGCGGCCGATCCCGACGCCGCTCGAGGCGTTGCGACCGGAGCGGGCAACCTGCGAGGGATGCCATCGGCCCGAGGTGTTCCACGGCGACAAGCTGTACGTCAAGGACAGGTTTCTGCCCGACGAGGCCAACACGCATGTCCAGACCGTCATGGTCATGCGGATCGGCTCGGGCGGATACAGCGGCCGGGAGGCGCACGGTATTCACTGGCATGTCTCCGAGGAACACAGGGTTTCGTATGTGGGCTCCAGGGACCGCAACACCATCCGCCAGGTGGTGCTGAGGGAGGCGGACCGTGACCCGGTTGTCTATGGCCGCGCCGGCGGGGTGTTTCCATCGGGCGGGACGGAGGAGCGGCTCATGGATTGCATCGACTGCCACAACCGTCCCACCCATGTGTTTCTGACCGCCGGGGAGGCCCTGGATCAGAAGCTCATCACCGGGGTCATCCCGCGGGAAATACCCTTCATCAAGAGACAGGGGCTGGCGGCCCTGCAAAGGAAATATCCCTCCCAGGAGGTTGCCACCCGCGCCATTGCCAATGAACTGATGGAGTGGTACAGGCGGGAGTATCCGGAAATCGTGGAGGGGCGGAACGACCTGCTGAAAAAGGCGGTCATGGGGATCCAGCAGGCCTATATCGAGAATGTCTTTCCCGAGATGAATATCGACTGGGGGACCTACATGAGCTTCACCGGACACCGGGAAGATGACAGCGGCTGTTTTCGCTGCCATAACAATGAGTTCAGAACAGAAACGGGGAGAACAATCACCCAGGACTGTGATGCCTGCCACATCATACTGGTCGAGGACCAGCCCGCCCGGGATATCCGGGAAATTCTCAAGGGGTTGTAGATTTTAGTTGGCAGCGCCCCCACCCCGCGCTGCGGGGCCGAATGAGAGAAGAACATGTTTGCGCGGCCGAGCGGTTTAGGGTGAAGGAATTGAATTGTTGGGGTTCGCGAACTCACCCCAACCTACGGGGCTGTGGCCTATCTGCTTTCCTTCATCGTTTGCATAAGTCGAGCACTTCCGCCTCCGGAGTGCTGAGGCAGTCAACGAGCAGGGCTTCCTCGTCCCCGTTGAGCTTCGCCCCCTGGCGGATCATGTTCTTTATGGTGCGCTTCCAGGAGCCCGAGGTGTTGCCGAACCATGAACCGCGTTCCTGGTCTTTCTCTACTTTCTCGCACACCCTGGTGAGATAATGGCATGTTTCGCAGCGGCCGCGCAGCAGCTCGGCACAGCTTTCCCCGACCGCCATCCCCGGCATGAGGGCAAGCATCAGCAGCAGGGCTGCCGGCAGGGAAAACCCCATCATCGGAGGAAGGGCGGACTGTTTTTTTCCTTGTGCCGGCGCCGTGCAGACACCGGCAGGGATAATCGTTTCTTGTGCGGGAAGTGGGATTGAATTCTTCATCAGGGCCGCCTCAACGTTCTTCCCCACGGATTCAGAAGGCAAGAATACAGCCGCCGCCAGGGCGGGTTCCATCCTCCGGGAGGGAGGGCGCGGAATCTGTTTGCGGGATCCCCGGCGGATTGGGATAGGAGCACTGGAGTCCCTGGTAATTGGTGAACCGCAGGCACTTTTCGTCAAGGGACCGGATGTAATCCGGGGTCAGGGGAATCTTTCCGCCGCCACCCGGCGCATCCACCGCAAAGGTGGGGACGGCCAGACCGGAGGTCCTGCCGATAAGGTGCCGCATGATTTCCAGGCCCGTGTCGATGGGAGTGCGGAAGTGGTCGGTGCCCCTGGCCAGGTCCGCCTGAAAAAGATAATAGGGTTTGACCCTGATGCGCACCAGGCGGCACATCAAATCCCTGATTATTTCCCTGTCATCATTGATGCCGCGCAGCAGAACCGTCTGGCAGCCGAGAGGGATGCCGGCGTCGGCCAGGACGGCGCAGGCGAGGGAGGCCTCCGGGGTTATTTCCGCCGGATGGTTGAAATGGGTGTTGATGTACAGCGGGTGGTATTTCCGGAGCATGGCGGCCAGGCCGGCGGTAACGCGCTGGGGCAGGGTGCAGGGGACCCTGGTGCCGATACGGATGACCTCGACATGGGGGATGCGGCGCAGGCTCCTGAGAATTTTTTCCAGGTGCCGGTCGGCAAGCAGCAGGGGATCGCCGCCGGACAGCAGCACTTCGCGGACTTGCCGGTTTGTTTCAATATAATCGAGACCGGCGCGGATGGTCGCGTCGCTGATTGCCATTTCCGGGCGGCCGACCTTGCGCTTGCGGGTACAGAACCGGCAGTACATGGCGCACTGACCGGAAACCAGGAACAGGACCCGGTCCGGATATTTGTGTACCAGGTTGGGCACGGGGCTGAGGTTTTCCTCGTCAAGGGGGTCGGTCATGCCTGCGCCATCGCGGATTTCACGGATGTCGGGAACGGCCTGGCGGCTGATTGCCGGTCCGGCCTGCCGCATGAGGCGCAGGTAGTAGGGGTTGATCCGCATCGGATACACCCGGGTCACCTTTTCGATTTCCTCCACCGTCTCCCGGGGCAGGCCAGGGAGCCCGCCGGCGTCCGTGATGCTGTTGCCGAGAAGTTTTTGCCAGCTAATCATTGCCTGTTTGTACAAAAAAATGATAGAATAAAAGCGATTCTTCAATTTCATCTATACATGGTTACCTTGTCCGGCGTCAACGCATAACCCATTCGGAGGCAAACATGAGCGGTCCATCGTATATGCTCAGATATGATGAATACGGCAATACCAGGGAGTTTTATGTCTACAGCAGCGGAACGAGGGTTTCGGGCAACAGCTTCATCAACAAGGGTACGGCCTTTACCGAGGAGGACCGTGACCGATTAGGCCTCACTGCCATGCTGCCCCCGGCCGTGCGCACCCTGGACAAGCAGGTGGAGAACAGCAGGGTCAAGGTCGACAAAAAGGAGGACGACCTCGAGCGCTTCATCTACATCCGGTCGCTGTTCGACCGCAACGTGACCCTGGCCCATGCCCTCATCCAGAGCGATATCGCCCGGTACATGTCCATCATCTATACACCCACCGTGGGTCTGGCCTGCCAGCAGTACTCCTCCATGTTCCGCTCCGCCCACGGCCTCCATTTTTATCCGGGCAATATCGACCGGGCCGAGGACGTGCTGCGGCGATTTGCCCACCGGGACATCCGGGTGGCGGTTGTCACCGACAACCAGGGCATACTGGGTATCGGCGACCAGGGGGCGGGAGGCATTGCCATCTGCGTCGGCAAGCTCATGCTCTATACCCAGGGCGCCGGCATCGCGCCCTGGCACTGCCTGCCCGTTTCCCTCGATGTGGGAACCAACAACGAAGCGCTGCTCAACGATGTCGAATACCTGGGCTGGCGGCACCGGCGACTGAGCGGCGACGAGTACATCCATTTCGTCCAGCGTTTTGCCAGGGCCTTCCGCAATGTTTTTCCCAACGCCCTCTGCCTGTGGGAGGATTTTTCCAAGCAGAATGCCTTTGCCATACGTGATGCCTACCTCCACGATCTGATATCGTTCAACGATGACATTCAGGGGACCGGAGCCGTCGCCCTTGCCGGCATCCTGACGGCCATGAAGATCAAACAGGAACGGCTTCGCGATCAGGTGTTCCTCATCCACGGCGCCGGGGCCGGGGGGGTGGGCATTGCCGAACAGATTGAG
>DSAE01000079.1 GCA_011372855.1 Desulfobacteraceae bacterium
CGGAAAGGGTTGCTGCGCTACGAGACTTTTGCGGTCTCTTCGCTCCGCAACCCGACTTTATTCACATGGGGCCATACCCGCCGGGGTGCATGGGGGTTACCCACTGACTTCCCGGAAGGACCCCATTTTGCCGTCCAGTTCGCCGCATGGGTCGGCGCCCATGTCATCGGCACGGCATCGGCCCGGCACCATGATTTCCTCCGGTCCATCGGCGCCCATGAACTCATCGACTATACCACGACCCCCTTTGAGGAGAGTGTGCGCGACGCCGACGTGGTGCTCGACGCCCTGGGCGGCGAGGTCTGGCAGCGATCCTGGAAGGTCCTGAAACGAGGCGGCATCATGGTTTCCACGCTGCGCGGCCCCGAGGCGGGCGGCCCGGACGCCCTGAACAAGCTCTGCGCGCATGTTTTTGTCCAGCCCGACGCCGCGCAACTGGGCGAAATCGCGGTGCTGATCGACAGCGGCCTGGTTCGCCCCGTCGTGGAAAGAATTTTTCCCCTGGCGGAGGCGGCCGAGGCGCATCGGCTGCTTCAGGCCGGGCATGCCGAGGGAAAGATTGTCCTCCATGTCGCCGACGCCTGACATCTTGTCCACCGCTGTATCACGGGCTGAGACCGGGAAAGCGGCCTCGGTCCGGCAACCGGCTTTGATCCGGGAGGCAGGTATGAACAACCGTGAAGAATTCCCCGGCAGGGGCCGGGACCCGCAGGAAGCCATGGAGGCCATGGAGAGGGTGCAGAAAAAACTGTCCGAACTGTTCGGCGGAATGGACCACGATGTCCCCCTGCTGCTCTTTGCCGACTTCTTTACCAATAATCAGTACAGCGAAGCGGCGCGGACCGTGATCCGGGCGGTGCGGGAGCTTTCCAAAAGGGTGACGCTGCGCGAATTCAGCCTCGGTCATGCCCTGGCCCGTCAGTACCAGGTAACCCATTCCCCCACCCTGCTGTTTGACCCCGACCACTTTTCCATTCGCTGGCTCGGCGCTCCCGTCGGCCAGGAAGGAACCACGTTTGTCGAAGCGGTCATCATGCTCGGCTACCGGAAAACCGAACTCAGCGAACCATCGACAAAAATCCTCAAAAAGATCACCTCGCCGCGGGCGATCAAACTGTTCGTCAGCCCCACCTGCCCCTACTGTCCCCAGCAGGCTGTCAACGCTCTCAAAGCGGCGATTGCCAGACCGGACATGATTTCCCTCGAGATAATCGATATCATGGCCTGCCCGGACCTGGCGGAAGAGTACAACGCCTACGGCGTACCGGTCTGCTATGCCAATGACGTCATGATTGCCAGGGGCGCGCAGCCGGAAGAGCTGTTCATGGCTTCCCTGGAAAAACTGGAGCAGCAGAACGTCTTTATCCCGGAAAGCGATGCCGAGCAGGTCGAAACGGACGTGGCGATCATCGGCGGCGGGCCGGCCGGGCTGACCGCCGGCATCTACGCCGCCCGCAGCGGCCTGAACGCGGTGATCATCGAGCGGGGCGCCCTGGGCGGCCAGGTGGCGTTGACTCCGGTGGTGGAAAACTATCCCGGCTTCGCCCAGATAGGGGGCAAAACCCTGGTCGACATCATGGTCCAGCACGCCCTCCAGTATGTTCCCATTTTTCCCGATGAAGAGGTCATGGAAATCAAGATCGGCCGGCCCTTCGAGATCTCGACCAACCGGCGGCGGTACACGGCCCGGGCGGTCCTGCTGGCCACCGGGGCCACCTACCGCCGCCTCGATGTTCCCGGGGAGGAGCAGTTTGCCGGCAGCGGGGTCAGCTATTGCGCCACCTGCGACGGCTTCCTGTTCAGGGGCAAGGAAGTCCTCATTGTCGGCGGGGGCGACAGCGCCCTGACGGACGCCCTCTACCTGGCCAACAACGAGGTCGCCGTCACCATAGTGCACCGCCGGGATACGTTCCGGGCCCAGGATTATCTGGTCAGCCAGGTGCGGGACCGGGGAATCGGGATCCTGTTCAACACCGAGGTCAAGGAAATCCGCGGCGACAGCAAGGTCAGGGAAGCAGTCCTGTTCAACAACAAGACCGGGGCAACATCAACCAGGTCGGTGGACGGAGTGTTCGTCGCCATCGGCTACGTTCCCACCGTGGATCTGGCCCGCAAAATCGGGGTTGAACTCACCGAGGACGGATTCATCAAGTGCGACGGCCATCACCGGACAAGCATTCCGGGGATCTATGCGGCGGGAGATGTCGAGGGGGGTTACAAACAGATCGTCACCGCGGCCGGCCAGGGTTCCGGGGCGGCGATCACCATTTTTGAGGACCTGGTCAATCCCTACTGGACCGCGGCGGAAAAACATTGATCCCCATCCACCAGCTGCTCAGCCGGATCCGGTGGGACAGGGAATTCGGCCGCGGCCGTTTTGCCATTGGCTACTATGATCGGGTCCGCGGCGAAATCGTGCGGGTTCCCTTCGAGGAATTGCTTTTCTCCCCGGAGGAGCGCAATGCCGTCCGGTTCATGGACAGTAACGGCGTCGTTCATACACTCCCCCTGCACCGGATCAGGGAGGTGTACAGGGACAACGAATTGATCTGGCGTCGTCCGGGGCAGACCCGGTAAACAACAATCCAGGCCAGGCCATCGGCAATGATCCCCCGTCCGGGGTATCCGGAACACGGACCTGCCGTCACTTCCGGGGGGATTTGTCCCCGGCGGACTGAATTCCCCTCCGGCGGGCAATCTCCCGACGCATCTTTTTGTCTTCGCCCTGCCCGCTCCCGGTCGGCGGGGACCCTTTGAACATCTCCACCAGCACGTCGAAGGGATCAAGCTCCGCCCCGCAGAGCGCGCAGCGCACCGTACGGTACGCAGTGTAGGCGACCACCCGCCTGTGCGCGCAATCGGGTTTTCCCCCCGAACGGTCGGCCGGTGGTTTTCTGCCGGTGGACTCAAATTGAAGAATTTCGGCCAAAGAAACCTCCAGGCATGCTATGGTTTGCTCATCTTCTACCTTACTTAAGCGGAAACAGGGGAAAGTCAAGGGGCGCGCGTCTTCCCGGGCCCATGAAACGGAGACCTGCAGCGGCATCCATCCTGTTTGACTTTCGTTCTTTTTTATTCGTATAATGAAAATGGAAGTGCTCTCCATGAACATTGTTTCGCCTGCTCCAACCTTGTATCTTCAAACCTGTGATGGCACGGCCCCACCCGCGATCTGCCTGCGCGGGGGGCCGGACGGAAAAAGAGGAGGTTTGCCATGAAATACGGCCTGACTGTTTTTTTTTCTTCTGCTTGCGGCAGCAGCGGCCCTTGCCGCAGGCGGCTCCGTTCTGTACGAGCTTGACGGGAAATCGTATGAGGGATATTTCACCGCCCCGGCCTCCGGTGCCCCGCTGGTGCTCATTATCCATGACAGGGACGGTCTCGGCGACTACGAGGTCAGGCGGGCCGAAATGCTGGCCCGGGAAGGATATGCCGCCTTTGCCGCCGATATGTTCGGCGCCGGAAGAAGGCCGGCCGATGAACATGAAGGGATGGAGTATATCGGCGAACTCTATAAAGACCGGCAAAAGATGCGCGCCCTGATCCAGGCCGCGCTCGAAACCGCCCAAGCCAGGGGCGCCGATATCAATAACGCGGCGGCCATGGGCTACTGCTTCGGGGGAGCGGCCGTGCTTGAATTCGCTCGGTCGGGGGCCGGCCTCAAGGGTTATGTCACCTTCCACGGCGGACTGAAGACCCCGGAGGGGCAGGACTACGCAAAAACACAAGGCAGGGTGCTCGTCCTGCACGGGACGGGCGATGCCAACATCACCATGGATGACTTCGCCGGCCTGGCCACGGAACTGGAGAACCATGGCGTGGCGCACGAAATGATCACCTACGGCGGCGCGCCTCACGCCTTCACCGTGTTCGGCTCCGATAATTACCGGGAGGAAGCGGACAGGAAATCCTGGAACCGGTTCATTGCCTTCCTCGCCGAAACACTGAACCGGGACAACGGCGACCGCTGATTCCGGACCAGTACTCGCCCCTCAACCGACCCTCCGGAGCACCTTCTCCCCCGGAAGAAAGGTGTCGTAAAATCCCTTTCCCACCGGGAGGGTGGTCAGCGGCCGGGTGAGGGATTCCAATACTCCAACCCGGCAGGCTTCAAGCCCCAAACTGCCACCTCATGACTAGCATAACGAAAAATCAAG
>DSAE01000180.1 GCA_011372855.1 Desulfobacteraceae bacterium
ATGCCCAACCTGAGGGTGGCGACGGCGAGGGAGCGGCTTTGCCGCCCTCGCCTTCGGTGGGGCTCTGACTCAGAAGCTGATCATTTTCAAAGAGCTGCTACCCACAAATTCTGCGGACGAGTCGAAAAGAGAACTTGACCGTTGCCAGAGCCGCATTTCCCGTTACGGGGCTGGAAGAGAAGTCAGCATGTTTGCTTATCCAAATTTGTCTTGTTGCCAGTGCCTTTCGATTCGATACCGATTTCGATTCGTTATTGTTAACACCTGCATGAAGGTCCATGTATGTTCAAACCATCTGTTCTGGCCATGATTCTGGCCGGCGGCCGGGTCGATGAACTGGGGGTGCTCACCTTTTATCGGCCGAAATCGGCCGTCCCTTTCGGCGGTTTTGCCAGGGTTGTCGATTTCGCCCTCTCCAACCTGATGTGGTCGGGGATTGAACTGGTCGCCATCCTCAGCCAATACCGTTCCTTTTCACTGATCAACCATATCGGCACCGGGGCAGCATGGGATATGATCGGCCGCTATCGCGGGGTCTCCATCCTGCCGCCTTTCAAGGGGCTCGAAAGTTCCGACTGGTACAAAGGTTCCGCCGATGCCGTCTATCAGAACCTTGATTTTGTCCGCTATCACGCCCCGGCCCAGATCCTGATTCTGTCCGGAGATCACGTCTATCAGATGGATTACCGGGAGATGATCAGATATCATCGGGAAAAGGAGGCCGATCTGACGGCGGCCTTCATCGAGGTTGATCCGGCCCAGGCCCATCGTTTCGGGGTCGGCGAGATAGATTTCGAGGATGACAGATTCGGCAGGTTGACCCGGTACGAAGAAAAACCGACCCGGCCCCGCGGCAATCTTGCTTCGCTGACCATCCTCTGCTTCCGGCGCGAGGTCCTCTACGAAATGCTCGAGGAAAACCAGAAGCAGCAATCGTTTGAATTCGGCCGCGACATCATCCCCATGATGATGGAGCGGAAACTCAGGGTGTACGGCTACAAGTACTCGGGCTACTGGGGGTACACCCGGACCGTCGGCGAGTACTGGAAAACCAGCATGGACCTCCTCGGCCGGGACCCGAAGATCGACATGGAAAAATGGGGTCTGCGCACCAACCTCGATCACCGGGATATTCGCGACTGTCAGCCCCTGAAGATCGGCAGCTGTGCCCTGCTCGACAACAGCATGGCCTATAACGGCTGCCATGTCGACGGCACGGTGAGGAATTCCATTCTTTTTCCCGGCGTTCGGATAGAGGAGGGGGCCGAGGTCTCGGATTCCGTTCTCTTTTTCAACAATACCGTGCGGAGCGGCACGCAGATAACCAGGACCGTCAGCGATGTGAACACCACCTTTGGACCCGGTTGCCGAATCGGCGGCCCAATGATTGACGGGGAGCGGGAGGGAATTACGGTGATCGGCTGGAACAACCTGGTGCCGGAGGGAACGGTTGTCGGCCGGAACTGTACGATCTATCCCCGGTTGGCCGCGGAAAAATGGCCGGCGGAGGCTATTGCTGACGGCGAGGTGCTGCGATGATAGGCAGTAAGGATGCCCTGGTGTTGATTCTTGCCGGAGGGGTGGGCAGCCGGCTCAATATCCTGGTCGGCCACCGCGCAAAACCGGCGGTTCCCTTTGCCGGGCTGTACAGGATCATTGACTTCAGCCTGAGCAATGTCATGAATTCCGGCCTTACCAGGGTCGGAGTCCTGACCCAGTACAAGCCGCTTTCCCTGATGCGCCATATAGGGGGAGGCGAAGCGTGGGACTTCACCGGGAGGACACGGGGAGTCAAGATCCTGCCCCCCAGGACCGGAGAGAAGGAATCAGACTGGTACAGGGGAACAGCGGATGCCATCCGCCAGAACATCGATTTCATTGAAGCCAATCCGTCCAGGGAGATCCTTGTCCTGTCCGGAGACCATATCTACCACATGGATTTTGACGCGATGATTGAATATCATCGCCATAAAAAGGCCGATGTGACCGTGGGCATGATGGTCGTGCCCAAAAGCCAGATCCATCAATTCGGGGCGGGAATCGTCGATGACGAAAACAAGGTGATCGACTGGGAGGAGAAGCCGTCCGTTCCCCGCACCAACCTTGCATCCATGGGGATCTACGTATTCGATACCCGGTATCTGCTCCGCGTGCTGGCCCTGGACCGCAATGAACATGACTTCGGCATGCACATCGTCCCGCGGGCCATCGTCCAGGACCGGGTGTATGCGTATCCGTTTTACGGATACTGGCGTGATGTGGGGACAATCCAGTCGTACTGGGAGGCGAACATGGACGTCATCCGCGAGGGGTCGGGCATTTCCCCCCAGGAGTGGGGAATACGACCCAATGTTTCGGCGGACGGCCGCCCCATGGACCGCGCGCCGGCCCGGTTTCTGTCCGGCAGCATAGTCCGGTCCTCCATGATTTCCGCCGGCTCCGTTATCGAAGGGACGGTGATCAACTCGATTCTGTCCCCGGGGGTGCGGGTCAAACAAGGCGCGGTGGTCAGGGATTCGGTGATTTTTGAAGATTCGGTCATCGAACAGGGGGCGCTGGTCGACCTGGCAATCTGCGACAAGCGGGTCAGGGTCGGAAAAAACGCCGTGGTGGGGTTCGGCGACAACAAGGATATAGCCAATAAAAAACATCCGACGCACCTGTACACCGGAATCACCCTCCTCGGCAAGGAGGCGGCAGTGCCTGCCGGGATGAAAATCGGCAGAAACTGCACCGTCAGCCCCCGGCGGCGGGAAAATGAATATTCCGGCCTCTTTCTCCAGGACGGTGATTCATTGTAGCCCCTACGCGCGGAACCGTTGCCGAACCCCCGGCGTTTCAAGGGGTGGGGATTGCCTGAAACCATTCATCACTGGTATCGCGAGCCGGGGCTAAGGGGGATACGGCCGGCTGAGGCGAACGAACTTTTCGGAAATTGTTATTGATACTGTTTGCTGAACTGTTCCGAGCTGGTATTATGTACTTAGGGAGAGAACGGAGAGCGTTCACCGATGAGGCGGCCGGATGCAGTTGTCAGGGCCGCAGGGACGCGTTGCCCTGAAGAGGGACCGCGTCCGGGGAATTTCAGTCAGAAAGGAAGACCGTGCAGAAATTTCTGGGAAAAGACGCACCCCCCGCCTGGCTTTTTGCAAGCTTCTGGACCATCATCATCATCCTGTCGCTGAGTTGGAACATTGCCCGGCAGAAAAATGAGATAATCGAGGTGGCGACCAACGAAGCGAACACCATCTTTGAAAAGGACCTGGTGTATTATCGGTGGGCAACCAGCCATGACGGGGTGTACGTTCCCATTACCAGCAAGACCGTTCCCAATCCCTACCTGCGGGACCTTCCGGGGCTGAGTGCAGTCACCGATACCGGTCTGCCCCTCACCCTGGTCAACCCGGAATACATGATCCGCCAGGTTTACGAAATGGGCAGGGGGAGCGGGAGCGCCCGCGGCCACATTACAAGCCTGGATCCGATCCGTGACGAAAATGTTGCGGATCCCTGGGAGGCAAATGCCCTCCAGGCCTTTGAAAAAGGGGAGTCCCAGGTGATTTCAGTGGAGCAGATTGACGGCATGCCCTATCTCAGGCTCATGCGTCCCATGATTACCGAGTCCGGCTGCCTCAAGTGCCACGAGCAGCAGGGGTACGAATTGGGAGACATCCGGGGCGGCATCAGCGTCGCCGTCCCGATGAATCCGCTCTTTTCCCTGTACCGGCAGAATATTCTTGTCCTCACCCTTGCCCATATCCCCTTGTGGCTGCTCGGCCTGACCGGCATATTCGTCAGCTCGAACAGGATTACCCAGGCGATGCGCAAAAGGGAAGAAGCCGAGGCCAAAACCCGATCCATCATCAACAATATGCTCGACGGCCTGATTACCATGAGGGAGGACGGCACCATTGAATCCCTCAATGCCGCCGCATGCCAGATTTTTGCCTGTGAACCCGGCGAAACCCACGGGAAAAACATCACCGGGCTCATTCATTTTCCCGGAAGAGGGGATGCGCAGGACGCATCCTTTCTGCCGGATATCAGCGACCTTGTCGGCACGCAAAGAGAAGTAACCGGGGTCCGCGCCAACGGCGGCGCCTTTCCCCTTGAAATTTCCCTGAGTGAGATGAGCACCGAGCATGGC
>DSAE01000119.1 GCA_011372855.1 Desulfobacteraceae bacterium
ACCCTCTGGAAATCGGCCTGCGGCTTTCGTAACAAGGAGCGATTTAGGACGGTGATTCTTTTTCATCTCGGTGGACTCGACCTCTACCCGGTTACCCACTGAAAACCCGGAAGCACCAAAAAATCCTCTCTGGTTCACTGATAATAATTATGAACCTGCCATTCCCTTGTCAAAGAAAAAGTATGGGGCAACGACGACCCGGTCAAATACCCTCCATTTTTCTCCCTCACTCGAGCTGGTTCACTTTGTGCATAACACGAAGTGGGGGATGCCGGCTTGCGCCCGAATCTGGAAATACCTGGTCCCAGGAACCTGCCGCCCGTCATCCTCGGACATTGAGGTCAAAAAACCTTGGGAATAATTCCGTCCATGCCCAAAGGGAGCAAGAAAGTGAGCCACGCAAACCAAAATCATGATCCGGAGCCGAATTTTACCGATCCGGTATGCGGCATGACGACCGACAGCGGGGATGCCTTCACCCGGTTCGAGTACAAGGACAGACCCTATTATTTCTGCAGCGACCATTGCCTGTAAAAATTCAAAGAGAATCCTGAGAAATATATCGGGGCGGAATCCGGACCGTCCGAAGAAACAAGGGAGCAGGGGCCGGCCGCCGGCGGACGGTACACCTGCCCCATGCATCCGGAAATCATCAGCGACAGTCCCGGCAGCTGCCCCAAGTGCGGCATGGCGCTCGAGCCGGTAACCCCGGAGGCTTCCACCTCCGGTCTCGAATACACCTGTCCCATGCACCCGGAAGTGGTGCGGGATGCACCCGGTTCCTGCCCCAAGTGCGGCATGGCGCTGGAGCCCCGTACTGTCGACGCGGAAGAAGGGGAGAAAAATCCCGAATACGATTACATGCGCAAGCGGTTCATCGCCAGCGCCGTCCTCACGGTACCGCTGGTGATCATCGCCATGCGGATGATGCTCCCGGGAGGCCGGATCATCGAAGAACTGGCCTCACACCGAACCCTTAACCTGATGGAGCTGTTCCTGGCCACCCCAGTGGTGCTGTGGGCCGGCTGGGTCTTTTACGTACGGGCCGTGCAATCGGTCGTCAACAAAAGCCTCAACATGTTCACCCTGATAGGACTGGGGGTCTCGACGGCCTACGTGTACAGCGTCGTCGGCGTTCTGTTCCCGCAGATCTTTCCCGACGGCATGCGCGGACCGGACGGTTCCGTCGGCGTCTATTTCGAAGCAGCGGCGGTTATCGTCACCCTGATCCTGCTGGGTCAGGTCATGGAGCTGAAAGCCCGCAGCCAGACCGGAGCCGCCATCAAATCCCTGCTGGGGCTGGCGCCGAAGACGGCGCGCAGGATCAATGATGACGGCAGCGAGACCGACATCCCCCTGGCGCATGTCCAGGTCGGCGACCGGCTCCGCATCCGGCCCGGGGAAAAGGTGCCGGTGGACGGCACGGTCGTCGACGGCAGAAGTTCGGTGGATGAATCGATGATTTCAGGCGAGCCCATCCCGGTCAAGAAACAGCCGGGCGACAAGGTGATCGGCGCCACGGTCAATACCACCGGCGCGCTCACCATGCGGACGGAGAAGGTCGGCAGCGAAACCCTGCTTGCCCAGATCGTCCGGATGGTGGCCGAAGCGCAGAGGTCGCGGGCGCCGATCCAGAAGCTGGCCGACACCGTCTCCGGCTACTTTGTGCCGGTGGTCATCGTCATCGCTCTTGCCGCTTTTCTAATCTGGTATTATCTCGGTCCCGAGCCCCGCCTGGCCTATGCTCTGATCGTCGCGGTTTCGGTGCTGATCATCGCCTGCCCCTGCGCCCTTGGACTGGCAACGCCCATGTCCATCATGGTGGCCACCGGCAAGGGCGCGACCATGGGCGTCCTGTTCAAGAACGCCGAGGCCATCGAGACCATGCGTAAAATCAACACGCTGGTGGTGGACAAGACCGGCACCCTGACCGAAGGGAAGCCGAAACTGACCGGGGTGGTGCCGACGGCAGGCATGAGCGAGGAAAAACTGCTGAAGTTCGCCGCCGGCCTGGAAAAAGCCAGCGAGCACCCCCTGGCGGCCGCCATCGTGGCCGGAGCCGTTGAACGGGGAGTCGGACCAGCTGACGCCGTTGACTTCGAATCGCACACCGGCAAGGGTGTTTCCGGCACCATCGAGGATGCCAGGGTACTGCTCGGCAACCTGAAACTGATGGAGGATTCCGGGATTGACACCGCGGAACTCGCGGAGCGGGCCAAGGAAATGCGCATGGAAGCGCAAACGGTCATGTTCGTTGCCGCCGAAGGCAGGCTTGCCGGACTGCTGGCGGTGTCGGACCCGATCAAGGAAACCACGCCGCAGGCCATCCGTGAACTGCACGATGAAGGGCTGCGGGTGGTCATGCTGACCGGCGACAATCGGGCAACCGCCGAGGCGGTGGCCGCAAAACTGCAAATCGACCAGGTGGTCGCCGAAGTGCTGCCCGACGAGAAAGCCTCGGAAATACGACGGCTGCAGGACCAGGGCATGATGGTCGCCATGGCCGGCGACGGCATCAACGACGCGCCCGCCCTGGCCCAGGCCCATGTCGGCATCGCCATGGGCACCGGCACCGACGTGGCCATGGAATCGGCCGGGGTCACCCTGGTCAAGGGCGACCTGACCGGCATTGTCCGGGCCAGGAAGCTTTCCCGCGCCACCATGGCCAACATCACGCAGAACCTTTTTTTCGCCTTCATCTACAACTCGCTGGGCGTGCCCGTGGCCGCCGGCGTGCTCTATCCATTTTTCGGCATCCTGCTGTCGCCGATCATCGCGGCGGCAGCCATGAGCCTGTCCTCGGTTTCCGTGGTCGGCAATGCCCTGAGGCTGCAGAGGGCAAAAATCCAGTAAAATAGAACCTTCGGGGGGTACAATGCAGGCTCCCTGGACAGGCTGGCATGGTTATTGTAACAACAATCAACATCCGTGGGGCGGTTTGTCCGATACTTCCCCAGCCGGGGTACGCACCTGCTGCACGGAAACTGTACCCGCTCTTGTTCATATCAACGATAATGGAGGTCATAGTATGAAAAAAACAAGGTATTTGGCAATTGTGTTGTTCATGGTTCTGATGGCCGCCTGGGGCGCGGAAGCCCAGATGATGGGAGGCGGCCGGGGCATGATGGGCGAACCGGGCGAACAGCAGGGAGCCATGCCCCAGGCGCAGGAAGAGGAATCGTTTATGATGCACCCGGGCATGATGGGTTGTTATGGCATGGGTCCCGGCATGATGGGCGGTTATGGCATGGGACCCGGCATGATGGGCGGTTATGGCATGGGACTCATGAAGCAGCACATGATGGCAGAATATGGGAGCGAGCCGGGCATGAAGCCGTTTCGGTCGCCTGAGCAGTACGAGAAATTCCTGGACGCCACCAGGGACATGCGCAAGAAGATGCATGATTTGCGTTTTGAATACGGTGAGATGATGCGCAATCCGGCGACAACCATGGGCGACCTGAAAAAGAAGGAACAGGAGATGATGGAGCTGCGGCGGAACAGCCGTTGGCCCAATACAGGCTCGGCAGAAATGTGATGACCACCCCGGCTCTCTCAGTCCCCGTCCCGATACGGGTGGAAATTCTGAGCTTTCGTGGTCATCACATTCCTCTGTCGATGCAGGAAAGCAGTTCCTCTCGCCAACATCGAACCGGGAACCCCGTCCGGCTCCCGGGATCTTCGCCACTGTCCGTTTCAGTCCGGTCTGACCGGACAAATCCTGCTGAACAGGAACCGCAGACTCTTTTCCAGCCGATGAACAGCAGCCTTTCTATTAACTCCCCGCAATAAACTGTCATTACTTCAATATAAAATTGAATTATTTATTATTTCTTTTTTGGCATGATTTTTCCATATGGCTGATAACCCAATACGGATTGATCCGAAATCCGAGCCATCCCTGCAGGCCTGCCGCTTATTGACGCATGGAGCCACCTGCCTCACCGATCCCGTCGAAGTTCCATCGGCTGCTTGCCCGGGCTCCCTGTTGTCCGTTGTCCTCCCCGCAACGAGCTGGACTTTCCTTCCCAGCCGGTCCCAAACCCCTTCGCCAATGCGCATGGGGGAGGAAGCTGCTGCTCCCGGTTTAAC
>DSAE01000144.1 GCA_011372855.1 Desulfobacteraceae bacterium
CGGCAGCGCCTGGACCAATTGCTCGGGGTTGCCGGGGAGGTACAACCCGATGTCCTGCTCGTCGAACTCTTTCCTTTCGGCCGCAACAACTTCTCCTTTGAACTGCTGCCGCTGCTGGAAGCCGTTCGCGGCGGTGATCCGCCGGCCTGCCGGGTGGTGAGCAGCGTGCGGGACATCCTGGTGGAAAAACAGGACCCGGGGAAATTTGAACAGCGGGTCATCGACCGGCTCAACCGGTTGTTTGACGCGGTACTCGTCCATGGGGATCCGGCGGTGATCAGCCTGGATGAAACCTTTTCCCGTATCGAGGATATCCGAATCCCCGTCGTCTATACCGGCTATGTCTGCCGGCGGGCGTCCCGGGACGAAGCACGCCGCCTGCGGCTGCGGCTGGGACTCGGAGCCGGCGAAAAACTTCTGGTCGCCAGCGCCGGAAGCGGCAGTGTCGGTTATCCTCTCCTTCTGGCAGCGGTTCAGGCGGTCCGGCACCTTGACTTCCCGGCCAGGCTCCATGTATTCACCGGCCCGTACATGGAAGCCGGCATGGCTGCCGAGCTGCGGCGACAGGCTGCCGCCAATGTCGTCATTGAACAATTTGCCGAGGACTTTCCCCTCTGGCTGGCCGCCGCCGACCTGTCCCTGTCCATGGGAGGGTACAACACGACCATGGATGTCCTGGCCTCGGGAACGCCGGCCCTGATTCACCCGTTCAGCCAGAACAGGGAGCAGCGGCTGCGGGTCGAACATTTGGCCCGGATCGCCGACCTTGCCCCGCTGGAAGACCGGGAACTCGATCCGCCGGTGCTGGCCGGAAAAATACGTCTTCTGTTCAACGGCAAACCACGCCGGCCGCAAGTCCGCCTCGACGGCGCCGAATTTACCAACAAATGGCTGGAGCAATGGCTAAGCGGAAAGTGATGGAGGAGCCGGGAAGGATATCGGCTCTCTGGACCGGGGAATTGCCGGACGGTGTGCGGGAAAAAATCCGCCATATCCTTGAAAACGCCTGTGCGGCCGGGTATCGGCCTCGGGTTTTTTTCCGGGCCGATGACATCGCCGCGGACGACGAACACTTTTCCCGCCTCATGCAACTTTTTGCAGCCCGACGCATGCCCCTCTGTCTTGCTGCCGTCCCGGGATGGCTTGATCATTTAGCGCGGGAAAAATTGCGGCGGTATGATCCGGCCAGCCCCCTGTGGTGCTGGCACCAGCACGGCTGGAACCACGCCAATCACGAACCGGAGGGGAAGAAATGTGAGTTCGGCGAATCCCGGGACCGCGCCGCGATCCGGGCCGACCTGCTGAGGGGCCGAGAACGCCTGGCCCTGCTCTTCGGCGACCTTTTCGTGCCTGTTTTCACCCCGCCCTGGAACCGCTGCGGCCGGACAACCCTGGAAACCCTCGCCAAACTCGGCTTTCAGGCCGTCTCCCGTTTCGCCAATGGTGATCCTCCCGCCGCCAGCATACTGCCTGACCTGGCGGTCAACATCGACCTGCATACCCGCAGGGAGCGGGATTTCCGGCAGGGTTGGAATAATTTTTTCGAGGAGATGGATGCTGCTGCCCGGAGCGGCTGCATGGGCTTCATGCTGCATCATCAGCGGATGAACAATGCTGCCTTTGCCTTCCTGGATATCCTGCTGTCAGAGCTTGAATCGGCGAGGGTTGACTGCTGTACCTTCAGGGAACTGCTGGCGGACAGCCGGGGCTAAAAGCCCCCGGCGGCAAATACCACGTTCTCGTCCTCCCCCTCCATCTCCCGCACCGACGAAGCGCCATGATCCCACATCCACTCCACAACTTCGCGGACCAGGAGTTCCGGTGCCGAGGCACCGGCCGTAACCCCGACCCTCCCCGCTCCATCAAGCCAGGAGGGCTCGATTTCCGCGGCGGAATCGATCAGGTAGGCTTTTACTCCCCGCAACTCGGCCACCTCCCGCAGCCGGTTTGAATTGGAGCTGTTCCTGGAACCGACCACCAGCAAAAGATCAACTTCCCCCGCCAGCCTGCTGACCGCATTCTGGCGGTTGGTGGTCGCGTAGCAGATGTCGGTCCGCTCCGGTTCGCTGATGGCGGGAAAGCGGAGACGGATCGCGGCCAGGAGGTCCCTGGTATCATCAAGACTCAATGTCGTCTGGGTCACATAGCCGACCCGCTGCGGATCGGCCACCTTCAGCTCAGCGACCTCAGCGGGATTGGAGACAATATGCACCGCTCCGGTCGCGTAGCCGCAGGTCCCCTCCACCTCGGGATGACCCCGGTGCCCGAGGACCAGAACGTCATAGCCGATTTTGTTGAGCAGCATGACCCTGCGGTGCACCCGCGATACCAGGGGACAGGTTGCATCGATGGTCTGCAGGCCGAGCTGGGCCGCCCTGTCGACAACGGCCCGGGAAACGCCATGGGCGCTGAAAATCACCACCGAACCGGTGGGCACCTCCTCAAGGGTCTCGACGAAAACCGCCCCCTTGCCGGCCAGGTCCCTGATAACGTGGGTATTGTGCACTATCTCATGCAGGACATAGACCGGGGCGCCATTCTTTTCCAGGGCCTGGCTGACTATGGTTATGGCCCGTTTGACCCCGGCGCAGAATCCCCGCGGTTTGGCTAAAATGACTTCCATGCGCGCCCCTGGTTTTCGTCGGCGGACCGGGCCGGACTGGCCGGGCTCTGCCGGATACAGGCTGATTTATTAAGGATGTGCCTTTTGCAGACAGTTACCACGTTGACCCGCCTGTTTGCAACTTTTTGCGCAACGGATTAATTTGAAGAAGACGCCGAGCCTCCCCCCTCTTCTGTTTTTTTCGCTTCCTCATCGGCCATGAGGGCCAACCCGGCGGCAGCGCCGGCCTGGGCGATTTTTTCTTTGTCCGCGGGGTTGATCTCTTTTCCCTCAGGTAATTCGACAATCACCTTGCGATGGGCATAGTGAATGCCCTTGGCCATCAGGGCCTCAGTGATCCGGCGGTAGGCCTCGCGCCGGATGATAAAATGCGCCCCCGGCTTGGCGGTGAATTTTGCCCGGACGACCATAACCGAGCTGGTTATTTCCCGGATTCCCTGGGATTTGAGCGGCCGGATAAAATCCTTGCCCAGCTCCTCATCCTTGAGCATGGCCTCTCCAACCTTCTTGATAATTTTGCGGACCTGGTCAATATCCGTGTCATAGGGAAACTCCAGGTTGAATTTCACCACAATGCCGCCCCGCATGAAATTGGTAATTGAACCGAGTTCGCTGTACGGCACGATCTGCAGCATGCCGCGGTGGTGGCGCAGCATGACGTTGCGCAGGGTTATGGCCTCCACTGAACCGGAGATGCTGCCGGCCTGGACGTATTCTCCCACCCGGAAGGCATCATCAAGCAGGTAGAAAAATCCGGACAGGATATCGCTGACCAGCTTTTGCGCCCCGAAACCGATTGCCAGCCCTATTACTCCGGCACCGGCCAGCAGGGGACCGATATTGACACCAATGGAAGAGAGGATAATGAGGGTCACCATCACCACCAGCACGGTGCCGATAAACTTGCGCACCATGGGCAGCAGGGTATAGCTTCTGCCGCGTTGGGCAGCAGTGCTCCATCCCTCATCCGACTCCTCCTTTTCTTTATCCTCCTCCTCCGGCAGCGATTCCCTGATCTTTCTCTCGATATAACCGGAGAACAACCGCCATGCCATGATACCGAGCGAGATGGTGATCAGAGACTCGAAAATTGCCTTGATCAGTCCGGCCGCAAACGGAATCTCGTATCCCCACAGGGCAAAAAGCCAGCTCGTTATGGCAATAAGGACCATCAACCGCATGAAACGGACTGCCTTGAATATCATGTTCAGTTTCTGCCGGGTAATTCTCTGCTCAATTTCCTCCGATGATTCTCCCTTTCCCTCTGCTGCAAGAGCAGCCTGCCTTTCCATTTCCTCCCGCACATCATATATGCCAAGGGTGCTCATAATGGAAAGTGGCTATTAACAATATTCAGCTGAATGATTATTTTTTAAAGCAAGATCAACATAATACGATTTGGAGGTCTTGCCATGAAAATGCCGGTCATAAGTCTCGTGGAATGGCAGAAAC
>DSAE01000159.1 GCA_011372855.1 Desulfobacteraceae bacterium
GATTAAGAGCCCCAAGGGGGCTTTCCCAATGTTAATAGCCCCCTTTGAGGGGGCAACCTGAGGCCTCCAGCTCTGCTGGAGGAGCCTCACTGATTTTCCCTCGGAAAAAATTATCGCCCACGACAAGGTCCTTCTCACTCCGCACCTGGGAGCGTCAACCGCGGAGTCGGAGGAAAACTGCGCCCGCATGGCCGTCAACGAGCTGAAGGGATACCTTGAATACGGAAACATCGCCCACAGCGTCAATTTTCCCAATATCGACTCCACCCCCACGGTCGGGGTGCACACCCGGCTGATTATGGTCAACCGGGATGAGCCGGGGATGATCGGCGCGGTATCCAATATCCTCGGCCGGCATAAAATCAATATCATGAGCTACGACAACAAGAGCAACGGCACCGTCGGCTACAATATCATTGACTGCGAGGTCCCGGTGCCCAAACGGGTGCTCGATGAAATAAACAGCAGAGACGGTGTGATACGGACGCGCATCATCCGCTTCGCCCGATAACAGGAGAGACGACATGGGCAGGACAGTAACGGAAAAAATTCTTGCGGATCACCTGGTGGCAGGGGAACTGAAACAGGGGAAGGAGATAGCCCTGCACATCGACCAGACCCTGACCCAGGACGCCACCGGCACCATGGCCTATCTGGAGTTTGAGGCCATCGGCATCCCCAGGGTGCGGACGGAGCTGTCCGTCTGCTATGTCGATCACAACCTGCTGCAATCCGATTTCAAGAATGGTGATGACCACCGTTTTTTGCAGTCGATGGCCAGAAAATACGGCCTCTATTTCTCCCCCCCCGGCAACGGTATTTCCCACCAGGTGCACCTCGAGCGTTTCGGCGCGCCGGGCAAGACTTTGCTCGGCTCGGACAGCCATACCCCCACCGGCGGCGGACTCGGGATGCTGGCCATGGGGGCGGGCGGACTCGACGTGGCCATGGCCATGGCGGGCAAGCCCTTTTACCTGATCATGCCCAGGATATACGGCATCCGGCTGCACGGCAGCCTGCAGCCGTGGGTCTCGGCCCGCGATGTCCTGCTGGAGATCCTGCGCCGTCTGTCGGTCAAGGGCGGGGTGGGCTGCATCATGGAATATTTCGGTCCGGGGGTGGACGAGTTGAGCGTGACCGACCGGGCCACCATCACCAATTTCGGCGCCGAGCTGGGAGCGACGACCTCGGTTTTTCCCTCCGATGACAACACCCGCCGTTTCCTGGCCAGCCAGGGGAGGGAGGAGCAGTGGCGGGAGCTCCGTGCCGATCCCGATGCCCGGTACGACACAGTGATGGACGTGGACCTCTCCTCCATTGAACCACTGATCGCCTGCCCATCGTCCCCGGACAACGTGGTGCCGGTTCGCGAGGTTGCCGGCCGGCCGGTGGTCCAGGTACTGGTCGGCTCCTGCACCAATTCGTCCATCCGCGACCTGACCGTGGTGGCCAAGACCCTCGAAAAACATGAACTCAGCCGGGAGGTGAGCTTTGAAATCAATCCCGGCAGCCGCCAGGTCCTTGAAAATATCACGGCCCGGGGTGACCTGCTGACCCTTATTCACGCCGGCGCCAGGGTGCACCAGTCCGGCTGTCTCGGCTGCATCGGCATGGGCCAGGCGCCGCCGACCGACGGGATCTCCCTGCGCACTTTTCCCCGGAATTTTCCCGGCCGGAGCGGGACCGTGACCGATCGCGTCTATCTGTGCAGTCCCGAGGTGGCCGTTGCCAGCGCGATTAAAGGGGTGATCACCGATCCCCGCGACCTGGGAGACTATCCTTCCTTCACCCTGCCGGACAGAGTGCTGCCGGGCGACGGGCGGATTGAACACCCCTGGGCTCCGGAGCGCAAGGTTGAAATCATCCGTGGTCCGAACATCGCCCCCTTTCCCGATTTCGACGCGCTGCCCGAGACCTGGCGCGGCCGGGTCATGCTGAAGCTGGAGGATAATATCACCACCGACCATATCATGCCGGCCGGCGCCGCGATTCTGCCGCTGCGATCGAATATTCCGGCTATCAGCGAGTATGTTTTCAGCCAGATCAACCGGAATTTCGCCACGGAAATGAAAGAAGCTGTTCTGGAGGGCTACGGCGGCATGGTCGTCGGCGGCGAGAATTACGGGCAGGGCTCGAGCCGCGAGCACGCGGCCCTCGCTCCCCGCTATCTCGGGGTTCGGTTCAAGCTGGTCAAGAGTTTTGCCCGGATACACAAAGCGAACCTGATCAATTTCGGCATCGTGCCCCTGACTTTTGCCGATCCCGATGATTATGACGCGATCGAGCAGGGAGACGAGGTGCTGATCGAAGGCATGCGCGAAGTTCTGCTGGGCGGCGGGAAAAGTGTCGCGCTGCGGATAGGGGGGCGGCCCGTTACAGCGCTGATCGACCTGTCGCCGAGGCACCGGGAAATCATCGCCGCCGGCGGTCTGCTGAACTGGGCCCGGCAGGAGTGATGACGCATTAAACCCATGCCTGCCGATCAGAGGGAAGAAGCCGGGATGAACTTGAGGGCAGTTGATTGCCGCGGTTTTCGGCGGGATTCGCACCCTCACCCTGATTTCAGCGGCGGAAGGCCGGATTGAGGGCCTGCAGGCAGCCGCGAATGGGGCAAACCCCGCGCGTCCGGGCAGACACGGCGGCGGAACCGGATTCGATGAGGGCGATGAACGGATATTTTTTTTTGTACCGCGGTTCAAATTGTTATCGAAGTGGAAATTCCCAATCTAAGACGCTGTAATTGAGCTGCTTTGCCGGGCTTTTCCCTTTCCGGACCCACGGCGGGGGTAAAAAAAGTTGTACATCAGGGCGAGGGAGAGCAGGGTCAGTCTCCCACATCCTGCACCTAACCGGTTGAATTTGCTGGTTATTTGGCAAGAAAGAAAAGATTTGATTTCGGGCACGGAAGTTGCAACATTATGAGTAATTCTTTATCTCTTCTCTCCTTTTTATCGGCTCAGCCGTTTCCCGGCTGAGCCGGTTTTTTTGGGTCGATGGACCTGCAATCTCAGTCGGTTGCACTCGCCCGGTGCAGATCTTACGATGACCGTCTCCTGGCCGAAACGTTGGATGCCATGTGGTCGGCATGCGGTGCTCCCCTGCGGCTCCGATCGGCGAAAATCCTCCTCAAGCCGAATCTGATCAGCGCCAGGTCCGGACCCCTTGCCTGCACCGACGGCAAGTTCATTCTCACCGCCGCCGAATGGTTCCTCGACAGGGGTTGCGCGGTCACCGTGGGCGATTCGCCGGCCTTTGGCACGGCGCAGTGGGTTTTGCACAAAATCGGCTGCCTGGAGAGCCTGCGGAAGCGCGGAATCGGGATTACCAATTTCAAGAATGTAAGAATGGTTTCCCTGCCCTCGGGAATCAGGGCCGGCCTGGCGGCGGATGCCCTGGATTGCGACCTGTTGGTCAATCTGCCGAAGGTCAAAGCCCATGCCCAGCTCCGCGTGTCAGCGGCGGTAAAGAATTTTTTCGGCTGTCTTGCTGGCAGGCGCAAGCCCCTCTGGCACATGGTGCACGGCGGTCGAGCGGGGGCATTCGAGTTTCACCTGGTCGAATTACTCTCCGCATTACCAAATAGTATGACGATTGTGGACGGCATTGTCGGCATGCACAGAACCGGGCCGCTGTGCGGCCGAGCGTTCGCCCTCGGCATGACGGCCTGTTCAGCCAATCCCGTGGCGGTTGACCGGGCCCTGCTTGATATCATCGGGGTGGAGCCCCAGGCCAGTCCCCTTATGACGGCCTGCGCGCGGGCGGGCCTGCCCGGCAGCCGATTCGACGACCTGGACTTTCCCCTCCGAATGCCGCGGGATTTACGGGTGCAGGGCTTTGAGGTTCCGCAGCAGCTTGCTCCGATCCGCTTCAGCCTCTTTCGTTTTCTGCGCGGCAGCTGCAGGAGAATCCTGCAGCGGAGCGACGGAACGGACTGATACTTGCCTGTTGCATTCCCGCCGGTAACGTATTACATTTCCCCCTGCCTGCCGTATTCCGGAACAATTCCTGTCGATGGAGA
>DSAE01000099.1 GCA_011372855.1 Desulfobacteraceae bacterium
GAAAGGGTTGCTGCGCTACGAGACTTTTGCGGTCTCTTCGCTCCGCAACCCGACTTTATTCACATGGGGCCATACCCGCCGGGGTGCATGGGGGTTACCCACTGACTTCCCGGAAGGACCAAATTATTGCATTATTCGCCCTGTTGCCGTACTGTTGAGCCGCCGGCGTAAATATACTCCCGTCCTGCCGGCTGTCAGGAATAATCGAAATGCTTCGAGGGTTTTTAATCTGCCGATGATTCATGCGCCGTTTCTTCATTAATCCGCAATCGATCCAAAGCGGCATTGCCACCCTCTCCGGGGTTGAATCGCACCACATAACCAGTGTCCTGCGTCTTGAACCGGGCTCCGCCATCGAACTGTTCGACGGCACCGGATTCGTCTATGGCGGGAGAATTGAAACCGTCGCCCGCCATGGAGTCAGGGTCCGTATTCTTTCGCGCAGCGACGCACCGCCCCCTTCGGCCGCGGAAATCATCCTGGTCCAAAGCTTTCTCAGAGAAAAGAAAATGGACCTTGTCATCCAGAAGGCGACAGAAATGGGGATCCATATGTTTCAGCCCCTCAAAACCCGGTACAGCGAAGTCCGCGGTCACCATCAAAGACAGTTCGACCGTTGGAACCGGATCATGCTTGAGGCGTGCAAGCAGAGCCGGAGGGCCAGGCCCATGTTGATCGCCGAACCGCTTGGTTTCCAATCCCTTTCCGTGGCCGACGGTGGTGCAAAAATCATGTTCTGGGAAGGCGAAAAGACTGTAGCCCTCAACCCGGAGCATGTTTCGCCGACCGGAACGACCTGGCTCCTGCTGGGACCCGAAGGGGGGTTTCATCCTGAGGAGATTGATCTGGCCCGGCAGTTCGGGTTCCTGACCGTTTCCCTGGGCGGCTCTGTTTTGCGGGCCGAAACGGCCTCGATGGCCGCCATGGCCATTGTCCAGTATCTCGTCGGCGCCCTTGCACCGCCGCCCTGAACCGGCTCCCTCAGCTGTTTTCAGGCCATCCCCCATTCATCTTTTGTAATCCTCATCCGGACATGCTACATTAAACCTGTTTTCAAAACGAAACAACGAGGTCCGGCATCGGTCAGCACCGGCCGGTGACGGGGTCCCGCCGGAGACTGCGGTCAGCTCCTCCCGGTTATGCATTATACCTATCAACAGCGAATTCATGCGGGCGGTCATTCAACGGGTGAGCGGGGCGGAGGTCTGCATCAGCGGCCGCGTCTCCGGCGCCATCGGTCACGGGCTGGTGGTCTTTCTGGGTATCCACCGCGATGACGACGACCATGATGCGCAATGGATGGCCGACAAACTGGTCCGTCTCAGGATTTTCGATGACAGCGGCGGACGCATGAACCTTTCTCTTCTTGATACGAAAGGGGAGATGCTGATTGTTTCCCAGTTTACCCTGCTGGCAGATTGCCGCAAAGGCCGCAGGCCTTCGTGGGCGGCCGCGGCGGCACCGGATACGGCCCAGGCACTGTATCGGCAGTTGATCGCGGCGGTCGGCCGCCATGGTGTCCGGACGGCCACCGGAGAATTCCAGGCCTGCATGGATGTCAGCCTGGTGAACAACGGACCGGTGACCATCATACTGGACTCGCGGGACAACCTTTAATTCCTCTTCGGGTATGCACATGACAGATTTTCACATCGGCTCGACCTACAGCGGTTTTCTTCTTCAACGTCTCGAAAACATTGTTGAAATTGACTCAACCGTCCTGTTGTTCACCCACGAAAAGCTGGGCGCCCCCGTGCTGGCAATCAAAAACAGCGATCCCAACAAGACCTTCTGCGTCGCGTTTCAGACCCTGCCGGAAGATTCAACCGGGGTTGCCCATATTCTCGAGCATTGCGTACTGATGGGATCAAAAAAATACCCGGTCAAGGACGTGTTCGGCGAGATCCATAAGGGAGGGATCATGACCTTCCTCAACGCCATGACCGGCTCGGACACTACCTTCTATCCTTTTGCCACCCGCAACCTCCAGGAATATTTCAACATCATGGATGTGTACTGCGACGTGGTTTTTCAGCCCCTGCTCCTTTCTTCGACCTTTGAGCAGGAAGGGTGGCATTATCACAAGGAAAGCCCCGACCAACCCATCGAATACCAGGGGGTGGTGTTCAATGAAATGAAAGGAGCGTTTTCCGATCCGATCCGGGCGATATTTCACCACACCTTCAGCGGCCTGTTGCCCGGCTCCACCTATGCCCATGAATCAGGCGGCGATCCCCGGCGGATTCCGAATTTAACCTATGAACAGTTTGTTGATTTCCATCGCCGTTTTTACCATCCTTCCAATGCGACGTTCTTTTTTTATGGAGACGCCGATCTGGCCGAGGAGCTGGCTTTTATCCAGGACCGGTTCCTTGCCGCCGTCGATGAACCGGCCCCCAGGCCCCGGATCAACGACGGCAGCCTGATCTCGCAACCCAGCCTCGTCGAGGACACCTATGGCGTGCAAAAAGGCACCGGGCTGGCCGGCAAGACCTTTCTTGCCGTCAGTTCGGCCGTCGGCGACATCTTTGACCGGCAGCGGAATACCGCCTTTCAAATCATTGCCCAGATTCTCTACAATTCCGACGCCTCACCCCTGAAAAAAGCCGTTCTTGAGGCGGGCCTGTGCAAGGATTTCGGCGGTATCTTCCTCGCCAACACATGTCCCACCTCCATCATGATGACCTACCTCATCGGCAGTGAACCTCACCACCGTGAACGGTTCAGGGATGTTTACGACGAGGCCCTCGCCCGGATCGTTGCCGAGGGCCTCGGCCATGACCTCATTCTTTCGGAGGTGAACAAGTTCGAATTCGGCGTGCGGGAAGACCTGACCAAGGCCCAGCGGGGCCTTGACCTGATCAGCAAAGCACTGCCCGCCATAAAACACGGCATGGACCCCTTTGACGCCCTCCGCTTTGAAGAATTATTACGGAAAATCCGTACCCTTGCCCTTGAACAAGGCTATTTCGAGGAGCTGATCGCCGCCCATCTCCTTGACAATCCGTCCACCGTCGAGATCATTCTCCGGCCAGACCCGGAAAAAATGACCACGGCCGTCCAGGAGGAGAGACAGCGGCTTTCCGGCCATGAGAACAGTCTCGCTCCGGATGAAAAGGAACAGCTCGTGCTTCGGACCAGGCAGCTGATCGAGCTGCAGAACCGGCCCAACGACCCCGATACACTCAACCTGCTGCCCAGGCTCAAAATCGGCGACCTCAACCCCAGGCCCTCCTACCACCGTGTCCGCCCGGAACAACTGGACTCCACCCTGTTGCTGGTCAACGAACTGCCCACCAATGCCATCGTTTACCTTGATTTCGGTTTCGACTGTTCGATGGTGCCGGCCGACCTCCTTCCCTGGCTGGACCTCTTCGGGACCATAATCACCGAAATCGGTACCGATACCAAGGACTACATCCAATTTGCCCGTGAACTGGGCATGTATACCGGGGGCTTCAACAATTCCTTCAGCACCTATTTACACCGGGATAATCCACAGGGCCCCTGCCGGCCCATTGCCTGGTTTCATTTGAAAGCGCTCAGTTCCTTCCTGGACCCTGCGTTGTCGCTGGTTGAGGAAGTGTTTTCCGGCGTATCCCTGAAGAACCGGCGGCGCATCAAGGAAATAGTTCTGCGGGAATTTGCCTGGGCAGAACACTCCGTCCACAGCGAAGGCTACTCCCTGGCGGCATCGCGAGTATTCGCCCAGCTCAGTTCTTCCGGGCTGTACAATGAATATGTCACCGGCGCGACCGCCTACCTGCAGCTCAAGGAACTTGCGCAAAATTACGACCGGCTCGAATCGGATTTTCTGGCCGGGCTGGAACAACTCCGATATCTTCTGCTGTGCCGGCAGGCCTTGATCGTCACGATAACTGGCAGTGCCGAGGATATCGTCCGGTTTCAAGCCCGTGCCGGGGGCGTCACGGACAGTCTGCACGACCATTCCTATACCCCCGTGGAACCTGTTTTTCAAACCTTTGCCCCCGCCCAGGGTCTCTGCACCTCCTC
>DSAE01000285.1 GCA_011372855.1 Desulfobacteraceae bacterium
AATCAAGCAGATAGGTGCGGGCAAAATTGGTGGAAATTTACTCCTGCAATCAATCGGCTTGAGGTTTATGGTAGTCTCCTCATTCGTCCCCGCCATCGGCGGGGTGGGGCGCTGCCGACTCACGGCGTAGCCGTGCACTGCATCAGCCGGGCAGCGGAGAATGTATTTCATTGTACCGCATGGGCGGTATTTGTTCAAAGCAGTTTGTGCCGGGCAGGATTGCCCGCCGGGACTATTCGACGCGCAGGCAGGCGGCTTCGACCTGCTGCCATTTCTGCAGCAGCCTTTTTTCCGATACCGGCATGATTGTGCCGAGTTCCGGGGCAAAGACCGAAACCCGGAGTTCCTCGATCATCTGCCGGTATTCGGCGATGGACGCGCGACATTCGGCCCCCCGGCAGGCATCATCCTTGAATTGGCGAAGGCGGTTGACGGCCGGTTTGATCAGGGCGGCTTTCCGGCTGTCCTTGACCGGGGAATGTTCCGCCCGTTCCATGCGGATTTCCAGGGCCTTGAGATATCTTTCGGTATGTTCAAGGTCCCCGTATTTTCGCGAGACCAGGAAATCCACGGGAAGCAGTTCGTCGAGATGGTAGCGGAAGTCGGCAAACCTGTCCGGCCCCGGCCCGGTTCCGCTTTTGGAGGGCGCCCGCAGGAGAGTGGCGTTTATTTCCCGCCGCAGGACGAGCAGTCTGTGTAGGTGGTCAAGCATGCGCACGCCGCTGCGCACAATACCCTTTTTGAGGGCAGCGGCGATCGTTTCGTCAAAATCCTGTCTGGAGGGCAGCCGCCCGTCATGCAGGCCGAACAGATCGTCCAGCAGGAAGTCCAGCAGCGCTTGGCGGGTTTCGCGGGCCGAGGCGCCGAATCCGAGGGCGAGCCAGGAGGCGGAGTGGGCGGCCAGGGCGTTTTTGCATTCCCGGGCCAGGGTTTTTACCTCCCGGGGGCACTGGCGGCTGTATACAAAGCGCAGGCCGGCACGGTTGCGCTGCCTGCTCTGTTCCGGATCGGCAATGTAGCGCAGTTCGACGCTGTCGGTGCGCTCATCGACAAACAGTGTAGGGTACAGACAGGAAGGTGAACCCGGGCCGCCGGGCAGGGTGAGTGGTTCAGGCGGGGAGGGAAAATCCCAGGAACGGATGGAGGTGATGACCGGAGCCTCGATTTCCCCGGACTGCGAACCTCCCTCATCAGGACCGGTCCTGGACAGGCGGCGTATGATGTCGGAGTAGGAACGGCTGGTCAGCAGGATCGCGTCGTCCTCCCCCCGCAGGTTAAACCGCATCAGCAGGTGCGGGGGGAGCTTGTCCGGCTGCCATTGGGAGCGGTGAATATGAACCTGGTGGTTACGGAGGATCGTTTTTTCCAGGGCGGCATAGAGGGAGCCCTGGTACAGGGGCAGGTCGTCCATGATGCGGTCAACGGTGTCGGGAAGGGGCACCAGCCGCCGTCGCAGGGTTTTAGGCAGATTTTTCAGCAGGCCGAGGATCTTTTCCTCCAGCAGGCCCGGCACCAGCCATTCAAAAACCTGGGGATTGAGTTGTTGAGCGAGGGACCGGGGAACGTCAACGGTTACCCCGTCGGCTTCGTCCCCCGGTTCGAAACGGTAGGTGAGCCGCAGGCGGTGGTTCCCCGCCCGCAGGGAGCGCGGGAGCCGGTATAATTCCTCCTCCCCGGGAGCCGCCAGACAGACATCTTCTTCGGTCATCCGGAGGAACCGGTCGCCGCGGTTTTTCCGGATGTCCCGGTTGAGGGTGTGCCGGTCATACACCATCCCGAGGCACTCGTCGTAGAAGCGGTACAGCAGGGTGTCGTCGACGACGATATTCCTGCGCCGGGTCCGGGCCTCCATTTCCTCAAATTTCCTGATCAGGGCGAGATTGTGTCGGAGAAAGGCATAGCCGCCGCCGAGCTCACCCCCGACCAGGGCCTGGTGAATGAATATTTCCCTGGCCTCCCTGGCGGCGGCCTCGTTTATGGCGCCGTAGTTGACCTTGCGGCCGGCAACGATCACCAGGCCGAAAAGGGTGACTTTCTCCAGGGCGACAACCTGGCCCGCCTTTTTCTCCCAGTGCGGGTCGGACCAGCTTCGGCGGCACAGGGCGCCGCCGATTTTCTCCAGCCAGCGACCGTCTATGTTGGCCGCGTTCATCGCAAAGAGGCGGCTGGTCTCCATAAACGAAGCGCAGACGATCCATTGCCCTCCATGGTTGAACAGGGCGGAGCCGGGAAAGAGCATGGCCTCGCGGCCGCCGCTGATCCGGTAGATGTTCTTTTCCGTCTTCTGGCCGATGTTGCGCAAAAAACCGCTGAGCAGGGCCTGATGGACGGCATCGAAGCCCGCCGGTTTCGTGTTGTCGCGGAACCGCTTGTTTTTCGCCGTCAGTTCGTTGAGCTGGTCATGGATATCGAGCCATTCCCGCATTCGCTGCCAGGACAGAAAGTGGCCGGTGCAGAATTTGCGCAGCCGGGCCCGGGTCCTCACCTTGTCGGCGGTGGCGGTGAACAGCTCCCAGATGTTCAGCAGGACCATGAAGTCGGAATTTTTATCGGCAAAGCGCCTGTGGGCCGCATCGGCCTGCTGTTCGTTGTCTGCCGGGCGGATGCGCGGGTCCTGGATGGACAGACCGGCGGCGATGATTTTTATCTCCCTGAGGGCGCCCAGTTCAGCCGCCTCGATGATGACCCGGGCTATGCAGGGGTCAAGGGGCAGTCCGGCCATGATTTTTCCCCTTCCGGTCAGCCGGTTGTCAGGGGTAATGGCGTCGAGTTCCTGCAGCAGTGAATAGCCGTCGCGGACGGCGTTGACCGAAGGCGGGTCGAGAAAAGGGAAATCGCGGGGGACGCCCAGCCCGAGGCTGAGCATCTGCAGAATGACCTCGGCCAGGTTGGCACGCTGAATTTCCGGCTGGGTGAAGAGGGGCCGGTCAAGATAATCCTCCTCGCTGTACAGCCGCAGGCAGTAACCGGGACCGGTGCGGCCGCAGCGTCCGGCCCGCTGGTCGCAGCTGGCCCTGGAAACCCTCTGGACCTGCAGGCTGGTCGTCCTGGCGCGGGGATTGTAGCGGGAGATCCTTGCCAGGCCGGTATCGATGACATAGCGGATACCGGGCACGGTGATGGAGGTCTCGGCGATGTTGGTGGCAACGATGATTTTCCGACGATTGGAGGGTCGGAAGATTTTCCGCTGGTCAACGGCGTGCAGGCGGCCGAAGAGGGGGAGAATATGGGCGGAACCGTCTGTCCGCTCGGCGATCATTTCCGCGCAGTCGCGGATGTCGCGCTCCGTGGGCATGAACACCAGCATGTCGCCGGCAGGGTGTTCTTGGGCAATGTGCGCCGCCATGCGGGCGGCTTGCTCGACATGGGTTTCCTCGTCTCCGTCCTCGCCGGCGCCGGCCGGAAGATAGTCAATCTCAATGGGATAGGTGCGGCCGGAGACGTTGATGACCGGCGCATTGTCGAAGTGGGCGCTGAACTTTTCCGTATCCAGGGTGGCCGAGGAGATGATCAGTTTGAGGTCGTCCCTCCTGGTGAGGAGCTGCTTGAGGCAGCCCAGCAGAAAATCGATGTTGAGGCTTCGCTCGTGGGCCTCATCTATGATGATGGTGTCGTAGCGGCGCAGGTCCCTGTCCTGTCTGGTTTCCGCCAGCAGGACCCCGTCGGTCATAAACTTGACGCGGGTACCGGGGCCGGTCCGGTCGTGGAACCGTATCTTGTAGCCGACCAGTTCCGGATCCCGGACTTCCTCCCCCACCCGTTCGGCGACCGATATCGCGGCTATCCGCCTGGGCTGGGTGCAGCCGATGAGCCCGGACCGTCCCTGTCCGGCCTCCAGGCACATTTTAGGGAGTTGGGTCGTTTTGCCGGAGCCGGTATCGCCGGCGATGACCAGGACCCGATGGGCGCGGATGGCGGCGACGATGTCGTCTTTTTTTTCGGAAATCGGCAGTTCCGGAGGATACGAGAGAAGCATTGATCGTGTTTTTTCGACAACTGTGGGGACGGCACCA
>DSAE01000022.1 GCA_011372855.1 Desulfobacteraceae bacterium
ATTATCCCCAGCAGCAACACATTTGCGCCCGACAAACTCTGCACACCTTCTGTTTTTTATCCCCTCAGCTCTGTCTCGTTACTGACGCTTACCCCTACAACTTTAATTTGACGGGGCCGTGTGGCAGGGTGATGCGAATCCTGGACAGGATATTGCATTTTGTCAGCGTGGTCACCGACTGGCTGCTGATAGCGGCCGGGGGGGTGTTGATCGTCAAGTCCCTGGTCTCAGTTGATGTTGCCGCGGCCCGCTATCCGATCATGGCGGCCGGGCTGTTGATAGCGGGCGCGGGACTCTGGTATCGCCACCGCCGTAAACGGCGGGGGCGATAGAGGCCGGGAGCTGGACGGGATTACCAGTTCTGGTCGTTAATGATGTCTCCCCGGGTGGAAACGACAACCTGCCGGACCGGAACCGACGAACCGGCGTCCCGCCGCGCTTTGGCGATTATCTGGAGCATGGCGGAACAGCAGGGCACTTCCATGATCATGACCGTCAGGGAACGGGGGTTCCTTGTCCGCAGGATTTCAGTGAAGCGGTTCACATAGAGTCCGGCATCATCGAATTTGGGACAGCCCATCATAATCACCCTGTCCCGGATGAAGTCGCGGTGCATGTCCGGATACGCGGCCGGAGTGCAGTCGGCCGCGACCAGGATGTCGCCTTGTTCAAGGAATTGCGCGGTCGGGGGGATGAGCCTGATCTGGACCGGCCAGTGCGAGAGGGCCGAATCAGCCTGGGTGCCCGGCTTGTTCGCGGCCTCGCATGGAGAAACAGGGAAAATGCGGAGCCGGGCCGAAGGGCATCCCGCCGCCGGGGCAGGGCTTCTGTTTTCTTTTGCCGCGAGGAAGACTTTGACGGCGTCCTCGTCGAATTCTTCGGCTTCCCGCTCAACTATGCGGAGCGCGCCGGTGGGACATGATTTCAGGCAGGCGCCCAGGCCGTCGCAGAGTTTATCCTCAACCAGGCGGGCCTTGCCGTCCACGATTTCCAGGGAACCTTCGGCACAGTCGGGAACGCATTCCCCGCAGCCCGTGCACAATTCGTCGTCTATTTCAATTATTTTGCGCAGTGTTGTCGGCATATTTTTTCCTGTTTGCTGATTTGTATTATTCTTATTCTTCGTTCCGGACCGGCGAAGCATTGCGGCGGCTTATTTCCGGGCCAGTTTCACCAGGACATTTCGTGCCGTCCGGCGGCCCGAGTCGGTGAGAAATGAACCGTTCAGGACTTTTTCCAGCTTCTCCGCCGCCGGCGGGACCTCCCGGTACTGTTCCTCCAGGTTGACGATGAGATCCGCGTCATAGAGAACCTTGAAATTGACTGTTTCGGCGTCGCGGGGGGTGTGGTGATGGCCGATTATGTCGCATACTTCGTCAATGAGACCGCTTTCCGCTTCCAGGCCGGCGAGCAGATCCCGGGCGATGGGAGGGCCTTCCGCGTGCTGGTGCCTGGCGGCGGTGGACCGGAACTTGTGCTCCGCCTCCTTGATGCCGATATCATGCAGATAGGCCGCCGCCATGATCACCGCCATGTCGCCCTTTTCCAGTTTGCCGATTTCCTCGGCATAACGGGCAACGTCCTCGGCGTGCTTTATTCTCCTCTCGTCGGCGCCGAAATAGCGGCGCATGGCCAGGGCGACCTTGTCCTTGAGCAGATCGTCCCGCCCCGCCAGGAGTTCGGGGGGCAGGGAGCCGAGGCACTGCTCGGCATAGGGGCAATAGGTGGCGCAGCCGTAGTCGATCCTGGGGTTGAGCACCTGGTGGCCGCAATTGCGGCATTTCCGCCGGCTGTCATCCTTGAAGAATTCGACACTGTGTCCGCACCGGGGGCACTCGGTCTCGAACACATCGTCACCGCTCCAGTACCGGCTGTCCTGACCTGGGCATTGCATGGGTTTCCTCGATAAGCTTGGTGTAGTTTCGCTTTGTCCGGGCCGATACGGTTATTCCATGAATCCGGCGGCGCCGTTCCGGCATGACTGCTTATGGAAAATATACGACATTTTTCCTCCGGCGCCACTGTCTCCGGGATGCCTGGTCATTGAGGGCAGCATATCCCGAGGGGGAGCTGCGGCCGGACATTGCCGTCCGGCCGCAGCGAAGGGATTTGATCGTCATCAGCCCAGAATGGCGGCCAGGTCCTCCTCCGGGGTTTCGGCCACCGGTTTGATGGCAAAGTTGTCAACCAGCACCTGGAGCACTGCCGGGGTGATGAAGGCCGGCAGCGACGGTCCGAGCCGGATATCCTTGATCCCCAGGTAGAGCAGGGTGAGCAGAATGGCCACCGCTTTCTGTTCGTACCAGGAAAGGATCATGGACAGGGGCAGGTCGTTGACCCCGCATTCAAAGGCGTCGGCCAGGGCAGAGGCGATCTTGATCGCCGAGTAGGCGTCGTTGCATTGCCCGACATCGAGGAGACGGGGAATGCCGCCGATGTCTCCCAGGTCCTTGTCAAAAAACCTGAACTTGCCGCAGGCCAGGGTCAGGACCACGCAATCCTTCGGCACCTGCTCCACGAATTTGGTGTAGTAGTCGCGGCCGGGCTTGGCGCCGTCGCAGCCGCCCACCAGGAAAAAATGGCGGATGGCCTTGGACTTGACGCCCTCGATGACCTTATCGGCAACGCCCAGCACGGTGTTGCGGCCGAATCCGACCATAACCGCTCCCTTGTCGGTGTCGGCGGTGAATCCTTCCATGGCCAGGGCCTTGTCGATGACCGGAGTGTAATCCTTGTTCCTGATGTGGGTGCAGCCCGGCCATCCCACCAGACCGTTGGTAAAGATCCGGTCCTGGTAGGATTTCTGCGGCTTCTGGATGCAGTTGGTGGTGAACAGAACCGGTCCGGGGAATTCGGGGAATTCTTTGTGCTGGTTCTGCCAAGCGGTGCCGAAGTGGCCGTAAAAATGGTCGTACTTCTTCAATTCAGGATAGGCGTGGGCCGGCAGCATCTCCCCGTGGGTGTAGATGTTGATTCCCTTGCCCCGGGTCTGTTCCAGCAGCAGCTGCAGGTCCTTCAGATCATGGCCGCTGATCAGGATGCACTTGCCCTTTTTTGGCCCCAAGCGGCACCCTGGTGGGAACCGGGTGGCCGTAGGTGCCCGTGTTGCCGGCATCGAGCAGCTCCATGGTCCGGAGATTTATCTCCCCGGCCTTCATGGCCGCGGCCACGCACTGGTCAACGGTCAATCCTTTGGCCATCAGGGCGTTCAGGGCGTCGTAGATAAAGCCGGCAATGGCGTCGTCCCTCTGGCCGAGGATCCAGGCGTGGTCGGCATAGGCGGCGATGCCCTTCAGCCCGTAAAGCAGGGTCTGCTTCAGGGAGCGGATATTCTCGTCCTCGTCGAGGGAGCGGATGAAGTCGAGGGCGGCACCCTGGGCGGCCAGGCCGTCAACGGTCGGCGCCGGGGTAAAGGCAGCGGCGGCTTCGGTGAAATCGGTTTTGCCGCCGGCAGCGGCGACTCTGGCCTTCATTGCTTCGCGCAGTTCCACCGCCCTGTTGATCAGTTCCTGGAAACGGGCCGGATCAAAGTCCACGTTGGTCAGGGTGGAAAAAACCGCCTCCATGGTAAAATGATCCGTTTCCCCGTCAACAATGCCGAGCTTCCTCCCCTCTGCCGCGTACAGGGCCAAACCCTGCACAGCATGGATCAGCAGGTCCTGGAGGTCGGCGACCTCGGAATTCTTGCCGCAGACGCCGATTTTTTCGCATCCGATCCCTTTGACTGTCTGTTCGCATTGATTACAAAACATTGTGTTTCTCCTTTTCTGAAATTTCTATTGATAAATTACCAGTCGCCATGAATCATAAACTTCATTATGATGACAGTGTAGCCGATGGGCTCCTCTTTCCCTTGACCTAAATCAATACCCGATATTTTTTTTAAAAAAATCCTGAATCCGTGACAGGTAATAGATCTTGGCCGATTTTTACCCGTGTTTAAAAAAAATTACCGGCTTGTGACCCTTGCGGCGGCAAAAAACCACCAGCCGGGATGACAACGCCTGCTGTTC
>DSAE01000020.1 GCA_011372855.1 Desulfobacteraceae bacterium
AGAACCGCGCCGCTGCCGATGATTCCGAGCAATGAGATGAGAAGAAAAAAAACGAACAGTTTTCGGATAAAACGCAGCATCGGACAAAGAATCTGTCGGATAATTGAATATATGGTTTTTATTGAAAAAAAGAGCTGATTTCTTCAGGACGCTCATTTCTTACTTTTTTTCTTGATAAAAATCCAGATTTAATGGTAGTTATCATAAGATATTGAAAAAAAATCAGTATTTTCGCTTGCCCCCGTCCGCGGGCGGATAAGTAGAAAATTTTTTTCATAATATCAGATAGTTGCAACAACCAACTTCAGGCAATTATATCGTATTTATGAAAACAAGAGAATCATTTCTATCGGTCGTGCTGTCCATGACCTTCCTGTTCGCGGCTCTGTCCGGGTGCGCGCCGGTCATGGAAACGGTTTATGTGCCCCTGCAGGATGAACTGTTCGCCAATATCAACTTTGACCGGGGTCAGGTGGTCATCCAGTACACCCAGAATGAACCCGAGGTGGTCCTTGAAGAAGAGCTCAAAGAGCTCGACAAGATCGGCGGATGGGAGGAAACAGCATCCCAGCGGCAGGTTCAGGCAGCATCCGAGCCCCAGGAAGTCACCTATGACTTCCCCATCACCATGAACAAGCAGGTCGAATTCTACCTGAACCTGTTCCAGACCAAACAACGTTCTTACTTTGAACGGTGGCTCGCCCGTTCAACCAGATACCTGCCGTACATCAAAGCCCAACTCAAGGAAGCCGGGCTGCCTCAGGACCTGGCCTACCTGGCCATGATCGAATCGGGATACAATCCTTCGGCCTATTCCAAGGCGCATGCCGTAGGCCTCTGGCAGTTCATCAACTCCACCGGCAAGAACTACGGCCTGCGCATTGACTCCTGGGTCGATGAGCGTCGGGAACCGGAAAAGGCCACCCTGGCCGCCATTGACTACCTCACCTTTCTCTACAAGGAATTCGGCTCCTGGTACCTGGCAGTGGCCGCCTACAATGCGGGAGAGGGGAAGATCGGCCGCGGCGTGAAAAAATACGAAACCAATGATTTCTGGGTGCTGGCGAGCAAGGATTACCTGGCCCTGGAAACCAAACGGTACGTACCGAAACTCATCGCCGCGATACTCATTGCCAAGGAGCCGGAAAAATACGGTTTCACCAATCTGGAATACCAGGAACCGATCAAATACGATGTCATCGAGGTCCCCCCCATGACCGATATCAACGCGGTGGCGACCGCCGGCAAACATGACATAAAAACCATCCGTGCCCTCAACAACGAACTGCTCAAGGATTACACCCCGCCCGGCGAGTCGGGCTACGACATGAAAATTCCCTCCGGCAGCTACAAACTCGTTGCCGCCAACCTGAAACGGCTGCATCCCGTGGTTACCACCGATTACAAGACCCATGTGGTGAACAAGGGGGATACCCTGACCGCCATCAGCAAGAAGTATAACATCAACAAGACCACCCTCCTCAAAGCCAACAACCTGCACAGCGCCAAGCTCCTTGCCGGACAGCGCCTGCGCATTCCGTACCAGACCACCAAGTATGTCCTCCTCAGGGAAGAAGAAACGCCCGCCAGTCGTTTTGCCTCGGCCGAGACCGGCGGGAAGCTTTTCCTGCACGAAGTCAAAAAGGGCGAAACCCTCTCCAAGATTGCCCGCCAATATAATGTCGAGCCGGAAATAATCATGCAGTGGAACAATCTGGCAAACGTGAATAAAATCTCCGCCGGGCAGCACCTGGCCCTGTATCTGGACCATCGCAACCAGCCTGTCCAAATAGCTGCCGCCGACCAGTTCTCCCTGCCGACCCTGCCGCCCAGCGCCAAAAAACGTGCGCCGGCCGCCGCCAAGCCCCAGGAGACCGTAACCTACTATCGTGTCAAGAACGGCGATACGCTCTGGTCCATAGCCCAGAGATTCAAGGTCAGCCTGAACCAGATCAAGCAGTGGAATAATCTGAGATCAAATCTGATCCATCCCGGAGCGCAACTGGTCGTCAAGAAAGCGTGACCGGAAGTCTTTCCCTCCCGGCAGCCTGATTCCCTGTGGCTGTCGCCATCCTGCGGAAGCCTGCCTCCACCGAATGGTCTGCTTCCCCGGATCCAGCCGTTGACGACCGGCGCCAGGCATAACCTGTGGGGCGCATTTCGGCTGGGAGGAGTTGGTTCCTTCAACGACTGGCTGCCCGTCATTACGCCTCGACCACCCCGCACCCATTTCAACTATCCGCTGGACACCCCTGTCGAACCGGTTTATTTATAATCAGGAACAGCTGTCCTCCCTCCCCTGCTCAGGCAAGCGCAAATACATGAAAAAAATCCTCGTCACCGGCTCAACCGGCTATATCGGCAGGAGACTGGTGGAAAATCTGCTGACCCGTTCCGATCTGTCCCTGCGGCTGCTGGTGCGCAACATCCGTAAAGTCAGGCCTGAACTGACCGACCGGGTGGAAACGGTCGAAGGCGACACCTTTGACCGCACAGCCCTGTCCATGGCCGTAAAGGGCATGGATACCGCCTATTACCTCATCCATTCCATGGGCGCAGGGAATGATTTTCATTTTCTTGACCAACAGAGCGCGGAAAACTTCCGGGATGCCTGCATAGAAGCAGGAGTCAAAAGGATCATCTATCTCGGCGGCCTGGGTGATGCGAAGACGACAAGCAGGCATCTGCTGAGCCGGATGGAAACCGGACGGATCCTGAGCGCCCGCGAAGAAATCCAGACCATTCATTTCCGGGCCGGCATCGTCATCGGCGCCGGCAGCGCAAGTTTTGAGATAATCAGCAACCTTGTCCAGAAGCTGCCGGTCATGATTACGCCGACCTGGGTAAAAACCCGGACCCAGCCCATCGGTATCCAGGATGTCGTCGCTTACCTGACTGCGGCCATCGATCTTTCCACCTCCGACAACCTCGTGGTTGATATCGGTTCAGCGCCCCTTGATTTCAGAACCATGATGCTTCAAGCGGCGCGCGTCATGGGCCTCAAGCGGTATCTCTTTCCCGTCCCTGTCCTGAGCCCGAAGCTTTCTTCCTACTGGCTGCTGCTGCTTACCCGGGTGCCGTACGCTGTCGCTTCAGCGCTGGTCGAGGGGCTGAAATCAGAGACGCTGGTCTTGAACGACAATGCCGGCAAATATTTCCCCGCCATCCGGCCGATGGACTACCTGCAGGCCGTCGAACTTGCCCTCCGGGAAATGGAGCAGGACCAGGTCATCAGCCGCTGGTGCGACAGCAGCGCCGGCAGGACCTGCGACGTCTACGGCATGGACAGCCCTGCCGATGCCATCCTGCGTGACCGCCGCACCGTGCCATTCAGTGGACTTTCCCCGGAAGCGGTGTTCCGGTCCGCCTGTTCCATCGGCGGCGGTCAGGGCTGGTTTACCTATCATTTCCTGTGGCGGCTCCGCGGTTTTCTGGACAAGCTTTTCGGCGGCTACGGACTGTCCCGCGGCAAAAGGACCTCAAGGGACCTGCGGATCGGCGATGCCCTTGATTTCTGGAAAGTCGCCGACCTGCAGCCCGGCAGAAGACTGCTGCTTCTTGCCCAGATGAAAGTTCCGGGCAAGGCCTGGCTTGAGTTTGAAATTCATCCGGACAGGCTCATACAGACCGCCCATTTCAATCCCCGGGGCGTCTGGGGAAGGATCTACTGGTATTCGGTCTCCCCCCTGCACAACCTGGTCTTTGCCGATCTTGCCCGGCAGATAGTCGCCCGCGCCGCCCAATTGGAGATGGACAGTCAAACATAACGCCATTGCACAGGCCCGGAGCCTGCCCCCCTGATTTTCTTTCCAGCGCCCTCTTTACTCCTGATGATTTCATGCGTATTATGGGGAGCGGGAAGAAGTTGGCAGTCCGCAGTTGGCAGTCCCAGTTGGCAGCGGCCCACCCCGCGCTGCGGGGACGAATGAGGAGAATAACATCTCTTCAGATATCAATTATCTATTGATTTTATTGTTCATTTTCTTTGCTTGCCCAAAGAAAACGAACCAAAA
>DSAE01000286.1 GCA_011372855.1 Desulfobacteraceae bacterium
ATTATCCCCAGCAGCAACACATTTGCGCCCGACAAACTCTGCACACCTTCTGTTTTTTATCCCCTCAGCTCTGTCTCGTTACTGACGCTTACCCCTACAACTTTAATTTGACGGGGCCGTGCTCCCCTGACACCCTGATCCGGTCGCTGAGACGCCTCATACGGGCCAGAGCGGCTCCTTCGTCCAAGGTGGTGAGTTCCCGGCTGCGCATGACGATCCGGCCGTTGATCACCGAATGCATGACATCCGCCCCGCGGGCCGCGTAGACAAGATGGGATACGGGATTATATATCGGGGTGAGGTGGGGCTGGTCGAGGTCCAGGACGATCATGTCGGCTTTCTTGCCCGGCTCGATACTGCCGATGCTCCGCTCCGCTCCCAGAACGGTTGCTCCGCCGATAGTCGCCATCCGGAGGGTTGTCGAGGCATCCATAACCGTTGGGTCCATGCGGATCACCTTGTGGATCTTGGCCGCGGTGTTCATTTCCCCGAACATGTCGACATCATTGTTGCTGGCGCTGCCGTCGGTGCCCAGGCCGACGGTGATCCCGGCCTCAAGCATCTTCACCACCGGCGCTATGCCGGAGGCCAGTTTCATGTTTGATTCCGGGCAGTGGGCGACCTTGACGCCCCGGTCAGCCAGCAGTTGTATTTCGTCATCGGTCAGCATGACGCAGTGGTCTGCCACCACCCGCTCGTTGAGCAGGCCGAGTCCGTCGAGGTGCATGACCGGAGAGCGGCCGTACCGTTCGACACAGGCGGCGACTTCTTCCTGGTTTTCAGACAGGTGAATGACGAAGCGGGCTTTACGCTCCGCGGCCAGGTCGCCGAGCCGTTGCAGGAGAGCCGGGGAGCAGGTGTACACCGCATGGGGATCGACGGTTATCGTCACCAGGGGATGGGTACTGTAGCGGGCGAAGAGCGCTTCGACACAGGCGAAACCGTTCTCCGTTTCACCGTAACTGGGCGAGGGAAAGTCGTACAGCACTTCGCCAATCCAGGCCCGCATGCCGGATGCCTCGGCAGCCCGGGCCACATCAGCGGCAAAGAGATACATATCGCAGAAACTGGTGGTTCCGGACCTGATCATCTCGCACAGGGACAGGAGGGTGGAATCATGGACAATTTCGCCGGTCAGGCGCGCTTCGGCCGGAAAGATGTATTCCTGCAGCCATTGCATCAGGGGGAGGTCGTCGGCAAGCCCTCTGAAACAGGCCATGGCGGCATGGGTATGGACGTTGACCAGGCCGGGCATGATCAGGCCGTGGGGTTCCGACAGGGTATCGGCGCCCTCGTACCTGGCGAGGATGACTTCGGCCGGCCCGGTTTTAATGATCCGGTCGCCGGTAACGGCTGCACCGCCGTCAACGATGACCGTCATCCGCTCATCCATGGTCAGGAGGTACTTGCCGGTCAGGATCAGGTCGGCTGGTTTTCGGGTCATTGATCGTACCTCGAGACAATTGCGGCGATGAGATTCTGCAGCAGTGGTTCCGTCTCCCGGGCCTTGCGGACAATATCGTCGAGCAGGATGGGGCGCAGATTGTCCGGATCGTTGACATTGGCCACCACGGACAGGCCAAGCACCCGCATGCCCGCGTGGATGGCGACAAGGATTTCAGGGATAGACGACATGCCCACCGCGTCGGCTCCGCAGTTGCGCAGGGATCGTGTCTCGGCCGGTGTTTCCAGGCTGGGGCCGGGGATGCAGACATAGGTCCCGGTGGCAATGGCTGTCAGGCCGAGGTCCCGGGCGGCGGATCGGGCAAGGGTTGTCAATTCGACATCGTAGGGCCTGGAGAGATCCGGAAAGCGCGGTCCCCATTCGTCGATATTCGGGCCGCGCAGGGGATTGTCGCCCAGCAGGTTGATGTGGTCCGTCAAAATCATGATGGTGCCGGGACTGAAATCCGGGTTCAATCCGCCGCTGGCGTTGGTAATGATCGCCGTGCGGGCCCCGAGCAGGGACAGCACCCGGATCGGCAGGGCCACTTCCCGGGCCGAATAGCCCTCGTAGCAATGGACTCTGCCCTGCAGAACAGCCACATTCCTGCCGCCGAGCCGGCCGCAGGCCAGATTGCCGGCGTGGCTGGCCACGGTGGACACGGGAAAATGAGGTATCTCCCTGTAGGGAATGACCTCCGGCTGTTCCAGGGAATCAGCGAGTCGGCTGAGACCGGTGCCCAGAACGATGGCCATTTCCGGCACGGCGGACAGTCTGGTACTGAGAAAGGAAACAGCCCCCTCGACCTGGCGACGATGGGTTTCCAGGTCCATCATGTCCGGGCGTTCTCCATGATGTAGGTTTTTATCTGTTCGATATCGGCGTCCAGGACCCGGCAGCGGCTGTTCTCCTCCTTGAGGCCGGCGAGGGCGGGCGGCAGCTCCGGGTCGCGGCCGATTGCCTTGCGCACTGCCTCGCCGAACTTTGCCGGGTGGGCCGTGGCCAGGCAGATCATGGGCCGGCCGGTGTCGCGGAATTCCATCCCGGCACGTACCCCCACCGCGGTATGGGGATCAATGAGATACTGGTGCTGCTGGTAAAATTCCCTGATCGTCGCCAGGGTTTCCTCCTCGGTGACCGACCGGGAGACGAAATCGCGCGCCACCACCTCGTGCAGCGATGAGAGGTCCAGGCTGCCAATGGCATTGAAGTGCTCCATGTCCGCCCGGACCGCGGCGGGATCTTCGCCGCGGAGGTAATAGAGGTAGCGTTCAAAATTGCTGGCCACCTGGATGTCCATGGACGGGCTGATGGTGGCGCTTACCCCGCCTTTGCTGTAGTCGCCGCTGTTGATGAATCTGGCCAGAATATCATTGGTGTTGGTGGCCAGCACCAGGCGGTTGATCAGCCCCTCGGGCAGGAGCCGTTTGGCAACGTAGCCGGCGAAGATGTCGCCGAAATTGCCGGTCGGCACGGCAAAGTCCACCGATTCGAAACCGCGCGAATGCAATTTGAGCCAGGAGTAGACATAGTAGACAACCTGGGCCAGGACCCGTGCCCAGTTGATGGAATTGACTGCGCCCAGGTGATACTGCTCCTTGAACCGCAGATCGCCGAACAGTTCCTTGACGATGGCCTGGGCGTCGTCAAAGGTGCCGCGGACAGCTATGTTGAATACATTGGGATCGGCGACCGTGGTCATCTGGAGCTTCTGGATGGGGCTGACGCGGCCTTCCGGGTGCAGGATGAAAATATTGATCCGCTCCTTGCCTCTGACGCCGTAAATGGCCGCGCTGCCGGTATCCCCGGACGTGGCGCCGACGATGTTCATGACCGCGGAGCGCTGCCGCAGCAGAAGGTCGAATACATTGCCGAGAAACTGCAGGGCCACGTCCTTGAAAGCCAGGGTCGGGCCGTGAAAAAGTTCGAGAATATAGAGACCTCCCCGGGGGGTTATGGGGGTGACCTGCGGGTGCCTGAAGGGGGCATAGGAGGTCTCGATGAGGTCTTCCAGGACCGTGCCGGGAAGGTCGTCGATGAAGAGGCTGAAGATTTCGTGGGCCAGATGCTGGTAGGACAGGTTCTTCCAGCGGTTGACCCAAGTCCTTTCGACCCTGGGCAGGGTCTCCGGCAACAGCAGGCCGCCGTCATCGGCCAGTCCCATCATGACGGCGTCGCTGAAGCCGATCGGCTCAATGCCGCCGCGGGTGCTTATGTAGCGCATGGCAAACTTTCTTTGTCGTCAATGGGCGCTCGCCCAACGGTCCGTGAGGGATGGTCACGTGCGGCCGCCACCGGCGCCCGGTGGATAGGGGGTGTTTCCTGTGCGGCACAGGATAAATCAAATACGGAACTTGTAAAGGAAAAAAACCTTTATCCAGCTGCGCCGGGGAAGTCGGCAGCATATCAGAAGCCGGAAACCAGAGGACAGAAGACAGAAGGTGCTTGCAGCTTCGCTGTGGGTATGAAGAACACCCTCATCCGCCCCTGCGGGGCACCTCTCTCCCTGGAGAAGGATGCTATGAGTCACGTAGGTTGGTGGTGAGC
>DSAE01000071.1 GCA_011372855.1 Desulfobacteraceae bacterium
GTTGTCCACCTTGACGGCCAGCCAGGAGAGCCTGCCGGTCAGCTCCGGCAGCATCAGGATGTAGAGATAGACCGCCGAGGCCAGGGCGTACAGATTGAGGACCAAAACATCCCACACCAGCGGCGACATGAAGTTGGGATGAAGAAGTAAATTATAGAGCCGCAGCGGCCGGCCGATGTCCGGCAGGACGATGAGCATGGCGGCGGTGACGTTGGCAAAGGCGGTGAGCGCCCCAAGCTTGGCCAGGGGTTTGATCTGCTTGACGCCGAACAGGTAGATCGAAGACGTCAACACCAGGCCGCCGGCGGCGTTGCCGACAAAAAAAGCCAGACCAGAGATATAGAGCCCCCAGCTGTAGGAGTTGACCATATTGGTCAGGATCAGTCCTTCCCTGAGCTGATACAGCCAGACGACAAAGGCGGCAAGAAAAAGGGCGCCGCTGACCCACAGACCGGATTTCATTTGCACGGACATGATCACACCTCCTTCGGCTTGGGCGGAAGATAAAAGACAGTCGGTTTTGTTCCCTTTTCCGGCAGCAGGGTAAAGCCGTCCCGCGCCTTGATCAGCCTGCTGACCTCGCTGTCCGGATCGTCAAGATCGCCGACGGTGCGGGCCTTGCCCGGACAGCCGCGGACGCAGGCCGGCAGTTCGCCTTTATCGCGGTATTGCGCGCAGAAGGTGCATTTTTCAACGACGCCCCTGGGGCGCAGCGGCGTGTAGACCAGGCGGCCTTCATGGCGATGATCCTCCGGGTAGCCGTATTGATATTTTTCCTGGTACTCGGAGCGCTGGTGCGCCTTTTCCGGGTCTTCCCAGTTGAATTGCCGAACCCCGTACGGGCAGGCCGACATGCAGTACCGGCAGCCGATGCAGCGCTCAAAATCGATGAGCACCGCCCCGTCCGCGGCATGGAAGGTGGCCCCGACCGGGCAGACCTTTTCACAGGGGGCGTTCTCGCAATGCTGGCAGTGGACCGGAAGGAAATATTCGACACCCCTGGCCGGAGGCGTCAGGTGACGGTGGCTGCCGGGGGTGAACACCCTGTTCCACCATGTTTCCGGCGGCTGGGAGTTATGCTGCTTGCAGGCCACCATGCAGGAACGGCAGCCGATGCATTTTTCCAGGTCTATGACCATGCCCATTTTCATGCGTCCATCCTCCTTACGTCCACGAGACATTCATTCCAAACCGTTGTCGGCGACCACATGCCGGGCACGAAATAGATCTCGTGCAGCGGCTTGATCCAGGGATAGGTCAGCGAGTTATACGATTCACCGCCCAGATAGTGGGACCACCAGCCTTCTTCAAAAATGGCCGTTCCAGCACTGCAGCCGGGATCAAGAACTACATGGGCCCTGGTTTTGCCGCGATCGTTGTATATCTGCACCAGGTCCCCGTCCGTTATCCCCCTCTCCCCGGCATCGCCCGGATTGAGAAAAACCTTGGCCCTGTTGTCCTGCAGCTCGAGAAGAATGGTGTTGTTGGAATGGGTGGAATGGACCCGGTACAGCGAGTTCTTGGTCACATACCGCAGCCGGTATTTCTCCCGGGCCGCCGGGTTGGCCTTGTACTCGGTCTCAACAAATGTTTCCTTGTGGACGGGCAGCTGCTCCCCCTCCTGGAGGAAAAGGTCCTCGTCCTTGTAGAATTCGATCCGGCCGCTGCGGAGGAACTGGGCCGTGGCCTTGAGCGGCGCCGGATAACTGGGCGGCGGGAAGGGAATTCGATGCTGGACCTGTTCGTAGAACGGAATCTGCCGGTCGCCCGGTGCCGGGGAATGGAGCCGGACAGGACCCTTCTTCAGCATCTCCAGCGTGATGCCTTCCGTTTCAAACCCGCCTGTCTCCAGAAGGAGCTCGATGACTTTGAGGGCCGCTTCGTTTTCGTCCAGTCCGGGGAAGTAATGCTTCTCAAATTCCGGGTTGAGCCTTTTGGCCAGTTCGCGGAAGATCCACAACTCCGACCTGCTCTCGAACAGCGGCCTGATGGCCGGCTGCTGCAGTTGCAGGTAGGGATGGAGGATGGTGGCGGTCAGATCATATTTTTCATACCAGGTGGGGGCCGGCAGGACCACATCCGACCACATACAGCTGGTGGATATCTGGAAGTCGGTGGTCAGGATGAATTCCAGTTCGCCGGAGGTCGCCCGCTCCTTGAGGCGGTTGCTCATATTGTGCTGGTCAAAGGGGTTGCCCCAGCCGCCGACCATCGCCTTGATGCCGTGCTTTGGGTAGCGGGGGCCCTTGCCCTGCAGGAAGTGGAGGTAGGGGACCCAGTTGATCTTCGACCCTTCCGGAAACCATTAGCTTTTGACATTGAAGCGGATCCGGTACTGGCCGGCATAGGTGGAGATGCCGCTGCCGCTTTTGCCGATGCTGCCGGTCAGCACCGGCAGCAGGGAAAGCGCCCGCCCTTTCAGGTCACCGTTGTACCACTGGTAGTTGCTGGCTCCGTAAATGATGTGCATGGGCCCATTTGTCGCGGCATCGACGGTGACCCGTTCGATCTGGGCGGGGTCGCAGCCGGTTATGGCCGCCACCTTGTCAAGGGTGTAGTCGGCCAGGGTCCTTTGCAGGGCCGTGAAGACCGTTTCCACCGTCACCGTGCTGCCGTCGGCGAGCGTCACTTGGTACTCGCCTTCAAGCTCGGCACCGGTCGGGTCGAGTTTCTCCGGGTCGAGGATGCGGAAATCGTTGCCTGAGCGGATGACAAAGAGGCTCCGGTAATCGGGGATTGTTCTCGTCCGGGCATCCGCCGCCAGGGCCGGCACCTCCCCGGCCAGCAGCCGCTTGCCCGTGTCCCGGCGGACCAGGATGGGGAAATCGGTGAAATCCTGGAGAAAGGCAGCGTCATACAGTTTGCGGTCAATGATGATCCTGGCCATGCCCAGCCCCAGGGCCGCATCGGTATCCGCCTTGATCGGCATCCATTCGTCGGCCTTGGCGGCGGTGCTGCAGAAGTCGGGATCGACGACAACCACCCTGCCCCTTCGTTTGGCTTCGAGGAGATGATGGGCATCGGGGAGCCGGGTCTGAATGACGTTGGAGCCGAAAATAAGGGTGGTGCGGGCATTGATCCATTCGAGCGATTCCAGCTCTTCGCTCTGCACGCCGAAAGTCATCGGCCAGAACATCGGCAGGTCGCCGTTCTGATCGTAGCCGTGATGCATGGTCCAGCGGGCCAGCCCGGCAAGGGCAACCATCGCCCCTTTCTGGACATATCCGGTGCCGGGAACCTGGACCGTGGTACCAATCGCCTCCGGGCCGTATTTGTCGCTGATTTCTCTGAGCCTGCCGGCGGCGTGGTCGAGGGCCTCGTCCCACGTTGCCCGGCGGAACTCGCCGCTGCCCCGGGGGCCGGTACGGATGAGCGGGTACTTCAGGCGGTCCTTGCCGTAAATGAGGTCCATCATCGACAGCCCGCGCAGACAACCCCGGGGATTGTATGAATCTTCGGGATAGTCGGCCGCCTGGATCAAGGTGCTGATCCGGCCGTTGCTGATCCGGGCCATGTAACCGCAGGCCCCGGTACAGTTGGGTGAACAGGTGGAACGAACCAACTGTTCCACTTCCGCCGCGTAAGCGGCGGGGTCATCGGAGAAGTGAAAAAATTTCAGCCCAAAGGCCAAAGCACAGCCGGCCCCGGCGGCCCCCCGTAAAAATTCCCGTCTGTCGATGCGCATGGTGTTTCCCCTCCTTGGTAAGAGTACAGACCGGCGAGCGATATATTTCTTCGAACGAAAATGACAGGCGCACCAGACATCCCCGCTATCCTGGCTTGAACGAGTAACCGCAAGCCCGGCATCGCCTCAATCTTCGTCCTCCCGTGATCTTCTCTCAATAATTCGTGAAAAGAATTGACCTAGTGTCATGTCACGCTTGAAATGTTAGAAAAAATCAGGTATGGTCAGAAAAAACGGAGGAGACCATGCCTAAGATCAAGTATCGATTTTCACTGAGCCAAGAGGAACGTGATGAATTAA
>DSAE01000109.1 GCA_011372855.1 Desulfobacteraceae bacterium
AAGAAAATCGTTGGCACCACGCTTTTGAGCTCAAAAAAAACTCGATCACGTAAAATCAACAGGTTACAAGGCAAGATCGACCAAAAATGGCCGCCAACTGTAGAAGAAAAGTTAAATGATTAACTTGTTTATTTTTGATTGACAAAATGATCAGGAATATTAGTTTGATTTCGAACCGATTGCTCTTTCATGATTACAGGGGAAGGAATGGAAGAAAATTTAATTAGTATTCAGGCTTTCAGTGCTTTGCGGAAAAGCGCCTGCGCCTTGCGTTATGAAGTATACGGAAAAATTTCGGCCGGTGATCTGACCGTGAGGCAGTTTGCGGTGCTGGAAGCGCTGCATCGGACAGATCCGGCAACCGTCAGTGAACTGGCCGGTGAAATAGCCCTGTCAGCGGCAACGGTGGGCAGACTGGTAGCCGGCCTGGAAAAACGGAACCTGGTTGTCCGCAAAAGGGATGAGGAGGAGCGGAACGTGGTCGCCCTGACCACGGCGGGGGGCGAACTCATCAATACCCTGTTCCCCGCGCACAGGCAACTGGTTGAAAAGGTTATGGGCAGGCTGACCGAAGCGGAACAGGCGAACCTGAGCCGTCTTTGCCGCCGATTCATGGGGCGGGACAGCGGCGCGTGAGAACAATTTCCCGGGAAGGCGGCAGGAAAACAGAGCCGATATCCTCCGGAATACAGCGATGCCGATGAACATCACCTCCCGGTGGCCGTCGTTCACCTGACAGCCTGCCTGACGGCCTCGAAATACTTTTCCCGGCACATATTCTCGATTTCCAGCAGAGCGCGGAACGGCTCATTGAAGTCCACCGTGCCGACGGTGAACAACCCGTGCCCCCAGACAATGGCCCCGCGCCTCTCCCTGACCGCAGGGGGAAGGGTATGGCACAGCCCGGTGGGGCCGGTTCCAACTTCTCCCGGCACGATGGGGACATCCTCAATGAATCGTTCCCTCGGGCACCTGATGTGACACCGGTCCCGGTCGGGACAGTCCGTCACGTCGCAATCCATGGACAGGATGACGGTGAATTTGGGGTGTCCGTGCAGGATGGCCCGGCCGGGGGTGCGGAGATAAATGGTCGTGTGGGCCGCCAGTTCGCTGGAAGCGGTGATGCCGGTGGTGGACGAGCCGTCCAGGGGACAGGGATCGATGCACCCGGCCAGTTCGTCAAGGGAACTGCCGGTCTGGCTGATGAAGACGGTGTCACGCAGCCGATAGGAGATGTTGCCGAAATAGGAGTCGACCAGGTTGTATTCCACGGTGAGGCGGCCTGCTTCGATCATGGCCTCGGTGACCTGCGCCGCTCCGCTGAAGGGGCCGTCCTTGAGTTCCGGCGCCGATTGCCGGGGGGCGGGCAGCAGGGACCGGGCCCTGGCGAAAGCGTCGTGTTCCCCGGTGGTCGCTGTTCCGGCCCGGACCCGGGCCAGATAGTCGGAAAAAAAGAGGACAAAGCAGGAGAAGCAGACCGAACTGAAGGTGACAAAGGCCTGCTCGGGGCTGACCGTCCCGAAGGTGACCACCTGAACGGGGTCAGGGCCGGTCACGATGACGGATTTTCGTTTTTTCAGGTGTTCCAGAATGGAACCGGGAGAGAAGGAACGGCTGACCGGCAGGTCATGGAGAAAGGTCCTGGTTTCACAGTCCCTCGGAGTGACCGGCCCGGGTCCTCTTGCGGCGAGGAACCGGAGGATGGTCTGATACGGTTCGGCGGGAACGGCGCAGATCAGGGAATTGCTCCGCATGTTCTCCAGGACCCGTTCCAGCACAATTTGCCGTTCATCGGCCCGGTTCCAGACGATTTCGTCGTCCAGGCCGCAGACCAGCGGATTGGTTGCCAGTCCGGCAGCGATTATTTTGCCGGCGTATTTATCAACCAGGTCTTTCATTCTCCTCCAGGCCGAGCTGCCGTATTGTCTCCGCCCTGGGCAGACCGTTCTCGTCCAGGCCGCGGATCCGATAGTATTTCGCCCTGGCCGCCAGGAACGCCCGCCGGTCAAGGGGACCGATGGGGACGGCCGTGTCGCCGCTTCCCGGTTCCTCGAAGAAGCGTGCGGGCAGGTCGTCGTCCGCGGCGGTGAAGCCGTTGCGCGCGTTCATGATCCGCTCCTGGTAGTAAATGCGTTCGCCGATCCCGAGCAGATCCTGGGCGGTTGACGCCACGCCGGTGACCGCAGAGTACGCCCGGGCATACTCCTCCAGGCCGGCGGCAAAAAAGATGAACTTGCAGGCGGTCAGGGAATCAACGACCCCGTTCTGATCCTCGGCGATCTTGATGATGCGGGCCTTGCCGCTGAAGGAGAAGCGGTCAGTGGCCACGGGCTTGCGCAGGATTTCATGGCTGACGGGGTATGCCCGCAGGTGGCAGCCGCCCCGGGTGGACAGGGCATAGGCCAGGGACATGCCGTAGGCCCCGCGCGGATCATAGGCGGGCAGTTCGAGCCCCTTGACTGCCATGGAAGCGGAAGACCGCCCATGGGCGCGGGCAAAGGCCCGGGACCCCTTGCCCAGTTCCCTGCCAAGGCCGGTGGAGCCGGTGCCGGTTTCATGCAGCAGGCGGAGGAGATGGGGGGAGAGATCCGCTTCGCCCGATATTTCGCGGTAACAGGCCAGTGTTGCCGCCGCTGATATGGTATCCATGCCGTACAGGTTGCAGACCCGGTTTGCCTCCATGACCAGTTCCATGTCCGTGTTGCCGAGCAGGGCGGTAAAATGGGACATGGTTTCAAATTCGGGCATGGACGCCCCCTTTCTTTTCCCCCGGCCGGCGATTTTTTTGCACCGGATGTGGCAGCCCATGCACCCGTGTTTCACGGGCAGGTATGCTTCCCTGTAAGCGTGGGCATTCAATTCCCCGGCCCGGTCAAAGTAGGTTTTGCGGAAGTTGTCGGTGGGCATCATACGGCGGGAATCCAACAGATCGTAAATGGAGCCGGTGCCGAAGCAGGAAAACCCCTGCTGGCCCATGAGTACCGGCGAGGCCGCAGTCAGGCGCATGATCTCCTCCCGTGCCGCCAGCAGCTCCCTCCGGTCGAAAACGGGTACCCTGTTCGTCCCGTGGATGGCGATGTACTTGAGCCGTTTGGCGGCAAAACAGCGACCTATTCCGGTTCTGCCGGCGGCATGGTGCCTGTCCACCATCAGAGACGCAAAGGCGACCCCGTTTTCGGCGGCCGGCCCGACAGCGGCCACGGACCAGCCGCCGGCGCCGAATTCCTCGAACATCACATCGGTGGTCGCGCCCCACTGCCCCGCGGCATCAATGAGGCGGGCCGCATCGTTGTCGATCTCGAGCCCGCGGGGGAAGGAAGAACTGCCGGTGATGATGATGCCGTCCCAGCCGGCCCGCTTAAGCTGGAAGCCCAGCCGGCCGCCCACGGAGCAGTCCGCCACCGTTCCGGTCAGCGGCGAGCGGGACATGACCGTGGAACGTCCCGAGGTGGGAGCCGCCGTACCGACCAGCGGGCCGGTGAACAGGAGGATCGGCATATCGGGGTGGTCCCAGGGCAGGGTGATGCAGGGCCGGAGATAGTGCCCGGCCAGCCCCTTGCCGCCGATGAATTTGCGGTAGAGTTCCCCGGGGGGGCGCAGAGAGGATATTGTGCCGGCGGTCAGGTCCACCTTGAGGATCTTGCCGGTCCAGCCGTGGTTCATGGGGATCCCGATGAGAACAGTGAGCAGTTCAGGGGTTTAGCCTGGAGGTTGTCAGCTGATTTCCGCATTCCCGCGGCCTTACGGCCAATCGACTCCCGGCGCGGCAGCACCCTGGCAGACCACAGCCTGAACCCCTTTTATCCAGCCTTATCATACCATGATGTGCAACGAAAGGATACGGAGCGTTCAGTTTCCTTCAAGCCGACAAGCCGTCAGGCTTTCAACTCCAAACTCATGAATAACATAAAGATAGAACGGGCAGAAAGGGTACAAAAACTCGATCACGCCAAAAGACCCTATGGAATC
>DSAE01000153.1 GCA_011372855.1 Desulfobacteraceae bacterium
GATGCCGCCAGCAGCGCCGCCAGCAGGGTCAGCAGAAACTTGACCCGTTCGACCGGCAGGCCGAGGCCTCTGGCAATATCATCTCCCAATGCCAGGATATTCAGGTAGCGGGAACCGATGACAGCGCCGACCAGACCGATGAAGGAATAGGGGAGGACCATATACAGATGATTCCAGCTTTTGCCGATCAGGGTACCCGCCATCCAGTTGACCGTACCCTGAACCCGATCACTGTAGAGAACCGTGAGGGTTGACATGAAGGCACCGAGAAAGGCCGACAGAGCAACCCCAGCCAGCACCAGGCGCAGGGTATGGGCGCCGCCGTCATAGGCAATAAAGTAGATAATCAGGGCCGCGCAAATGGCGCCGATAAAAGCCGCCGGCGGAATCAGTGCCGAGTACGCCGGGAACAGGATCATCACCACCATGGCGGCCAACCCGGCCCCGGCGGAAATCCCGATAATACCGGGATCAGCGAGGGGATTTTTTAGAATCGACTGCAGGATTGCACCGGATAATGCCAGGTTGATACCCACCAGTCCGCCGACCAGGACCCGTGGCAGACGGATGTTCATGACGACCTGATAAAAGCCTTCATTAACACCAGGATTAACAAAAACCAGAACCAGATCCCGCAGGGGGATGTCGACCGAACCCTTGGCGATGCTCATAACCAGTCCACCAACCAGCAACAAGGCAGCGCAAAGTCCGGTCAGCCAGCGCTTCTTATGCTCGGGATCAACCAGCAGGGTTTTCACTGATAGAGCTCCGGATAGATCAGCGCGGACAGTTCAAACACCGCCGTACCGAGACGGACGGTCGGATTGATCCCGTAGGTGTCGAAGGGGAGGTTGTAGACCCGCTCATTTTTTACCGCCTGCAGACTGTTCCAGGCCGGCAGTTTGCCGAGCAGGTCAGAGCCCTCGATGGCGGTGGCATTATTGTGGGTAATAACCAGAATCACATCCGGATTGGCCATGGTGACATATTCCAGACTGATGGGCGCAAAACCGTTCATCATGCCGTTGCCCCCGGTGGCGTTTTTTGGCGCAACATTGATGCCCCCGGCAAGTTCCGTCATTTCTCCAATAAAACTTTTCGGCAGGGCCATGCTGAAACTTTCGGGAGTGCCGTAGACCACCAGGACCCGGCGCGAGCCGGATCCAACCCGTGTTTGCGCTGTCCTGATAGCGGTATTGATTTCCTGGACGCGGGCCGCTGCCTGCTCCGGTTTTCCGGTTATTCTGCCGAAAATTTCCATCTTGCCGATCAGATCATCCCGGTTTTGAACATTAAAGACTGCCAGCGGGATGCCGGCCTGTTGCAGGGAAGCTTTCAGGGCGATATGAAAAGGAAAGTTCATGCCGATCACCAGGTCCGGTTTCATGTTAACGATCCGCTCGATATCCGGGTTCTGCGCCGTGCCGACGGAAGGCAGTCCTTGAATCTGTTCCTTTAGATACTTCGGCATCGTGCCGCTCTCGGCATAAGCTGAAGGTTGGCCACCGGCGGCGATAAACAGTTCGAGATTGGAGCTGTTCAATATCACGACCTTTGCCGGAATTTCAGGCAAATTGAAGGTTTCGCCGCTGTCGTCAGTGAAGGTCACGGTTCCAGCATGGGCGTTTGCGGCTAACATGGAAGTGAGTAGCAATATGATGAATCTCATTGTTCACACCTCTGTTTGAGTTCAATAAAACAGCAGTTTATCCCTGCGCGGCAACCCGCTCCTGAGGGAGTTCATAGGCCCCGTTGGTCAAAATAATTTCGAGGATATCCAGCAGGGCCTGATTCATATTCACGTACCAGAATTGTCCTGCCGGGAGCAGGCGCAAGGTGCGTTCTCCGGCAGCAGCGAGGCCGCGTTGTTCCCAGGATGCCAATAATGGCGCGTAAATTTGTTTCAGATCGATGTTGAACCTTTTGCGGGCGATGTCGAAGCGGAGCTTGCCGCCATCAATCTGGCCGCTGATAAAATCATGCAGTGTCGTCATCTGGATCTTTTCCGTCATTCCCATGAGGGGCTTATTCCCCTGATTGATTTTTTCCAGGTAAGCAACAACGGAAGGATGAACAAAATAACGGTAATGCCCGGTTCGCCCTCCAGCCCCGGCACCAAAGGCATGAATGATCTTGCCTAACTTCGAAAAGCGGTTGTAGATACTGCGATCAAGGGTTCCCTGAACCCAGTGAGACATGGATAGCTGGTGATAGCCCATATCGGTAAGCAGGTTGTAGGCCGCCTGGTGGTAGTGGAACTGTTCGGCGGTTTTGGGAACAGCGATGGAGCGTCCCGCGCTGATCGATTTATCCATCCGTCCCCCCTCAAAGACATTGAGTTGATAGAGGGCCATGCCGTCAACCCCGAGCTGATCGGCAATTACGATATCTTCAAGGTAGGTGTCGATGCTCTGGTGCGGGAGACCGAAAATCAGGTCGATGGAGACAGACGCCTGTTTCAATGCCAGCATCCGCTGGATGTTGTTGATGACGGCAGAGCCGGAATCAATGCGCCCGATAGAGCGTCTGGAGCGGGTATCAAAGGATTGCACGCCGAGGGAGAAGCGATTGACCCCATGCTCGATACAGGCTTGAAGTTTGTCCCCTCCCAGATCGTGAGTGCGCGTTTCAAAGGTGATCTCACAATCGTTGGCCAGGGGCAGGTGTCGATTGATGGCGGTCAGTAGTTGAGCTATCTGGGCCGCATTGAGGGTTCCCGGGGTTCCTCCGCCAATGTAAACGGCACGTATCCGGGTTTGATCGATCATGGGAGAGGATGAGGTCTGCGCGATCTCCTCAATCAGGGCGGTAGTATAGTCGGCGATCTTTGCCGGATCCGCCAGATTTTTAAAAAAGCCGCAATAGGTGCATTTGGACTGGCAAAAGGGGATATTGATGTAAACACAGGCGTCTTCAGGCGCCGGTAGCGACTGTTCCATTTCGCGCTGCCAGACGGTCTGGACCTGATCAGCGGGCACGGAGTCTCCTTTGACACCGGCATGCACAGCGCGTTTTTTGTCATAAGCGGTAGCCGGGTCGGTGCTTTGTTCGTTTCCAAAGATCAACTTGCGCTGCTGATCATTAAGTAGCTTTAACCATTGCGTCATGGCAATGTCCTTTTTGCGGCTAAGTATTTTATTGTTGTCTGGTTATGCATTTTATTCCAGTTGAGCCGTGCAGCGGTCCGGTTCCCCTTCTTCAGGGACACATTTCGCCCTCCACGGCGACAGACACCCAGGAGAAGGGACCACGGACCGCAGCCTCCTGTTTAACTGGAGCCACGTAGATAACCAAATATTGTTATTGCCGGCAGACCCGAAAAGCTGTCTTAAGCTCTCCGGGCCATCCGACCGAATGCCAGGATGAATGGCATCGGTTTTTCAAAACCTCAGATTCTTTACGGTCGGTATGTACAAAACAGCTATAATCAATCATCCAGGAAGTTGTCTGTGACGATTGTCACAGAATGAAAATAAGTTTAATTTCCTTTTATTGGAAAGAGGGTGCACTCGACTGATGTTGTTTCTGTCGTCGTCTGCGTTGCAACCAATCCCAGCTGCCGGTCAGCAGATTGAGCAGCAGTAATCCCCCGGAAACGGGGACGAACAGCCAGGTTGAGGTGCCGAGCCACTGTTCAAAAAGTCGACCATTGTGGCAGGCGAAGAGAAAATGCCAAAGGGAGATCGGGGTTGTTTTCATCTCCTCCGGCATGGTCGGGGGGATGGTGTCTGCAAGGGAAATGAGGCCGTACCGATAGTCAGCCACCGCGATCGGCAGGGTGTTTTCCATTAGCACTCCAGTAACCTGGTGGTGATTTTTGTTCAGCCTGTTTGTCCTTCCATGAGAAGGCTTGTCAAGCAGTGTCCGACGTGGCGGACCACTTTTCCCCGCAAAACCCGTTCACGTCACGCTTCCATCCGCACTCGTCTGTAGGCCTTGCCGTTGGCCTGGTGC
>DSAE01000154.1 GCA_011372855.1 Desulfobacteraceae bacterium
ATTATCCCCAGCAGCAACACATTTGCGCCCGACAAACTCTGCACACCTTCTGTTTTTTATCCCCTCAGCTCTGTCTCGTTACTGACGCTTACCCCTACAACTTTAATTTGACGGGGCCGTGTAATTCAATGGCATCGTCTTGACTTTTCATCCCAATTTCGAGTAGATTTGATTTTTTTATCCGGATGAAAATATTCGGCTCCGGCAATGAACCGATGCACCGGGGGAGAACGGCCCGGTTCCCTGGTTCCGGCAGTGAATTTATCCCGCATTTCCGCCCAAGCCCGGAGCCGCTGAAACCGGGAAATTTTCCCCGATGCACTGCACCCGGAACGACTTTTTCCCTCTTTTTCCAACCGCGGAGGTGGTTTTGAAAATCCAGGCCATTCAAGGCTTCAAAGACATCCTGCCCGGCGAGGCGGTCTGCTGGCAGCATATAGAGCAGGTCGCCCGGGATGTGTTCCACCGTTTCGGATTCAGCGAGATCCGCCTGCCGATGATGGAAGAAACCGAGCTGTTCGCCCGATCCATCGGCCAGGCCACGGATATCGTCGAGAAGGAGATGTACACCTTTGCCGACAAGGGCATCACCCTCCGTCCCGAGGCAACCGCTTCCCTCCTGCGGGCCTTTATCGAACACTCCCTGCATCTGCTGCAACCGGTGCAGAAACTGTACACCATCGGCCCGATGTTCCGCCATGAACGGCCCCAGAAAGGCCGGCTCCGGCAGTTTCATCAGCTTGACGCGGAAATCATCGGTGCCGATGAGCCCGAGGTTGACGCGGAATTGATTGCCATGGCCGATATGATTCTGGCCGAGCTGGGCATCCGGACGAACCTGGAAATAAATTCCCTGGGCTGCCCGGTCTGCCGGCCGGCCTTTCGCCAGCAACTGGTGGCCTATCTGCGCCGGTACACCAATGAACTCTGCCCCGACTGCCGGCGCCGGACAGGATCCAACCCCCTCCGGGTCCTTGACTGCAAAAACCGGAACTGCAGAAAACTGGTCGCCGACTCCCCGTCCATCCTGGATTTTCTCTGCCCCGACTGCGGCCGCCATTTTGAAGCGGTCGGCAGGAGCCTTGAACGACTGGAGGTCGACTTCACCGTGAACCGCTTCATGGTCCGGGGGCTGGATTACTATACCCGCACCACCTTCGAATTCATCGCCGCCGATCTCGGAGCCCAGTCCGCCGTCGGCGCCGGCGGGAGATATGACGGCCTGATCGAGCAGCTCGGCGGGCCGCCGCTGTCCGGCATCGGTTTCGCCCTGGGCATGGAGCGTCTCGTCCTCCTGATGCAGCAGCAGGAAACGGCCCGCTTCAGTCCCCCCGTCCGGCTGGATGTTTTTGTGGCCGCTCTGGGCAGGGAGGCCGCCGGCCACAGCCAGGCACTGGTCCACCGGTTGCGGCGGCAGGGATTGAAGGCCGCCATGGATCACGGGGGCCGCAGCCTCAAGGCGCAACTGAAACAGGCCGGCCGTTTTGATGCGCGTTACGCCCTTATCATCGGCGACAACGAGCTGGAACGGAAATCCGCCGTCCTGCGCAACATGACCGATCAGCAGCAAACCCCGTTTCCGCTGAATCTTGACGCCGCCGAGGAAAGCCGCCGGCTGGCACTCCTCATTCAACCTACTGATTAATTCCCATCGGAGCATATTCATGGATACTTTAGGCTCACTGCGGCGCACGCATACGTGCAGTCAACTCGGAGCGGACAACGTGGACCAGGAAGTGATTCTCACCGGCTGGGTGCTTCGCCGCCGGGATCACGGCGGAGTTATCTTCATCGACCTGCGGGACCGGTGGGGCATTACCCAGATCGTCTTTAATCCGGAATATAATGCCGCAGTCCATGCCAAGGCCCATCAGCTTCGCAGTGAATGGGTCCTGGCGGTACGCGGCACCGTTTTCCGCCGTCCGCCGGACATGGAAAACCCAAAGCTGCAAACCGGCGCCATCGAGGTCCTGGTCAGCGAACTGCGCATCCTCAATGCCAGTGAGACTCCTCCCTTCCCCATTGACGAATACATGGAGGTCTCGGACAACCTGCGCCTGCAGTACCGCTACCTGGACCTGCGGCGGCCGGAGATGGCCAACAACCTGGTCCTGCGCCACCGGGCGGTCCAGGCGGTCCGCAGCTTCCTGAACGACAATGGATTCCTGGAAATCGAAACACCGATGCTCACCCGCTCCACCCCCGAAGGCGCAAGGGATTATCTTGTCCCGAGCCGGGTCAATCCCGGCAGGTTTTACGCCCTGCCCCAGTCGCCCCAGCTCTTCAAGCAACTGCTGATGATTGCCGGCATGGACCGCTACTACCAGATCGTCAAATGTTTCCGTGACGAGGACCTGCGCGCCGACCGGCAGCCCGAATTCACCCAGATCGACATGGAGTTGAGCTTTGTCGACGAGGAGGACATCATTACCATCTCCGAGGGCATGATCCGGGCAGTCTTCCGGGAAACCCTGGGGATCGATCCTGCTCCGCCCTTTCACCGCATGAGCTACGATGAAGCCATGCGCCGCTTCGGCACCGACCGCCCGGACACCCGCTTCGGGCTCGAACTGGTTGACCTGACCGAAGTGCTTGGCGGATGCACGTTCAACGTCTTCAAAACCACCATTGACAACGGCGGGATCATCAAGGCGATCAATGCCCGGGGCTGCGCCGGATTCTCCCGCAAGGACCTCGACGATCTGACGGATTATGCCGCCCGTTTCGGCGCCCGCGGCATGGCCTGGATCAAAATCAGGGAAAATGAATGGCAGTCGCCCATCACCAAATTCTTCTCGGACCAGGAAATCGACTCCATGCGGGAAGCGCTGGCCGCCGAACCGGGGGACCTTATCCTGTTCGGCGCCGACAGGGAGGCGGTTGTCAACCAGGTGCTTTCCGAACTGCGGCTCGAACTGGCACGCCGGCTGCAACTGATCCCCGCGGATACCTATGATTTCCTCTGGATCACCGATTTTCCCCTGGTGGAATATGACTCCGCGGAAAAGCGCTACGCGGCCCTGCACCACCCCTTCACCGCCCCGCAGGAAAACGGCGGGGATATTCCGGCCGGCGACCCCGCCCGGCTCAGGAGCCGGGCCTACGACCTGGTCCTCAACGGCAATGAAATCGGGGGCGGCTCTATTCGAATTCATCAAAAGGATATGCAGGAAAAAATCTTCGCGCTCCTTGGCATCGGTCCCGAGGAGGCCCGGGAGAAGTTCGGCTTTCTGCTCCGGGCCCTGGAACTGGGCGCCCCGCCCCACGGCGGCATTGCGTTCGGCGTGGACCGGCTGATGATGATCCTGACCGGCAGCAGTTCCATACGTGACGTCATTGCCTTTCCCAAGACCCAGAAAGCAACCTGCCCGTTGACCGACGCCCCGGCACCCGTGGAAAGAAAACAGCTTACCGAACTCTCCTTGCGGCCGGACTGGAAGGAATAATGATAGGCTGTAGCTTTTTAGGCTGTAGGCTATGAGGCAGAAGAAGACTAACAGCCTACAGTCTAAACCGCTTCTTCCACCACCTCGAAACCGATCCCGGCAACTGCCTTGCGGACCTTCTCCAGGGGGACCTGGCCGTCAAAGCTGGCCTCTCCCCGGTCAAGATCGACCCGGACATTGGATACGCCTTCAACTTCCTCCAGCGCCTTGCGGACGGAACCGACACAGTGATTGCACCGCATTCCCTTTATTTTTACAGTCATAATGCATTCTCCCTTGGCCACAGATTATCAATCTTTTTCATAAATAATAATCATTCAAATGCAATGCGCAAAAAAGAGGTCCTTCCGGGAAGTCAGTGGGTAACCCCCATGCGCCCCGGCGGGTATGGCCCCATGTGAATAAAGTCGGGTTGCGGAGCGAAGAGACCGCAAAAGTCTCGTAGCGCAGCAACCCTTTCCGATTTTGCCGGGGTCGGTTTTCATGCTACACTCACCGC
>DSAE01000184.1 GCA_011372855.1 Desulfobacteraceae bacterium
ACTCCTTGCCGGTGCCGGTTTCCCCCTGCAGGAGCACGGTGGTGTCAAGGGGGGCGATCCGGGCGATCATACCCTGCAGATCCTTCATGGCCTTGCTGTTGCCGACCAGTTCCTCGAAGCCGATACCGGCCACCTGTTCCTTGAGCCGCCTGTTTTCCCGGAGCAGGCGAATGTGATCTATGGCCCGGCGGATCACCAGCAGAAAATCATCGGGCTCGAACGGCTTCTGGATATAGTCGTAGGCATTTTTCTGCATGGCCTCGATGGCCGATTCGATGGTGCCGTAGCCGGTGACCAGGATGACCAGAATTTCCGGATTTATCTGTTTGGCTCGTTCAAGCACGCCAATGCCGTCGATGTGCGGCATCTTCAGATCGGTAATGACCAGATCGAATGGATCATTTTCCATCCGGCGAAGGGCCTCGCGGCTGTCTCCGCAAAGCTGTGGCTGGAATTCCATTTCCGCGAGAGTGTCGCGGATCAGTTCGCGCATGCGCAGGTCGTCGTCAATGACCAGGATGTTTATCTTATTGTCCATGCGTTTCTCCCGGCAGGGGAAGAATCACGGTAAAGATGGCCCCCTCGCCTGGTGTGCTGCGGACATCGATTGCGCCGCCGTAGTCGTTGATGATGCCGGCGCAGATGGAAAGGCCGAGCCCGGTGCCGGTGCCCACCGGCTTGGTGGTGAAAAACGGGTCGAATATGCGCGACAGGTTCTCGGGCGCAATGCCTGGCCCGTTGTCGCTGATCGTAACCCGTGCCTCATGGTAATGACTTTGGGAGGAAATGGTGATTTCGCCGTTGCCGCCGATGGCCTGGGCGCTGTTGAGCAGGATGTTGACAAATACCTGCTCCAGCCTTTTCGGATCAACCTCCACCGCCTGCATATCGGCAAGATCCAGCCTGACATCAATGAAGCGCTTGTCCAGTTCGGTCTGCACCACCCGGATCGCCTCGGCCACCACATTGTTGAGATCACAGCGCATGGCCTGGTTCGGCAGGGGGGTCGAAAGCCTGGAGAAATCAAGCAGTTCGCGAATGATGGCCCCGCTCTTCTTGGCCTGTTCGGCAATGATGCCCAGCCGTTCCCGCTGGCCCGGCTGAAGATTTTCTCCTTTCAGCAGCAGCCGGGCGTAGCCGAGGATGCTGCCGAGCGGCGTATTGAGTTCATGGGCGATGCCGGCGGAGAGCTGCCCGACCGCGGCCAGTTTTTCGGTGCGGTGGAAAACTTCCTGCCGGTGTTTTTCTTCGGTGATGTCACGGAAGGTGAACACTCTGCCGATTGTGTTGCCGTCGGGATTGAAAAGGGGCACTGAATTGACCGACAAAAGCAATTCCCTGTTGTCGCCGCGGAACCGGATTTCCACGTTCTGGCAGGCTTGGGGGGTGTCGACATCGAACATTGTCCTGGCCTCGGTAGGGCAATCGTCGAACAGCTCGTCAATTCGCAGTTCCTGCACCTGTTTTTGGGACAGGTCGAGAATCTGGAGGGCGGCACCGTTGACGGAAATGATCCGGTTCCTGGAATCCGTGACCAGCAGCCCCTCGGAGAGGCTCTGCAGGACGGAGGCGAGTTTCGATTTTTCCGCCAGGTAATAGCCACGCTGCCGCTGCTCCTCCTCCTCGGCCTTTTTCCGGGCGGTTATGTCCAGGGCGACCTCGATGACCCGGGTTACATTGCCCTCCGCATCCTTGGCATAGGGAGTGGTGACGAGCTGAAAATATTTGTTTTTTTTCCGCACCTCATTAACCACCACCGGCCGGCCGGTGGCAAAGGTATCCACCGCCGGGCAGTCGAGACCCGGTCCGTTTTTCAGGCAGTAAACCTCGTAGCAGTAGTTGCCGCAGACATTTTCCAGATGCTTGTCGACAAGGAGTTCCCGTTGCTTTTCATTGCATTTGACAATGGCAAAGTCCTGATCGATGATCGAGATACCGACTCCGGTGGCGTCGAAAATCGCCTGCAATTCATCCCGCGCCTCGCTCAGATCATTGATCGTCTTGTTGAGATAATCGTACACCTGGGCAAAAGAACCGGCGATGATGCCGATGGGATCAAGAGTGAGCAATTCGCGGTTGTCGAATTCCTCGGGCCTGAGGGGCTGGGTGCCCATAACCTCAAGGAGCTGGTTGGTTTTTTCCCGAATGTAGCGGGCATATCTGGCATTCTCATCATGCAGGCGCCGGTTTTCTTCTTTCAGCATCCGGATCGTGCTTACTTCCCTGACCTTTCGGTCGGCGGGATGATCATTTTTTGCCGATGGTGATTTCATAGCACGTTTCCAGGTTTCGCACTTCAACATCATAGCCCATTTTACGGGCCGACTCCGGGATGGTGCGGGTGGTGTCCCGGTGGTCCGTTCTGATCACCAGCCGGGCTTCCCCGTTCTTGAGTTCCCGTTGGTGGGTGTTCATCTCACGCAGCACCACCAGCAGACAGGCAGGGCAGACCTGGCCGAGGATATCGAGTTCTATCTTTTTACTGTCAGTCATGATTGTCGTCCTAACAGAAATTTTTTCCGCCGACGGATCAGCATGGAAACTGTTTGCATTATCATAGCGCTCGTCCAGTGTTGCTGTTTTTGTACAAGATTATCATAGTTCATTTTATAACATAACGAGTCAGAATGTACGTGCCGATCCAGGCTCCGGCGGCCGTAGCCGCAGTAAAAAAAAATGGCTTGCCATGCCAGCAGCGGCAACCCGCCTAAGAAAAATTTCACGTTGCAGCCGGAGGCGATGCGCGCACCCATGGCCAGCAGTATGCCGCCGGCAAGGGCGGCAGTGGCCTGCCGACGGGGCGGCAGACCGTATATTCTGAATTCGCCATAGTACAGGGCTGTGGCCAGCGCACCTGAAAATATTCCAACCATCAGGGCAAGTTCGGTATGACTGATAAAGTCCATGCGCGGTCCGGCGCCGCCGGTAATCAGGGTTTCCCCAGCCTGGAAAATAACTGAATTTTCCTGGAAATAGGCGAGGCCGGCGACATGTCCGGGCAGGAAAACCTGTTCAAGGTAGGCGGCCGCCTTGGCGTAGGCGGTGGTTATACCCATGGGAGTCCCGGAGAGAACATAATAGAAAAAATTCAACAGGGCCAGGATAATGGCGGTCTTCCATGGCTGGATGTATCCCTTGGCAAAGGCCGTAACGTTCAGGCCGCCATGTCTTGACCACTTCCATATCGCCAGCAGACCGGCGGCAATGACTGTCAGCAGGATCACCGCCTTCAGAACGGAATTATTTTGAGCAGCCGTAATGGAATGGATGAGAATCGTTTGAGAGGAAAATTGTTGCACCAGAGGATGTACCTCGGCATACAGCAGACTGCCGGCGAGGATGCCGGCAAACGCGATCCAGTTGATTAGGTTGCCGCCGGCCATCTTGTAGAGTGTGCCGACCACGCAGCCCCCGGCCAGAACTATGCCGACGCCGAAAAGCACCCCCCCGGCCATGGTCGCAAGAGATGGCGGGGCAAAGGTGGGCGGCGGCAGAAAGGGAAGCAGGCTACCCAGGCCGCCAACATGAAACAGGACGGAAGCGACAAGGAAATAGAGGACAAAGGACCGCAGCAGGGTGGTGTTGCGGATCAGGAAAAAATCCCGCAGCATGGCGACCATGCAGTAATCCCCCCGGTAGAGGACGACGCCGAAGGCAAAACCGAGCAGTCCTGAGCCCGATGCCAGCAGAAGAGGTTCAGAGGTCATCATGCCGGTTTTTCTTCACCAAGCGCTTCCGGCAGAGTCTGGATAAAATTCCTGATTTCATCCCGCACCCGGCGGTAATGGGCGAGGGCTTCTTCTTCGGTCCTCGCGCCTTCGGCCAGGCGGGGCGGGTCGTCGAACCCCCGGTGGAGCATCCTTCCCGGAAAGAAGGGGCAGGTTTCCGCCGCATGCCCGCACAGGGTGACAACCC
>DSAE01000280.1 GCA_011372855.1 Desulfobacteraceae bacterium
GGCCAGCCGCGGCTGGCCGTCCTTGACGGCCCGCATGGCATACAGCCTGCTTCGCTCGGCGGTTCGCGACAGGCTGGAAAAGAGTTCCGCCAGTTTGCCCTCCAGGTTCTCCATGATGCGTCTCCTGTTCTATTGTCCGTTCTCAGGCAGGGAAGCCGCCAACTGGGCGGCGATCGAGTGCATGTTGGCCAGATAGTCGCGGGCCAGCGGATCAAGGGTGACAACCGTGGCACCGATGGACCGGGCAATGGTGGCGGCGGCTTTTTCCGAAAACTGGGGCTGGGAAAAAATGAACCGGACCTTCTCCGCTTCCGCCTCTTCGATGAGGCGGGCGAGCTGCCTTGCGCCAGGCTGTTTGCCGCCGGGGTTGATGGCTTTCTGCTTCAGGCCGTAAGCCCGGCAGAAATAGCCGTAGGCCGGATGAAAGACATAGATTGAGCGCCCGGCCATGGGACGGAGAAGCTCGCGGAGGGTCCGGTCGAGTTCTTTGAGATCGGTGGCCAGCTGGTCGAAATTGGCGTTGTAGGTCATGGCGCCTTCCGGATCGAGGCTGATAAGGGTGGCGCGGATCAGGGCTGCCTGTCGGAGGGCCAGCAGGGGGTCAAGCCAGGTATGGGGATCGAGGTCGTTTTCATGGCCATGATGGTCGTCGTGGGTTTCGGCCGGCCCCAGTAATTCAATGCCTTCCTGGAGGTCGATGATCCGCAGGTCGGGAATGGAGCGGCTGAGCCTGGGTATCATGGCATTTTCAAAAGGGACGCCGATACGGAAATAGATCCGGGCGCCGGCGAGCTGCGCCATCTGCTGCGGGGTCGGCGAGTAGGTGTGCGGGTCCTGTCCGGGCTTGACCAGTGCCTTCACCAGCACCCTGGGGCCGCCGATGCGATCGACAAAATATTCCTGGGGCAGGATGGAGACAAAGACGCGCAGGGGTTGGGCCTGGCCGGAAGCGAACGCCCGGCCCGGGAGGCAGAGCAGCACAACCAGAATGCCCAGCCCCAAGGAGCGGCAAACAGAGGAGAGACGGTTCGTTTTCATGGTGGACCTGTGTATCGTGCTTCGGCGGGGTGATTTCCGTTTCGTCCGCCTAAAGTAGCACAGTTTGGCGCCAGCGTCCAGTCCCGGCGTCTCCCATCGAAAGATCGGCGGCCAGCGCCGTTTCGGTCCGCCTGTCAATCCCGGATGTTGATGCTCTGATCAGTCATGACGAGCCGGTCGGGGTCAAAACCCAGCCGTCCGGTTTCGCCGATGAGCTGCCGCAGCAGGTCCGGCTCCAGTTGCGGCGTTCTGGCCAGGATCCAGAGATACTTGCTTGAGGGCGCGCCGACCACAACATAGCGGTAGCCGGGGTCAAGGTGCAGTATCCAGTAATCGCCGTAAAAGGGCCGGAAAAAGGAGACCTTCAGCCGGGCATTGGTGGCGGGGTCAACGACCTTGGCCCGGCCGACGGCCTGCTTCATTTTTCCTCCCTTGTCGGCAAGGACACAGCGGTTGACGACCTCCAGGGTCCCGTCATCCCGCAGGGTATAGTCGGCGGTGACCGCCGCGCATCCCTTTTCGAACCAATGGGGGTAGCGGGCTATCTCGTACCATCGGCCGGCATATTGACGCAGGTCGACATGCTCGACGGTCGGCAGCGGCGGGTGATGTTTGGAGCCGGCGCAGCCGGCCAGCGGCAGCAGGCTGAGAATGAGCAGGGCGGTGCGGGTCAGGTTCATGACATTGTTCTTGCGCGATCGTTGTTGAATAACGGTATACGTATTTGCTTATTCTACCGTGTTGTTTTTCTGAAGGGCACAAAAAAGCCTTTCCGCCGTGATGGCGGAAAGGCTTTTTTGCTTTGGGGGAATCCTACCAGCGTTCTGTGCCAACGATCTGGCCGGTGGTCATTATTGGCAACAAGGCCATTGTCGGCTTTCAGGAACAGATCATTCGCAAGGAGCTGGGGCTGGAATAAATGGATGCCGGAAAACTGTACGCAATTTTGCGGAAAAACCAGGAACCGCGCGGGTATTTCTTCAACCGGGACCCGGAGTTGACGCATGCGCTGCTGGCAGCGCTGCTGTTCAACCGCGAGCGCTATGGCTACATGGCCTGTCCCTGTCGGCTGGCAAAGGATGACCGGGACGCCGACAGCGACATCATCTGTCCCTGTGCCTACCGGGAAGCGGATGTCCGGGAGTACGGCAGCTGCTATTGCGGGCTCTATGTCTCCCGGGCCTGGAACGAGGGTGGGGTCCCGCATCGATACGTGCCGGAACGGCGGCCGGCGGAGAGGTGCTGATCGGCGCTGCCGGAACGGGGCTCCGGAGCGGTATCACTCCGGTTCAGGCAGATAGGCAAAAACCTCCTGGAAGCGGGATACATATTTGTAATTCTCAACCCGGACCGCAAACAAAGCGGTGGACGGCGCTTCGATGAATTCCCGCAGGGAGGGGTGCCGGGCCAGAAAACGGGTGCCTTGCCTTTTCTTCTCCTCCCCTTCAAGCTCCCCGGCGGTGCCCAGCACGGTGACCGCCGCGGCCTGTTGGAGGTCGTCCGCCCTGTTGCGCCGGCTGTCGATGAGCAGGGCCGCCCGGGGTTCGGCCGTCAGGTTGGCGTATTTGTTGGTTTTCCGGCTCGTGGCGAAATACAGGGTCTGCAGGTCGTCGGCAACGGAAAAGGCGACAAGGCTGGCATAAGGCCGGCCCCGATCGCTGGTGGCCAGGACGGCCAGCCGCTGACCGGCCAGCAGTTCGGTTATTGCCTGCCGCAATTGTTGTCTATCCATTTCACCCCCTTTTTTCCGTCAGAGTCCGAGGTCCTGTTTCAGGCGCAGGACGGCCAGTTCCTTGGCCTTGGCCTCGACATCGATTGTCGCGTGAACAGCCCGCCAGCAGGCAGGGAAGTCGTCCGGATCGATATAATCGGCGTGCGGTTTCGGCGAGCCGCCCTGCCAGCCGTTTTTCGGCGAGGAAAGGTGAAACCAGGGCTCCCGGCCCAAGGCGCGCCAGCGGGCCATGCAGAGTTCGGTGGCTTCCTCCGGGCCCAGGTCGTCGGGCAGACAGCGGTGGTGGTGCACGTCATAGACAAAGGGGAGGGAGAGGCGCCGGCAGACGGGCAGCAGATCGGACGGGGTGAAGGAGCCGTCGTCGTTTTCCAGGGTCAGCCGGCCTTGGACCTTTGCGGACAGGCGGTGAAAATTTTTTTCCAGCCGCCCCAGGGCCTGTTCCTTGTCGCCGTAGCTGCCGCCGGCGTGCAGATTGATGACTTCGGCGTCGAGCAGCTCGGCCAGATCGCCCTGGTATTCCAGTTCCCGAATGGTATTGGAGACCACGTCTTCCCGGGGGGAAGAGAGAACATTGAACTGGTCGGGATGCAGGCTCAGGCGGATATCGTTCTTTTTCCGGAATGCCCTGATTTCCGCGCAGATCCGGCGGATCCCTCTGCTTTCCGGCAGGTCGGCGACCGTATAGCCGATCTCCGGGTGAGTGGCGCGGGGAAAAAGGGGGGAAGGGATGCGGTAGGCGCCGATGCCGAGGCCGGCGAGAAATTGCAGGGCCTCCCGCACGGCTGCAACATTGTGCAGGCACAGGGACGAAAGACGGCGCAGCTGTTCGTCGCGCGGCAGCGCCCGCAGGGCCTTTGCGGTTGTCTGCCTGAACTTGATGGGCTGGGCTCGGAAGAGGCAGCAAAGGCCAAGGCGCAGCATGCTCTATGTCCCGGGGGTTGAAGTGTCTGGACTCGCTCGCCTGGAAACAGAACACCATCCGAAGCAGGGTGTCAAGCATCCGGCGGCCGGACCGGCACCACTTTCCGCCGGTCATTATTTCCTGGGCGCCGCAAAAAGATAGCGTCCTTATTATTTTTTGGGCAAAGAAACGTTTATTTTTTCGACTGTATGTTTAGATTATAA
>DSAE01000097.1 GCA_011372855.1 Desulfobacteraceae bacterium
AAGGCGGGCGGCTGAATTGGGCTTTGAACTCGTGGAAAAGCCAGAAATACATGGTACAACCATCAACGCTATATAGTTGATCTACCGTTATGTTATTCATGAGTCGGCATACCAGAAGCCAGAAAACAGATGACAGAAAGACAGAAGGAGTTTGCAGCTCGCTGTCGGTTTGGGCGTCCCCTCACCCGGCCTCCGGCCACCCTCCCGGAGTCTCACTGCGTTCGTTTAGCTCCCCAGGAGAGGGGTATTTTAAAATACCCTTCTCCTGGGGGAGAAGGTGCCCCGGAGGGGCGGATGAAGGGGTTCTGTAAACCGAAAAGCCGTCAGGCTTCAATTCCTAAACTGCCGACTTTTCAACACCCGATTTTTCCCGTTGGGTTGATGAAATTTGCCCCCATCGTGATCGAACCCGGAGCACAGACTTGTAATTACCGATATATCGGTTATAATTTTACTTAAAGTTTATGATGTATCGGTGAAAAAAAGTGGATTCTGCCAAAATTCTTGAAATACTCGCAAGTTACAACCGTTTCTGGGCCGGAGAAGATGTGGACAGCGGCATAGAGCGGGAAATGCTTGGCTCCCTGCTCAGCCAGCTCGCTTCGCGGGAGGTCGTCGTCCTCAAAGGAGTGAGGCGTTCAGGTAAATCAACCCTTCTGGCCCAGGTCATTCGTCATCTTGTCGATTCCGGCACAAACCCATTGTCAATTCTCCGGGTGAACTTGGAGGAGCCGCTTTTCAGCACCGGATTGTCTGTGGAGTTGTTGGAACGTATCTATCGAACCTACCGTGAAAAGGTCTACCCCGAGGGGCGTTGCAGCCTTTTTCTTGATGAAATCCAGAATGTTCCCGACTGGGAAAAGTGGGTGCGGGGCAGAAACGAAACAGAGAATATCAAGATATATATTACCGGCTCATCCGCCACAATGCTCAGCCGCGAAATTGGCACAAAACTGACGGGCCGGCAGGTTTCATTTGAAGTCTTTCCCTTGTCGTTCAAGGAATTTCTTCGTTTTCATGACCTGGAAATCGGCTCTGAAATCGAATATCTGAACAGCAGGTCCCTGATTCGGCATTTGTTTGGAAAATATGCAAAGTACGGTGGATTTCCGGAGGTTGTGCTTGCGCCGAATACTGAAGGCAAGGAACTCCTGTTGAAGAATTATTTTGAAGATATTCTCTACCGGGATATCGCCGCGCGTCATGAAATCCGCGATGTGGCCAACCTGCGCAACCTTGCCGTGTATCTGCTCACCAATGCAGCCAGGCAGACAAGCATCAACAGGCTGAAAAACAATTTTTCCATTTCCCAGGACAAAACCGAGAACTATGTTTCAGCCCTCCTGGAGAGTTATCTGCTCTTCCAACTGCAAAAGTTTTCGTATTCTCTCAAGAGCACCATGCGGGCCGGATTCAAGGCATATGCCGTCGACACAGGAGTGAGGAACCGCATTGCTTTTACTTTTTCAGAAGATTCCGGCTGGATGATTGAAAACATTGTCTTTTTGCATCTGCGACAGCGTCACGAAGAGGTGTATTTTTTAGCCGGCGGGACGGAAACCGATTTTGCAGTGAAGGAGGGTGTGCGGCTGACCCGTCGCATCCAGGTTTGGTACGACGATCCCGCCGTTGAGGTGATTCCCGGGCGGGAGTTGGCATGTTTCAAAGGAGAAGGCCCAGGCAACAAAGGCGGCGAGTGTATTCTGTTGACCAATGATTATTCTTCGGTTGTTGATGTGAATGGGGTGAAGGTGCACTGCATACCCGTCGATAAATTCCTGATTTTTGATCATCCTGGTCAGCGTTGAAGTTGCCCGGTCGGAAAAGTTGTCAGTCATCAGTTGGCAAGAGGAGAGGATGAAAGCATACTCACCTCTTGTTCCGGGAGTATGGAAATAAATACCATTTACAAAGATTGGTTTCTATTTTATTACCTTCAATTTGGCGGATCCGGTAATGATTTGTCATTGGTGGAATACGAGCAAGGTCGTGCATTTTTGCCGGAAAAGCGCGGTATGAGGAAAAAATAACCGTCAGAAAAGTAGAGGAGCTGGGGGGCAGGGAAAAATATGACGATGAACAATCCGAACGTGCTGTACCGGCTGTATGTCGGCACGGCTTTTCTCGAAGGCACCTCGGTGCTGATTATTGAGATCGCCGGGGCCCGCGCCCTGGCTCCTTTCTACGGCTCCTCCCTGAAAGTCTGGACCGCGCAGATAACGGCGACCCTGCTGTTCCTGGCGCTCGGCTACTGGGCGGGCGGCAAGGTGAGCAAAAAGCAGGGAAACTGGGGGCTGCCCCTGGTGTTTCTGGTCGCCGGCTTCTGGCTGGTTCTGCTGCCGTTCATCAGGACCCTGGTGCTGGAATCGACCTCCGCCGTCCTTGGGATTTCCGGCGGCAGCTTCATGAGCGCGGTCATCCTCTATGGTCTGCCGCTCCTTGCCCTGGGCGCCGTGAGTCCGCTGCTGATCGAACGGCAGGACCGGCTGGATGCGGGGGCGGGCAGGGCCGCGGGGACGATTTTCTTTACCAATACCATGGGCGGCCTGGTCGGCGGATGGCTGACGGCCCTGGTTCTGATCCCGCACATGTCGCTGCGCATCGTCCTGGCATCGACCGGTCTGTTCCTGATCGCTATCGGTACGTTCTGGGGGGCGGCAACCAGAAACGACAGGCCCCTGGTCAAGGCCGCGGCGGTCCTGGTGATCCTGTCCGTGGCGGGACTGTCCTTCTCCATGATGCCTCGGCCGGCGCGGGATATCAGGGTTTCCGGCTTCCCCGCCAAAATCCTCTACACCCGCAACAGCAGCGTCGGTCTCATCCAGATCCTTGATATCCCGGCAATCCAGACCAGGAGCCTGCTGCTTGACGGCGCGGTCCAGGGAGGAGTGACCCGGGGCCTTTCCGCCTACCCCTTTACCGAATACCAGAATTTTCTTACCCACAGGTTTCATCCCCGGGCGCAAAGCACCCTGCTGCTCGGCCTGGGCGCAGGGGTCCTGGCCACGCAGCTGGTCGACCGGGGCCTGGATGTCACTGCCGTGGAGCTCGAACCGCGCATCGGCGAAGTGGCTCGGACCTACTTTGATCTGCCCGATTCGGTCCGGTTGTATTACGAGGATGCCCGGACCTACGTGAACAGGACCCCGGACCGGTTCGACGTTGTTTTTCTGGATGTTTTTGCCGCGGAAAACACGCCCTGGTACATGATGACCGTCGACTCCATCGAACGGATCAACAGGGTGCTCAATCCCGGCGGCATCCTGGTCATCAATACCATTGCCTGGGTGGAGGGAGTCTCTCCTGATGTGGTGCGGCTGGAAAGCGCATTGCTGCAGGTTTTTGATGAAGCCAGGGTTTTTGTCTCCCCGCAGGGTGAGGGCGAGGCCGGCCGGCAGGTCACCAACGGCGTCCTGGTTGCCGGGGCAAACCTTGCGCTCACCTCTGAACCCTTTCCCGGCAAGGTGCTCCCCTTTATCCGGCTCAAGCTCGATGCGATGGCAAGGACCATGCGGCCGGCGTTGGCCACCATGGCTCCGCCGACGGATGACTTCAACGACCTCGATTATGCCGGGGCCGACATCAGATTGGCCCTGCGCCGGATCCTCATCGCCGACATGGGCGCCGACGTTCTGGGGGATTGACTTCGCAGGCTGAAGGGGGTTCAGGCTGAAGGTTGTTGGTGATACGGCTTTGGGAGGAGTTGGCAGCTTGTAGTTTGCAGTCGGCAGCGCCCCACCCCGCGCTGCGGGGACGAATGAGGAGAAGAACATGTATGCGCGGCTGGCTGTGCAGGGAAATATTCGTAGGTCGGGGTGAGATTGCGAACCCCGACACAAAGCCGTGGGAATTGTTGGAGTTCGCGAGCTCACTCCAACCTAC
>DSAE01000259.1 GCA_011372855.1 Desulfobacteraceae bacterium
AATCGTTTCTGCCATTCCACAAGACTTATGACCGGCATTTTCATGGCAAGACCTCCAAATCGTATTATGTTGATCTTGCTTTAAAAAATAATCATTCAGCTGAATATTGTTAATAGCCACTAATGAAAAAGTCCGGGACAGGCCGGGCAGGAAGAGCGCCACCGCGGCAGCGGCTTAATAATTTATCTGCCGGCGCAGATACTGCCTGTAGAAATTCCCCTCCATCGGATAGGATTTATTCAGAAACTCGATATAGTTGATATTGTTCTCCATGGCCTTGAGGTACAGGTTCTCGTTGATGTTCCACCTTTCGATGAAGTGATGCAGCACGGCGTGGACAATCCCGTCAAAATCCTCAAACAGCCTTTTTTTGATGATCTGCTGGAAAAAGGAGACTGTCTGCTGGTAGATGTCGGCCGTTGTTTCGTAACCCGGAACTCCGCCCTCTTTCAACTCGTCAAACAGCAGCGGCAGCCGTTCGAGATAAACGCGGTCCGCCATCTGGGCGATGATATCCGCCGTTCCCAGAATATACCCCATCAGTCTGACTTCATCGGATTCGAACTGCAGGCTGCCGGGAACATTGCTCAGCTTGGTGCATTGGATCATCTGGGCGCACCGTTTGCCGTTCAGTTCGGTACGCCCCACTGAGTTAAGATATTCCTGGACGAAGAGAATGGAGCGTTCTTCGTGAAAGCGGGTATATTTTGCCCCGGTCCCCTCGTTGTCGCTTTTTTTCTGAATGAGGCCGCTGTCATGAAAAAAGGCGGCAACAATGCCGCATTCGATCAATTCCCATGAAAAGCGGGTCCGGTCCCGCAGGTGCTTGCCATGGACGAGGCGAATGAGGGCGAGCGCCACGGCCATGGTATGATCGAGGTTGTGGTAGGAAGTGTTGTTCGCCTGATAGCCGGGGAATTCCCCGTTGAAGATTCTCTGAATATTGTCAAAGACCAGCTCGAGGAAATCAAAGCTGCAGTCATCGACGATCATTGCGGCGATATGCTTGATCTCCTTGAAGATATCGTCCGGACAACCGCAGGCCAGCTGCTGCTCCCTGACAATGTTCGGATTGTTCAGGGCAGAAAGCGAGGGAGATTTGATGCTGCCGCTGGAGGGGATGTCCTTGTACCGTTCCTGGATCGCCTCTATGGTGACTGTAATCTTGAACAGGGCGTCAACCAGTTCGGGATCGAAATGCTTGCCTGATTCTTCCCTGATGAAGGCATATATCTCATCCATGGACCATGCTTTTTTGTAGATTCGTTTGCTGGCCAGCGCATCGAACACGTCGGCCAGGGCGACGATTCTTGCCGCCAGGGGGATTTCCTCTCCCCTTTTGGGACTGCTGCTTTTGTCGTGCAGAACGATACAGCCGGAATAGTGGCCGGGATACCCTGATCCATCCCAGCGTTCATGGTGATTCAGGGCAATTTCCCGGCACATCCGGTCCAGTTCGGACGTTGTGTTTTCAAAAAGATTGGCCCCGTAGATGGTGTGCAGTTTGACGAGTTCGAATTCATCTTCGCTCAGCCTGCCCGGTTTTTTCAGAATTTCGTCGGGGATCCCAATTTTGCCGACATCGTGCAGCATGGCTGCGGTCCGCAGGAGATCGCTGTACTGCTTCATCTCAAGCGGAGCGATATTTTTGTCGTGGGCCCATTGCTGATAAATCTCGGCGGAGATGCTGCTGACCCGTTGCACATGGGCGGCGGTTTCTCCGGGGTCATGCATTTCCGCCATGCGGATCATCCGCAGAATAAGTTCCTGATTCCACTTGCCCCGTTCAATGGCCGCGGCGGCGTACCCGGCAAACCGGGCGATGTAGTTCCTGATTTCCGGCGAAAAGGATGCGGTCCGGTTCTTTCCGTCCCTGGCATTGATGAGCTCCAGGACTCCGACAAGCGTGTTGCCCAGGGTTTTGAGCGGCAGGGCAAAGACCGACTTGGTGCGATAGCCGGTCTTGCGGTCAAAGAACGAATTGAAGGTAAAAGGAAGGCCGGTCGGCAGATCATAGGCGTCATCTATGGCGATCTGCTCGCCGGTCGCCGCGCAGTAGCCCACTATCGACGTTTTGTCGATGGGGATCGTGTAGTACCGGTAATGGGAGGCGATGACGTCATTGTTGACCGCCGGAGTATCCGATTGGACGAAATTGAAGGTCAGGCCTGACTGACCGGCCAGGAAAATTGTCCCGGCATCGGCGTTGGCGAGCTTTCTTGCCTCCAGCAGGACCATATCCAGAATGGAATTAATGTCCTTCAACTGCTGGAGGTTGTCCATGGTTCGCAGAATGTTCGTCTCGATGTCGGTGCTGTTCATGTTCAGCCGGTTATCCACAGTGCAAGGTCAATCCTGTTCCCCCGGGGGGAACAAATGAGGGGCGGAGAAGGAATGGAATTATTTGCCCTCTATTTTTTTCAGCAGCCAGGCCATGTTCCTGCCCAGCACCCGCATGGTCCGGACACCCTCCTCGTCACGGGCCACTTCCCCTTTTTCCCGGCCGACGCCGAAGTTCCAGTAGCTCGATCCGACAATGATCATCTGGCCGATGGTGAAAAAATGGTTGATGGTGTCAAAGACGTGGATCGCCCCTCCACGCCGGTGGGCGACCACCGCAGCCCCGATCTTGCGTTTGAACATGTCGCCGTTGGCCCTCGATGTCATGCCGGTGCGGTCGATGAGCGCCTTGAGTTCGGTGCTCACGTCGGCAAAATAGGTGGGGGAGGCAAGAATGATCCCGTCCGCCTCCTCCATTTTTTCGATGCATTCATTGATGCAGTCCGTATCGACCACGCAGCGGCGGTTCTTCCTCTCAAAACACTGGTAGCACGCTATGCAGCCGTGGGGGTGCTTGCCGGACAACTGGATGAGTTCGGTGTCTATGCCTTCCCTGTTCAGCTCGTCAAAGACATAATTGACCAGCATTGCCGTATTGCCGTCTTTTCGAGCGCTGCCGTTGAATGCTACGACTTTCATGATTTTTCCCGTTTCGTTGATTATTGCTGAATGGGGCGGAGGCCGAAGTATCGGGCGTCACCGCGTTTTGCCCGCCGTCGTTCCCTCCCCGCCGCCTGCGAGGAAGCCTTCACAGGTCGTCCTCATCGTCCAGGATGGCCCGCAGTAACTGTTCATTACCAATCATTTTACCTTTTTCAACCCCCAGGTCAAACGCCATTTTGTTCTTTTTTTTGTATCGGGAGGAACCCGTACGAGCAGGGCCGCCGTCAGGTACTCAAGGGAAACCTCGCGGCTGAGGACGCCGATGGTCTCCCCCGGCGATCATTCAGGCCGGGCCTGATGCGGTCTCTGACCCGGATATCCCCGGTCTCCGGCAGAACCACGCATTCCCTGGCATGGGCTGCCACTTCGTCGGCAAGGACGATGAACGGCACCCGGATTTCTTTGGACAGGCAGAAAACCTTGATGGTGAGCGGGACGGCGGGTCCGTCAATGAGCCGGCCCCCTACCCCGGCAGGGGATTTTTGACCATTCCGGATAAATCAGAGAAAACGTACATGTTGGAAAAATGTGTCCGGTATGGTAATGGCTTACCGTTTTACAGTTGAAAAATCAAGGAATCCACTGCAATGAGGCTGCCCGATGCTATCGGCAATCCATGGCGGCATAACATTGAGGCCGCGCCGGGAAACGGCGGCCGAAACCGCAAAACGACGGGCAGACAAAGGCGGACAGGCCATCCTGCCGCTTTTTCTCCTTCTTCTTCACTGTTCTCTTCCCGCCCCGCCAACCCAAGCGGGCAGTTCTCCCGGACAGGACGAATGCGTTGTTCTGCTCCATGGACTGGCCCGCACCGCCGCTTCCATGCACAAAATGGAAACCGCCCTGGGCGCGCGCGGCTATCTTGT
>DSAE01000138.1 GCA_011372855.1 Desulfobacteraceae bacterium
CTTTCAAACCCTCACCGGCGCGGGGAATCGAAGAAAACGAGGGCGCCCCGCGCCTCTTCAATCTCCTCCCAGGAACGGACCCCAAAATCAAGGGCAACGATTCCGCAGGTCGGCACGTTTTCAAGCCGCAGCCGGCCGAGCAGATTGGCGAGGATGGTGGTTTCCGGATTGTGACCGACCATGAGGACCTGGTCATGGCCGGCATCGATGGTGCGGATGATTTCCAGCAGCTTCATGGGATAGGCGTCGTATATGGCCTCGACAACCCGGATCTCCCTCTCGGGCACCCCCAGTTCCTCGGCAAGATAGGCAGCCGTCGCATAGGCCCGCCGGGCCGGGCTGGAAACGATCAGATCGGGCTTTATCCCTCTTGCCAGCAACCGCCGGCCCATTTCCGGCGCGTTCCTCTTGCCCCGCCCGTTCAGGGGCCTGTCGATATCCGCCAGGGAGCTGTCCTTCCAGCTTGATTTGGCATGGCGGCAGAGAACAAGACGCTTCATTGTCGCTCCAGCCGTTTTTTTAATTCCCGCCAGAGGTCCGCATAGGCGCCAGCCGCCACGGAGTTGGGCAGCATGGCATTGACCGGCCGCCGGAAAAGGCCCATCTTCTCTATATCGGCCAGGAAAGGAATGAGGGCCGGCAGACATTCCTTCTCCTTGATCAATTCGCGCATCATATCCCAGTGCATCTTTTTCCGTTTTTCCACCATGGAGAAAAAAACAAGGACCTTGGACCGCTTCTCGCCGATTTCGTCGAGAAAACCATAAAGCTGGCGCAAAGCCAGAAGAGAAAGGGTTGTCGGAATAAGAGGCACCAGGATGCAGTCGGCGGCATGAAAAATATTCTCTGACAGCAGGGTGATATTCGGCGGGCAGTCGAGAAAAACGCGCTTATATTCGCTGCGCAGCGGTTTTATTATTCTGCGGATTCTCTGCCTGGATTTCTTCATGTCGTCGAGGGCGATATCCATGTTCCGGTAGGAAAAATCGGCCGGCAGCAGGTCAAGGTTCGGAAAATCCGTGCCGCGGATACTCCTGTCAATGTGTTTTCCCCCCTTGAGCAGTTTTTCGGCGTTGAATTTTTTATCGGACCTGATTCTGAAATAATAACTTGAGGAGCCCTGGGGATCCATGTCGCAGAGAAGGGTTTTTTCTCCGTCGGCCGCGGCAAGATAGGACAGGTTGACAGCGGTCGCGGTCTTGCCGACGCCGCCTTTGATGTTATACACCGCGATAACGCTCATCCATTTTCCTCCCGCAGTCCGGATCCGGCTGACCGCTTCTGTTTCCCGGCCAGCTTTCCGTACAGTCCGGCATTGGCCGGCCGGGCGAATTCCCTGAACCGCTCGTCGAATTCCTGTCGGACCCGCTGCTGCTCATGATAGAGCCCGGTAAGCAGTCCGCCCAGGGAAGCTGCCGTCTCCTGGTTTTTACGGGAGCCCGGCCGCAGGGTATCCAGGTATTGGCGCAGCATTGCCTGCTGTACGGTCAGGTCATTGAAATCACCGAGGTTATCCTGCAGCCGCTTCAACTGGCGTATGGCCTGGTCACTATCCTCCCGGGCAAACAGTGAGGCGTAGAATTCAAGGAGATAGCGGAGCTTTTTGCACCGGATCCTCAGCCGGTGGAGCTTTTCAGGCGGAGATAAAGGACCGACAGCTTTTCCTTCCCTGATTACTTTGCCGAACCTGCGGTAAATTATCTCCCGGGCCGCATCAATTATCGGCCGCGCGGAATACCCCGTCTCGCTTCCGGACATGCCCGAGTGCAGGTATTCATGCCATGCCGAGATGATTTTCCGGTATCTGTCCGACGCAATCTGCTTGACCAGCCTGTTTTGTTCAATGGTCCTGCGATCCCGCAATTCCGCGAAAAAAGGGAGCAGACCGACCTGCAACCGTTCCGGCAGACGATCTGCATGCCTCTTCTCATGCAGCAGGTACACGTCCAGGTCCCTGGTCGGGCCCGTTATTTCACCAAGCCAGGCAAACCCCCGCCGAAATCTGCCGGTTATCGCCGCCGGCAGGGCATCCTTCATCTGGCCCAATCCGGAGCGGGTCCGACGGATGGCCACCCGGAAATCATGCAGGTGCTCGGTATCAAGATCGTCAAGCACGCCCGGTTCATTCCGGTGCATCGTCTCCAGCAGTTCCCGGTAGATGGCAATCATCGCCTGCCGGACCGACATCTCCGGCCGCAGATCGATACGGAACCTGGAACTGTAGTCAAGAGGAATCCGGCCCCCCGTCCTTGCTCCCTCGCGGAAAACAGCAAGGCCGTCGACCGGATTTCCCATGCCCCGGCCGTCGATGAACCGGGACATTCGGCGAAAAGCCGAGTCATAGCCCCTTACCCCGTGCAGACTCACTGTTCGCAGGCCGGACCCGCTGCCCTGGTAATGATGCTCTTCGAAGAGAAGCCGGGCGACGGTCTTGTTGTCGCTGTTCAGAATGCGATACGCATGCATCGTCGTCTCTTCCGTAAAAAGGGGAAGAAGACGCCGCACAGCCAGGATGGGCTCAAGTACCGACCTGATCCGGCTTGCGGGAAAATGCCGAACAAACTCCACCTCTTCGGGCGATATGCCCTGCAGCCATGCCACCGGGTCGCCAGTGTCCGAGCGCATTAGATGCCAGCCGGAAAGATCGGCATACAGGTGAAGATTGCGGCGATACAACCGCCAGTCAAAGGTATCGTACCACGTGGCGACGGATTTCCCTTTCGATTCGGACTCAAGGGTAAACGTCCGCCCGATGTCGGCGACCAGAGGTTCGATCGCCAGGGATTCCGGCACAATCCACAGGACTTTTTTCCCGCCCTTCACCGCCATGTCGTCAGGAACGGTAGTCGGCATTAATTCTGACATAATCGAGAGATAAGTCGCAGGTATAGACTTCCGCCGTTCCCAGCCCGTCCTGCAGGTCAACGGTCACTGTAAAGCTATCTTTCCGCAGGACGGCGGTACATGCTTCTTCAGCCGCGTCACCAAGGCCTGCGCCATCCTTGACCATCTGAACATCGTCAAAGAAAATGGCGACTTTTTCCGGATCGAGCAGGCAATCCGACCGCCCCAGGGCGGCCATAATGCGTCCCCAGTTGGCATCCTGCCCGAAAAAGGCGGTCTTGACAAGGGCCGAATTGGCAATGGTCTGGGCCGCGGTCATCGCCCCCTCGTCATCCCTCGCGCCGATGACCCTGATGGTTACCAGCTTGGTCGCCCCCTCGCCGTCAGCGACAATCTGAAGTGCCAGATCACGGCAGATATGGAGGACGGCCGCCTCGAATATCTCCCGGCCCCCGGGATTTTCCTCGTCTATCCAGGTGTTGCCGGCTGCGCCGTTGGCCAGCGCCAGAACCATGTCATTGGTGCTGGTATCGCCATCCACCGTAATCCTGTTGAAGGTGAGGTCAACACACCTCCGCAGCACGGCCTGAAGTTCCTGGAACACGATCTGCGCGTCGGTTACAATGAAGCAGAGCATGGTGGCCATATCAGGCATTATCATGCCCGACCCCTTGGCAAGACCGAACAGAGAGACGTCGACTCCGTCAATCTCGATCCGCCTGCCCGAGGTCTTGGGGACCGTATCGGTGGTCATCATCGCCCTGGCCGCATCGTCAAACCCCTCAGCGGACAGGCTCCGGGCCAGTCGCGGGACAGCTTCCTCGAACGGCTTGAGACTCAAAGGCTTTCCGATAACCCCGGTCGATGCCACCTGGACCAGCTTCTCATCGATATCGAGCTCCCTCGCAAGAACGGCGCTTGCGGCCACGGCTGTTTCCATGCCCTGGCTGCCGTTGCAGGCATTGGCATTGCCGCTGTTGATGAGCAC
>DSAE01000037.1 GCA_011372855.1 Desulfobacteraceae bacterium
AGCTCCGCAACCAGATGCGCAATGAAATTGCACAGCTTGAGGAGGAAGAAACTGACCCACAAAATTCAGGGCCGCATGGGGATTTTGATCTGCATGCAAGTCCTTAACCGGAAATTACTGCCTTTTTTTGGCACCGGGAAAAAAGAACCGGCTGCCTTGATTTATGCGCAAATTTTTCGTAACATATTTATAGAGGAAGGCGGTTGCTGAAACAGCTTCGAGCTAAGGACCGGCTTGGTCCTTTCAGATGACCGCACCCATGCATTCATGACTTGAAGTGCATGGAACTTCCCGCAGCGGGACGATCTCGAATATCGAGCGTCCCGTTTCATTTTTCTTCCAACCGGGTTGTCCCCTCCCTGATTACGTCACGATATATTCCCAGGCTTTTTCCGGCCGCATACGTCTGCCGGTTGCCATCCCGACCCGGTGCGGCCGGGCCTTTTTCCATGGCGGCAATTTTCGCTGGTTGTTGTGTAGCAGCGTCCCTGAAACAGGATCAATTTTGAGGATTGACCTGAGGGGGCGATGAGACGGCATGGGACAGTTGGCATCACCCCCTCAGCGGCACTGATCAGAAAGGTTGACGGGAACGGTGTTACCCGAGATTGGCCACGGCGAAATCCCAGTTGATCAGCTTTTCGAGCACACCATTGACATAGTCGGCGCGACGGTTCTGGTAATCCAGGTAGTAGGCGTGCTCCCAGACGTCTATGGTCAGAAGGGGCTTCATGCCCATGGTCAGGGGCACGTCCGCGTTGCCGGTCTTGACGGCCTTCAGCTTGTCGCCATCCAGTACCAGCCAGGCCCAGCCGCTGCCGAACTGGCCTGTCGCCGCCGCCGCCAGTTCCTTCCTGCACCCGTCCACGTCGCCGAAGGCGGCCTCGATTTTCTGCTTCAGCACGGCGGGCGGTTCGCCTCCACCATTGGGCTTCAGGCTGTGCCAGTAGAACGTATGGTTCCATGTCTGGGCCGCGTTATTGAAAATGGCAGTTTTTTCAGGCCTGCCGGCTGTGGCTGCAATGATCTTTTCCAGGGAAAGATCGGCGTACTCCGTTCCGGCAATAAGCTTGTTGAGGTTATCGACATAGCCCCGATGATGCTTGCCGTAATGGAAGCCAAGGGTATTGGCCGATATCACCGGGTCAAGGGCGTTGTCCGCGTACGGCAGGGGCGGCAAGGTATGTTGTGCGCTCATTTTGATGCCTCCTTTGCTGTTGAAATAATCCGGGTTGCCCAAAGTGGCGATCCGGCCAGGACGATCCTGTCCGGACAGGTTGCAATTATTATATCATTTCCTCGCACGGAAAAGGGATTTAAATACATGGTGCCATGTGGGCCTTGAGGTAATCCGCGGCGGAGCGGCGATCAGACAGGCCTCGTTTTCGGTCCTTTTCGGCAGTTCGGGAACGGGGATCGTCTTTCACGGCTCGATTTGCTTTCAGGTCCGCTGATGTTATAATCAAAAAATAAGAATTCCATAGTGTTGCGGAACAATACAACCATCCATGCCGCCATGGGCGGGGACGGGCACTTGCCGCGAGGCTGATGAGCGGGGCAGCAGGCTGAAAGCAATTCCGCCCGGTGAACCGGGTTCGGAATGACGGCTCAAAGGAGCGTGCCGGTCCACTTTTCAAACCCTGTTCAGCCACAGCCTGCCGCATTGATTTGGTGAAATGGATGCTCCGCCGGTCGGCCGATTGCATGGTTTTTGCAAAAGGTTGCTGAGGAGTTGGAACGGCCGCTCTGCCGACAGGATGAAACCGACAACAAGGAAAAGGAGGCTTCCATGCGTTCTCTGTTCGATGAAACCACCATTCAGTCCATGCAGTTGCGCAACCGCCTGGTCCGCTCGGCGACCTGGGAGGGCATGTGCGAAGAGGACGGCCGGCCCACCAAACGGTTGATCGACCTGTATGTCACCCTGGCCCGGGGGGGGGCATCGGCCTGATCATTACCGGCTACGCCTTTGTCCGGCCGGATGGCAGGCAGCTGCCTCGCAAGATGGGCATCCATACCGATGAATTTGCCGATGATTTCAGAAAAATGACCGGGGCCGTGCATGATGCCGGCGGCCGGATCGCCATCCAGCTCGTCCATGCCGGCGGCCAGACGGATGCAGCCGCCGCCGGCCGCAGGCCCCTGGCGCCGTCGGCGGTGGAGGCGGAACAATTCCCCGAAGTGCCCGAGGAACTGTCGGCCGCCGAAATACAGGCGATCATCGCCGCCTTCGGCGACGCGGCGCGCCGTGCCCGGGAATGGGGCTTTGACGCTGTGCAGCTCCACGGAGCCCATGGCTATCTGATCAACCAGTTTCTCTCTCCCCTCACCAACCGCCGCACCGATGAATACGGCGGCGGGATCGACAACCGCTGCCGGTTCCTGATGGAGGTCTATCACCAGGTCCGCCGCGCCGTCGGCGACGAGTATCCGGTGCTGATCAAGCTCAACGGGGCGGACAACCTTCCGGGCGGCCTGGTCCTGGAGGACGCGGTCTTTGCCGCCCGGCTGCTGGCCGAATCAGGCATCGACGCCATCGAGGTCTCCGGCGGTACCCCGGCTTCCGGCAAGGAAACCCCTGTGCGGCTGCAAATCGATGAGCCCGGCAAGGAGGCCTATCATCTCGGCTACGCCCGGCGGATAAGGGAGAACGTCTCCTGCCCGGTGATGGTGGTGGGCGGCATCCGCTCATTCGAGGTTGCCGAGCAGGCGATTGCCGAAGCGGGACTCGACTACATCTCCATGGCCCGGCCCCTGATCCGGGAGCCAAAGCTGGCCAACCGATGGCGCGACGGCGACCGGCGGCCCGCAACCTGCATTTCCTGCAACGGCTGCTTCGGGCCCGGCCTCAAGGAGGGGGGCATCTACTGCGTCCAGGAAAAAAAGGCCGCCCGGCAACAAGGATGAGGATGGACAGAAAAAAACTTGCCGTCATCCATATCGTCAAAAAGGAGCTTGGCCTCTCCGAAGAGGAATACAGGGACATCCTCGAGCAACACGCCGGGGTGCGGTCGGCGAAGGATCTGGATGAACAGGGTTTCCGCCGACTCATGCACTATTTCGTCCGCAGTCGCCATTACCGGAGCGGCCGCGACGACATCACCCTGCGTCAGAAAATGTTCATCCGGCACCTGGTCTCCGAGGCCGGTTGGGATGAGCGCCATTTTGTCAATTTCATGCGCAAATACTATAAAAAAGAGGTCCTGGACAGTTTCAGCAGGAAGGAGGCGAGCAAGCTCATCGAAAGCCTGAAAAATATCATCAGGCACCAGAGCGGAACCGGAGTGAGAAGCGGGGAGCAGGAAGCAGGGAGCGGTGAATGAGCCGGGTAGAGGCGGGCTGATGCGTGGCGAGGCTTGACGAAATATCTCATCGAAATCGGGATCGGGAAACCTCCCCTTTTTTGTCTGCATCAACAAGCCGACAAGCTTCAAGCCCCAAACTGCCGACTGCCGACTTCTGACTCCCGGCACCCGATCGGATATGCCGCCGCCGGCACCCCCTCATCCGCCCCTCCGGGGCACCTTCTCCCCCAGGAGAAGGGGGTTGCAATGACCTTTTTCCTGTGGAAAAGTTGCGTAGGTTGGGGTGAGCCCGCGAACCCCAACAATTCCAGGATGTTACGTCGGGGTTCGCAAGCTCACCCCCGACCTACGAATTTTTCCCTGCAAAGCCGGACGCGCAAACATGTTCTTCTCCTCATTCGGCCCCGCAACGCGGGGTGGGGCGCTGCCAACTCATGAATAACATAACGGTAGATCAACTATATAGCGTTGATGGTTGTACCATGTATTTCTGGCTTTTCCACGAGTTCAAAGCCCAATTCAGCC
>DSAE01000239.1 GCA_011372855.1 Desulfobacteraceae bacterium
AATTATCCCCAGCGGCAACACATTTGCGCCCGACAAACTCTGCACACCTTCTGTTTTTTATCCCCTCAGCTCTGTCTCGTTACTGACGCTTACCCCTACAACTTTAATTTGACGGGGCCGTGTGTCTGCGACTAACTTGCTTGACGGCGGCAAGAGCCAGATGGTAAAATGTAAAACTTGAAATCCGGAAGAAGACAGACCGCCGGCCCGCTGCCAATACGTTGCTCAGCAACGTATTTCCTATAATTGACAAAGCGTATTCTGTCCACCGCAAACCAGCATCCAGCTTGAGCAGCCATTGCCTTGAAACGCCTTGACCGGTACATTCTTCGCCAGTTTGTCAAATATCTCATCATTCTGATGGCGGGATTCATTTCCATCTACATCCTGATAGATTTTTTTGAGAAATTTGACAATTTTCTGGAAAAAGGCAAGCCGATGAGCCTGGCGGTGAAATATTTCCTGCTCAACATTCCCTTTATCCTTGAACAGATGGGGCCTGTCTGCATTCTGCTGGCCGGAGTAATCACCCTGGGAATCCTCAACCACACCAATGAACTCATCGCCCTGAAGGCCAGCGGCATACCCCTGCGCCGGATCATCTATCCCATGATCTTCGCCGGACTGGGAATCAGTTTCCTTTTCCTGACCATGTCCCAGTTCGTTCTGCCGATTTCGGTCGCCTCGACCAACAAGATCTGGAACGAGGAAATCAAGGGCAGGGTGCCCCTCGGCATATACCGCAACGGACGCTACTACTACAAGAGCAAGGAAGGCTTTTATTCCTTTCTCAGGCCTGACCTTAAAAAAAACGCCTTCCACCACTTCTCCTTTTCCTCCTGGAACACGGACTACCAGCTCGAAACCCTCATTACGGGAGGCCTGGCGGTCTGGAAGGAAAACTCCTGGACATTGTTCAACGGCCAAGTGCAGCAACTCGCCGAACACGGACAGTACCGGGCGGAGATTTTCCCGTTCCGCCAGTTCGATTTCCCCGATAAACCGGAAGATTTCTTCGTCCCTCTGTACCGCTCCCTGGAGCTTTCCCTGACCGGGCTTTTTCTCGAGGCAAAGCAGAAGCAGACCAAGGCGGAGGAAACAAAGGCATGGGTCGATTTCTACGGCCGCATCTTCTACATTCTTCTCGGCCTGCCTCTGCTTGTGCTGGGACTGCCCCTGGTGCTCATCGTCTACCGGAAATGGGGCAAGGATCTCTCCCTGGCCATCCCGGTCAGCTGCGGGCTGGCATTTGCCTGCTGGGGTTTATGGGGAACCCTGCAGTCATTGGCCAAGGCGGGGTACATCGCCCCGCTGGCGGCGGCGTCCTCCGTTCATTTCATTGTCGGCGGCTTCGGGATCTACCTGCTGCTGCGGGAGGATTCCTGAAAAATGGCCGCCGAAAGGATCGGCATAGTCGGGGTGCCGCCGCTGGCCGTTATCAGGGAACTGCAGGCGGGCAAATACCGCATCATCGACCTTGACGAGCCCCAGGTCCACATGGCGATCGACCTGAGCGCCCAGTTCCTGCCAAAAGTGTATTGCGCCGTCCTGCGCACCGTCGTCCTCAACGCCATGTATCTTGACCTCGACCGACTCTATATCGACGTCGGACCTGGAAAGTGCGACTGTGCCCTGCACGTGGCAACGATTCTCGAGGAGATCCTGGACATCCCCGTGATCAGGACCCGCAACCTGGATGACCGGCCGTTCGGCGTCAACATCTGCCGGACCCGGATGCCCCTGTTCGACAAGTTCATGGCCATCACCCGCGGCATCCAGGCTGATCAGTCCTCCGCCCCCCTGCCCCCGTGCACTCCGACCGCCGGATTCTGGGGGGTTCCGCCCCGCGACTTCTCGATCCTCACCCTCTTCCCCGATACCACGCACATATACGGTTGGACGCGGTGCATGGAAAACAAGACCCCGGCAAACCTGGGACTGGAAATGCATGTCAACCCGTCTGTACCGACCGTGTTCTTCGCCCAGTCGTTCTGTGCCAAAACGGCCCTGGCCCACCATCTGTCCCGGCTCCATCCCCGGGCCCTTTACCTGGACTGTGATGTAACGGCCGGCAACAGTGCCAGGGCGAAAATCGAGGCCTTTCTCGAATTATCCGGGGTTGGGGACAATACAGGAATGGCGTGATGCTGCTGGCCGACTTTGGGACCTCATACTGCAAGATCCTGCAGACCGGCGTTGACGCCCCTCCCCGCATTACTCCGACCAGGGAGCTGACCCGGAATTTCCTCGCCGATCTGGCCACCGGCCATAATGCCGCCCGGCGCAGCACCAGGCACATCAACGAATTAACTGCCCTGGCCTGGGGCGGGAAGCGATTGATCGACGAACCGGATTTCATCCTGCTGGACTGCGGCAGCCGCGACATCAAATTCATCCGCTACGCAGGGGGCAGGATCGCCGACATGGGCTGGAACGCCGAATGCGGCGCCTCCATGGGATTCACCATCGAGCTGCTCGGCCGGTACTACAGTCTGGACTTCACCGAGGTCGCCGTTCCGGACCGGGGTTTTCCCGTCACCTGCGGCGTGCTGGGGATGAGCAATATATTTGATGCGGTGGTTGCCGGCCTTTCGGAAACCGAGGCCGTGGCCCGTTTTGTCCGTGGCATCGCCATGAATGCCTACCGTTTTGCCGGTTCACCGGACATATTGTACCTGTCCGGCGGCCTCTGCGACAATCCCCTGTTCGTCGGCTGCCTGCCCTGCCAGGTTGTCCCCCTGGGACGGTTCGTCCTGCTGACCGGCCTGCAGGAGTATCTGCGGCACCACCCGGATGCGGCATGATGCGGGACAGGCAGGGAATCGTTTATACCACGGAATTTGTCACCTGGCGCACAAGCATCGACCGGATCATCACCGGTTCGGGTCTCGACAACATACTGGCCGGCACAACCCGGCCGATACTCATCAAGCCCAATCTGGTGGAAGCACTGGCTCCGCCCGTCACTACCCCGGTCGCGCTGGTCGCCGCCCTGGTGGAGCGGCTCAGGGAGGTCACCAGAGTCCCCATCATCGTCGGGGAAGGATCCGGCGCCGTCGACCATGATACCTGCCATGCCTTTGCCGAACTCGGCTATACCGATATGGCCGGCAAGTACGGCGTTGAGCTTGTCGACCTGAACAACGAGGAACCTGTACGGCTTGAGAACGCAGGCTGCCGGCGCTGGCCGGAAATGTATCTGCCGCCCGTGGCGCTTGAATGTTTTCTGATATCCGTCCCGGTTCTCAAGGCACACAGTCTGGCCGGGGTCACCCTGACCATGAAGAACATGATGGGGCTGGTCCCGCCCCAACATTACCGTACCGGCAGAAGCTGGAAAAAATCAGCCTTTCACCACCGTATTCAGGACTCCGTCGCCGACCTCAACAGGTACCGCACCCCTGATTTTACCGTGCTTGACGCGACCGTCGGCATGGCGGCAGCCCACCTCTGGGGGCCGACCTGTGATCCGCCGGTCAACAAGCTGGCGGCCGGATTTGATCCGGTGGCCCTGGACGCTTACGGAGCCAGCCTGCTGAAGAGAAAATGGCAGGACATCGGCCATATACGTTCCGTGAACCATGAACTTGGCCTGGCGCCGCCCCAGCGGATAATCCCCGTCTGAGACGCCGTTCTCCTCCGCCGCAACCGGCCCTTTTTCCTCATCGGCAGGTATCACGGCCCCGTCAAATTAAAGTTGTAGGGGTAAGCGTCAGTAACGAGACAGAGCTGAGGGGATAAAAAACAAAAGGTGTGCAGAGTTTGTCGGGCGCAAATGTGTTGCTGCTGGGGATAATTG
>DSAE01000066.1 GCA_011372855.1 Desulfobacteraceae bacterium
AATTACCAAAAATCTGAAAAGGCGGGCGGCTGAATTGGGCTTTGAACTCGTGGAAAAGCCAGAAATACATGGTACAACCATCAACGCTATATAGTTGATCTACCGTTATGTTATTCATGAGGAGAGATGAGGGTCGTACCCGGCTTGCAGTGGCGGGCATTGGCGACCATGGCGGTAACCTTGTTGCCCGGCAGGTGGCCGCCTTCACCGGGCTTGGCGCCCTGGCCGATCTTGATCTCCAGATAATCGGCGGAATTAAGAAACTCCATCGAAACCCCGAACCGGCCTGAAGCCACCTGCTGGCCGCGGTTCTTCCGGTAGCGGCCGAGCATGTCGGGGATCTCTCCTCCTTCGCCGTTTATACAGATGATATTGGCCCTTTTCGCGGCTTCGGCATAGGTGCGGAAGGAATTCTCGCCCTGGGAGCCGAAGGACATGGCGGCGATCAACAGGGGCATGGAATGGCCGCCGATGGAGATGTCCACCTGCTCCATGGTCAGCTGTTGTCCCGGAGCAGCCTTTTTCAGGTCAAGGAGGTGGCGGATGCCCGTCGGCAGGTCGCCCTCGATCCGCTCCAGTTCCCCCATCATTTCCAGGTATCCTTTTTTTCCGACTGCCACAGAGCGAAGAATCTTGCCGACGCGCGGGTTTCTGGCAGCTTCGCTGAAAATTCGGACTTCTTCCTCACCGGTGGCGCGAGCGTATCGAAGCCGCGCCAGCCTTTCGAGTTCGGCCAGGCTCAGGCCGGATGTATTCGAAGTGCAGAAGCAGGGGGTCCTGAATATCCCGGCAAGCTCGGCGCCCAGGCCGATGGCCGAAAAGATCCGGCCGTAGCCGCAGAGTTCATGAATGCCCATGGTGGACATCACTTTTTCCATGCCTTTCTGCAATACGGTGAGGGTGTTGGTGAGTATTTCCGTTCCTTTGTGGGCGTCATCGGCAAAGTCGGTTGATACCTGCCATAAAAGGTACGGGTTGACTGCATCCGCTCCGAGACCGAGCAGCACCATGATATCATGAAGATTGCGGATGGCGGCGGAACGGATGACAATGGAAGCCTTGCGCCGCATTTTCTTCCGGATCAGCTCTTCGTGCAGGGAGGCGGCGGCCAGGGCGGGATCGATATACACCCGCTGTTCCCTGAAGGTGCGGGAGTCATCAAGAACGAGGAGCAGGGTTCCGTTTTCAACCGCCCGGCAGGCCTCGGTCTTAAGTGACTCCAGGGCCGGACCCAGGCCGCCATCAAGGTGAAAGGTTGCGTCCAGCAGGCGGATACGGCCCGGATCGCGCCACCCGCCGGTAAAATAGGCCAGGACGTCGTCAATGGTCAAGGTGTTGAATCGGCCTGCCAGGGTGCGCTGCTCCTCTTCTTCCGCCGCAGTGGGCAGGGTACGACCGCCCAGAAGGAGTGGGGACTGGATTTCCAGGCCGATGGGCAGGGTTTTGCCTTGCCCGTCAATATTGGGCCGGCTGCCGAGGATGACATGGGTGGAAAAATGCTCCGCCTCCCGCTCCCTGTCGATGGCGGGGTTGGTCACCACGGCTACGTTTTCCTTGAAGTAATCGGCGACATTGGGCAGCGCCTGAGGGACAAACGGTGCCAGGGGGCCTGTATGGCCGAGGGAACCGATGACTTCCCTGCCTTCCCGTGCCACCTTTTCACGGATCATCAGGTCGTATTTTTGCCAGCCGAATGCCCCCAGTATTTTGGCATCCCGCGGCAGGATCTCCCGTGCCGGGCCATGCCACGGCAGTCTGGCGATTGCCTTTTTTCCCGCCGCCGCGGATGGTGCAGCGGTTGAGGGAGAGAAACATGAATGGAGGAAGTGCTCTCTTGTCTGCCGGGCCCGCAGCAGATGCAGCAGCCGCTGCTGATAACTCCCGTAATCCAGAATTTCCGCATTCCGGCCGCGGCCGCTGACAATGGCAATTTTTTCTCCCGGGGCCAGGGGGCGGGGATCGGTGATCGTCCGTTTCAGGTCCACCACGCCCTTTTCCGATGAGAGGAGGTAGTCGTAATCACTTTCAACCAGCCATAAGGGGCGCAGGCCCAGAGCATCGACACTGCCCAGGCAGATGTCTTCGTGCCGGGCGATCACCGCAGCCGGTCCCTGGGCGGAACAGGGAAAAAACCAGCGGTAGAACGAATAGACCTCGCGGAGTTCGGGGGTATAGCGAGCGGCCTCGCTGTGGATGGCGGGAAAGACGGTTTCCAGGGCTTCGAGGATATCGAGATTGTGCATGTTGATCAGACCCTCGATCACCCGGTTCAGGGTCTGGGAGTCGCTGCCCCCTGGGACCGGACTGATGCCCAGCGCCCTGCCGCAGTCCCGCAGGCGGTCCACCGTGTTGATTTCGCCGTTGTGACAGATAACCGAGAAGGGTTGCGAAAGCATGACGGTGGGCAGGGTGTTGGTGGAATAACGGCTGTGTCCCAGGGTCATGACCGATCGCATGTTTTCGTCCCGCAATTCAGGAAAATACCTGGGAAGGAGGTCGGGGATTCCCTGGAGCTTGTACACCGCCGAGTCCAGGCTCAAGGAGGCGATATGGATTTCCGGCACCTGTTGTTCGATGTCTGTTTGCAGGAGAAAAAGTCTGCGGGCGGCATCCCGGCGGTTTTCCCTGGCGACGATTCCGGCTGCCTGCCAAAACAGCGGCGCATCGGACCTGGCACGGGGACCGAGCTCGCATTCCCGGGCCGAGTCCCTGGTCTCGCAGAGCAGTTCGGCACCGTTGGCGGCGAATATGTCTTTAATCCGATTGATTATCGCAGGGGCCTGTGATGTATGGACCGCCGGTATCAGAAAATGGCCGACAAAAAAGGTTCGGCTGTCAGCCAGGTGTGGGCTCAGATCAACTCCTTGCAGCCGGCGGGCCCAGATTTCACGGGGGATGTCGGTGGCTATGCCGCAGCCGTCCCCTTCGCCGTGGATATCACCTGACCGGTGCCCCATCTGCTGCAGCGATTCAATGGTACGGGCGATGTTGGCGTGGGTGCTGCGGCCTCGCTTGTCGACGATGGCGACAATGGCGCAACCGTCTCGTTCCCTGGGCTCGAAAAAGGTATCTGTTTTCATTGCAACTATCGATTTTGGCAAGATGTTTTCCCGATAAAAAGGGTGCCGGCCCCAGGTATTCCTGACCGCCCGGTGCGGGCTGTGGATCGCGGGCGGCGATGCATGGGGATTTTCTGCCCTACAGGTACCACGCCCCGGAACTTCAGGCAACCGGGATTATGTTAAGCGCTTTCCTCCCGTCAATTTTTGAAATCGGCGGGAGAAATATTGTGTTTTTTGAGCAGATTGTAGAGGTCGGCCCGGTATTTGCCCGCGAATTCAGCTGCCTTGCTGACATTGCCTCCCGTTGCCTTGAGGAGATTGAGCAGGTAGTTTTTTTCAAAGCGGGTTCGAGCTTCCTGGAAGTTGAGGAACGAGTCCTCGCCGGTGTCATTCTGCAGGATCAGATCATCGGTCAGGATGTCGGCATCGGTCATGACGACGGCATACTCGATGATGTTTTCGAGCTCACGGATATTCCCCGGCCAGTCGTACAGCATGAGTTTCCGCATGGCCGCGGGGGTGACCGATTTTATTTCCTTGCCCAGCCTGTCCCCGTACTTTTTGATAAAGTGTTCGACAAGGGAGGGGATATTGTTGTTTCCATCGATAAAGCAAAAAACGCCGCCTTCAATTTCCGTGATTCCGGCCCCGGTGAAATGTCTGGACGGTGGCGTAATGTGACTTACGGTGCAAGGTATTCT
>DSAE01000219.1 GCA_011372855.1 Desulfobacteraceae bacterium
CTAAGGTTTTGTGGGGCTTTTTGAGGATAAAAGGCCCCCAAAACGAAAAGAACTCTCATGCCAGACGGATTACGCCGCTTATTGACACTAAAGTCAGAACCGTTAAGCCGGCAAAAAAGCCCTTAAAACTTTTTGACGGTGGGGGCCTTTTTCTTCTTGTCACTCATCCCGGCGGTAAACTCTGGAATTTTAAATACCGTTTCGAGGACAAGGAAATAAAACTTTCTTTTGGCTCCTATCCGGAAATCTCCCTTGCCGAAGCCAGGCAGAAACGTGACTTGGCAAGAAACCTGCTGGCCAAAGGGGCAGATCCAGGCGTCATCAAAAAAGTACAGAAGGAGACAGGTCTCCAGGAAACGGAAACTTTCGAGATTGTTGCCCGCGATTGGCATACAAAGTTTTCTCCCTCCTGGGCAGAAAGTCATGCCACCAAGATCATCCGCCGTTTTGAACTCTATATCTTCCCCTGGATCGGGTCCCGACCGATCAAGTCCATCACAGCGCCTGAGTTGCTGGCGGTCCTCAGGAGAATCGAGGCAAAAGGCATTCTTGAAACATCTCCCTGAACGAAAAAAAAATGATGCAGGCCTGGGCGGACTATCTTGACCACCTGGTAAGGAATGAGGAAAACAAAATTGTGCCGATCAGTGCTGCGAGATAAAGATGTCTGGCATGATAGGCCCAAAGGAAGATAAATCATTACGTTCCATGGCCCCGTCCTCCAGATATTGACAATGAAGCAGACTAACGAACTTGCCGCTGTATTGATGCCGGATGGTTCCATCCAGCTTGAGTGGACCCCTCTGGCCACCGCGGGGCTTAATCAGCACAGTCTCTCAGTGCAAAATGAAATTTACGGGCGCTATACCACCGAACCGGACGCTTGGCTGTTTTCCCTCGCTTTCTGTTCCAAAAGCACCCCCCTTTCCCCCTCGTTGGCGTTCTGGCGAACATTCTCCAGCCTTTTCATTCATAAGCTCAAGCTCACTCCCGACCTGGAGGAACTGCGCTCCGATGCCTCGGTCTCCCTCCCGGATGACGAACGCACCCAACTGCTGCAAACAGCACCCCTCATGCCCGGCGGCGAATATCTGACCGCCGAAGCGCTTACGGTATTGTGGGAGGCGCTCCACGAGACATTCTATCAAAAAATTGACGCATTCGACGGGACGGTTGCGGATTTTTTCCAGGAATACAGCCCGGATATCCATCTTGCGGGCCGGATTTATTTCCATCTGGTTGAAAACCGTGAGCATGAATCCCCCTTTGCCTTTCTTGCCACCTATTCCACCAGATTGGGTAAAGACGGAGAATCCAGGCACCTGCCCCTGAAATACGCCCTGGAAGAATACAGGGACGATAACGAGAAACTGCTGAAACTGCTGGTAACTGTTGATGACGCGGCGGAGAAAAGCGAGCTGATAGCAGGCCTGCGTGACAGTGGCGAGTTGTTTTACCCTCTGGCATGGTCGTCAAAAGAGGCACTTGCCTTTCTGCGGGAAATCCCGGTTTACGAGGAGGCCGGCATCCTCTGCCGCATCCCCAACTGGTGGAAGAAAAAGAGCGCCGCCATCACCATTCAGGTCAGTATCGGTGAAAAGCCCCCCTCAATGGTCGGCATGGATGCCCTGCTTGACTTCACGCCACGGCTGATGCTCGGAGACATGGAAATATCAGAGGAAGATGCCCGCAGGCTGCTGCAGGAATCCGAGGGCCTGGCTTTTCTCAAAAACAAATGGGTGGCGGTGGACCCGGAAAAATTGCGGCAGACCCTGGAGGCATTTGAAAAGGCCGGTGTCCTGAACACGGATGAGGGCATCAGTCTGCTTGATGCCATGCGCTTTTCCATGAATCCCCGGAAAATGCTGGGCGCCGGGTCCGCGGATATATCCGGCATCTCCCACGGCGAATGGCTGCAATCGGTTTTTGCCCGGCTGCAGCGACCCGGGACAATCGGCATGGTTAGCACCGGCAGGGAATTCAAGGCCAGACTGCGGCGCTATCAACAAGACGGTTTGAACTGGTTGTTTTATCTGCACAAGCTGAAACTCGGCGCCTGCCTGGCCGATGACATGGGCCTGGGCAAAACCGTGCAGGTCCTGGCCTTGCTTGACGTGCTCAAAGCCGAAAACAAGAAGGCAGCGGCATCCCTTCTGATCATCCCGGCATCGCTTCTTGCCAACTGGACCGCCGAAATACAAAAATTTTCGCCGGAACTCACCTACTTCGTCGCCCATCCAGATTTTCACCGGCTCGGCCGGGTGCCGGCGCTCTCTGCGGAAGAACTGGACGGAGTGGATCTGGTCATCACCACCTATGCGCTGGCCCAGCGATATGAGTGGATCCGGGAGCATACCTGGAATTACGTTATCCTCGATGAAGCCCAGGCCATTAAAAACCCCGGCGCCAAACAGACCAGGGCGGTGAAGAATCTTTCCGCCGGCAACCGGATCATCATGACCGGCACCCCGGTGGAAAACAGGCTGTCCGATCTCTGGAGCCTGTTTGATTTTATCAATCCTGGACTCCTGGGCAACGCCAGGGAATTCACTGATTTTACCAAAAGACTTGCCAATGATCCCAACGGCTACGCCGGACTGCGCCGGGTCGTCAACCCGTTTATTCTCCGGCGGCTGAAGACGGACAAGTCGATCATCTCCGATCTTCCTGACAAGGTGGAAATGAAAACCTGGGCCGCCATGAGCAAAAAACAGGCAGTCCTGTACGGCGAGGTCGTATCCGGCATCAGGAAGGCGCTTGAGCACACGGAAGGCATGCAGCGCCGTGGGCTTATATTATCGGCGCTCATCAAATTCAAGCAGCTCTGCAACCACCCGTCGCAGTATCTGGGCCTGGACCACTTCGACGAAAAGGAAAGCGGCAAGTTCCAAAGGCTGCGGGAAATCTGTGAAACCATCTCGGAAAAAAGAGAGCGGGTACTGGTCTTCACCCAGTTCAAGGAGATGACCGGTCCCCTTGCCCGGTTCCTGGCAACTATTTTCAATCGGGAAGGTCTGGTCCTGCATGGCAGTGTACCGGTCGGCAAACGAAAAAAACTGGTCGAAACATTTCAGGGTCGTGATTACGCGCCTTTTTTTGTATTGTCCCTCAAAGCGGGCGGGGTTGGTCTCAATTTGACGGCGGCCGGCCACGTCATCCACTTCGATCGCTGGTGGAACCCGGCGGTGGAGAACCAGGCCACCGACCGGGCCTTCCGCATCGGCCAGAAGAAAAATGTCATGGTCCATAAATTCCTGACCAAGGGCACCATTGAGGAAAAAATCGACCATATGCTTGTCGAGAAGGCAAAACTCTCTGATGAGGTGGTCGCCGCAACTGGGGAAAACTGGCTCACCGAGATGAGCAATGAGGAACTGTTCGACCTGTTTACGCTGAACATGTAAGAGGGCGGAGACAACAATGAGTTACTGGGGATTCCCAAAATACGTCACGTTGGCCGAGAAAAAGGCCAAGGCGGAAAAAAAACTTGCGCAGCTCAGAAAAAAGAGGCCGGACATTACGCCGGTCGTTATTGAAGGTAAAACATTGGCCCGTACCTGGTGGGGCAAGTCCTGGAACAGGAACCTTGAGCGCTATGCCGACTACAGTAACCGCATCGGCCGGGGCAAGAACTATGTCCGCCACGGCGCCGTCCTGGACCTAAAGATCGAAAACGGCCGGGTGACTGCCCTGGTCCAGGGAACCAGGGCCAAAC
>DSAE01000149.1 GCA_011372855.1 Desulfobacteraceae bacterium
AAGGCATGGGAGTCGACAAGAAACGGAATGAAGGCCGGGGTTAACTGGCAGTTCACTGCTGAAGATGCCCGGATCAAACTGAACCGTCTTTATCCAACATTAGAGATGTGACAGGACACTAGAGCCGGTCGTCAACCCGGTGAACCTGAACGGGGAATCGACTTCCCAGGGTTTGATTTTTGTTCGTCAGGACAGCGGGATACGTGACGTGGCCGACATGCGCGGCAAGGGCATCGTCTTTGTCGATCCGGCAACAATGGAAGGATACCTGTTTCCCCTTGCCTATTTTCACCGGCACGGGGTCACCGATACCAACATGTTTTTCAGCCGGTTTTATTTTTCCGGCAGTCATGCCTCCACTATTTTTGCCGTGCTCGACGGCCGGGCCGATATCGGCGCCGCCAAAAACACGGTTTTCAACAAGCTGGTGCAGTCGGATAAGTCAATCAGTCAGGAACTGCACATCCTGGCCCGCTCTCCCAGTGTCCCGGAAGTCACCCTGTGCGTCAGGCGGGAAGTCGACGAAAACCTGCGGGAACGCATGACCGCCGTCCTGCTGAACATGGACGCAACGGACGAGGGCAGGAAAGTTCTCGCACGTTTCGAGGCCCTCCGCTTCATACAATCAAACAAATCGGACTTTGACATTATTGAGCAGACGGCGCAGGAGGCCTGGGCGAGCATAGCGGAACACGGTAGCGACTGATGAAGAAAAAAATCGTTATTTCCTTTTTCTCGCTGTTTCTGCTGTTTTTCGCGGGTATTGTCATCACCCTGTACATTATCAACAAAACAACGGCGAACCTGGACGCCCTGCTCACCCTGCACAAAGTTGAGATTATCCGGCAGGACCTGGTCATCAGCGTGCAGACGGTCCAGTCGAACCTGTACACCACCGGAACGACGTTCGGCAAGGAACTGGACATCATCGTCGACAATGTCCTCCGTCTCCAGGAAAGGGCGAAAACCTGCACCGACTGCCATCATGAGCCGGTGGTGGAAAATGAAATACTGGTGCTGCAGGAGTTGACCGAGCAGTATAAGGAGGCGCTCAGTTATTTCATAACCTCAACCGCCGACGTCGAACGAATCAAACGGCTGCAGACGTTTGCGGCCGATATCGGCGACACGATCATCGAGAAGTCGCAGTGGATGGCCATGACCGCCAATGAAGCCCTGCGCCTGAAAACGACGGCGGCCATGGAAAAAGTCGCCAACTCCAAAAAGATCCTGGCGGCTACCCTTGTCTTCGCCTTGTTCGTCGTCATCCTCATTTCCCTGTACCTCATCAAGAACATCACCGAGCCGGTCGCCGGGCTGCTGAATGCGACCCGGAAAATCAAATCGGGGAAACTGCAGTTCAGGATCACGGAAGAACTCAAGGACGAATTCGGCGAACTGGCTTCGTCGTTCAACGAAATGGCGGTTTCCCTGCAGGAGCAGTACAACAAGCTGCAGGAGACCGAACGGCTGGCCGTGGTCGGTGAACTGGCCGCCGGCATGGCCCATGAAATAAAGAATCCCATGGCCGGCATCAAGGTGTCCATGGAAGTGCTGAGCCAGGAACTCCCCCTTGAACCGGAGGACAAGGAAATATTCCTGCGCGTCATCAACAAAATCGACCGGATCAATTCCCTGCTCAAAAGCCTGCTCAGCTATGCCCGTCCGCCCAAACCCGAATCGGTCGCCTTTGACGTCCACGAGGTCCTGGAAGCGACCATCAAGTCGGCCCGCTACTCCCTGCAGACTCCGCGCGATGAAAACGAGGGACAGAAAAAGGAGATTGAATTCGTCAAGGACTTCCGCCCCGGTCTTCCGCACATTGTCGCTGACCCGAGCCAGATGCAGCAGGTGTTTCTGAACCTGATCCTGAACGCCGTGGAGTCCATCAGGGACAAGGGGCGCATCATCATCAAAACCGACACTCCTGCCGACGGGATCGTGCAGATCGCCGTGACCGACAACGGCAGGGGGATAGACAGTGAATCGCTGGAAAAGATTTTCAAGCCCTTTTTTACCACCAAGTCCCAGGGAACGGGTCTGGGCCTGGCCATCTGCAAGCGGCTGATCGAGCAGCACAACGGGGGTACCATCACGGCGGCGAACAATGCCGACGGCCCGGGCGTCACCTTCACCATCACCATGCCGGTTCAGGCAAAGAACGGAGCGGACGAGCTCTGAGGAACATCCCGGCCGGCTGATTTTGTCAACGGGATGGCCTGCCGCCGCCCGATCGACAGCGGCAGGCCATCCCGCATCGTTCTCCCCCCCAGCATTCCCGAACCCCCGGTCGTGCCGAAGCGAAAAAAATAATGTCCCAACAAACCGCCGCCTTCCGCCTCATGAATAACATAACGATAGAACGGGCAGATAGGGCACAAAAACTCGATCACGCCAAAAGACCCAATGGAATCAGCTCTGATCTCATTCGATCCCGATCCCGATGAGTGTACATTTCATCAACCGGCGCAGGAAATATCCCATCGAAATCGAAATCGGGATCGGTATCGGTATCGAAAAAACCCCTCATTCTATGCGGGTCGGATGCGCAAACATGTTCTTCTCTTCATTCGTCCCCGCAGAGCGGGGTGGGGCGCTGCCGACTAAAAAAGGAGGAACATGGGGCTGTTGCGCGACGGGCTGGAACTGGCACGCCTTTTGAATAACAGGGGGGGCGGGGAGAAGCGGCTGGCTGATAAAAATCCACTCCGCCGCCCCCGTCCACTAATTATTTCCTGAAACAGGAATTGACGGCGTTTCTCTCCCACAGCGGGCTTCGCAGCGAATGTCAGTATGGCGGGCCATGGGAGCGGCGGGAAAAAAGATCGGAGAACCAACGTTTACGGCTTGCTCATTTTAGCATTTTTTGTTACAGTTTTGACGCATTTTTTACAAAAATGTAAAATTATTTAAATAAGGGAGGGAATGATATCTGCGGCGGATACGGCCTTTATTCTGGCCGCTGCCGGCATGGTCATGTGGATTGTCATGGAATGGCTGAAGATCGGCAGGCCGACCACCCTTGGCGCCGCTTCCGGAGCCATTGCCGGTTTGGCGACCATCACCCCGGCGGCGGGATTCGTTGGCCCCCAGGCGGCCGTCGTCATCGGTCTGATTGCCGGAGTTATCTGTTTCGCCGCGGTCAACCTCAAAATGCGGCTCGGCTATGATGACAGCCTGGACGTTGTCGGCATTCACGGGGTTGGCGGGATGGCCGGCACCCTTCTTCTTGGTGTTTTCGCTTCCACGGCGGTCAATCCTGCCGGGGCCGACGGACTGCTGGCTGGCAGTGCGGCGCAGCTGGGCAGGCAGGCCGTCGGCGTCCTGGTGGTCGGCGGCTATGCCTTTGCGGTCAGCTGGATGCTGCTCAAGGGGCTGCATGCATCGATGGGGCTGCGGCTGAGCGAGGAAAACGAAGTCCTGGGTCTTGATTATGCCGAACACTCGGAAACGGCTTACAATTAACAGGCAATCCGATGATTGATGAGGAATTGGGCATGAAAAAAATAGAGGCCGTCATCAAGCCGTTCAAGCTCGATGATGTGAAAGAGGCGCTGAACACCATCGGCATCAAGGGGATGACCATCTCGGAGGTCAAGGGCTACGGACGGCAGAAAGGCCATACGGAAATTTACCGGGGCGCGGAATACCATATCGACTTCCAGCCGAAATTGAAAATCGAAATTATCGT
>DSAE01000077.1 GCA_011372855.1 Desulfobacteraceae bacterium
AGTGGCTGAACGGCTGCGACCGCAAGCAGGTGGTGCTCAGCGACCGCGCCAACGCGGCGGCGGATTTCTTCCTCTTTACCCAGGTCCCCATTGCCGGGCATATCAAGGGCTTCATCCTGGATGACACCGCCAATGAATTCGATCCGGCCTCGCCCCAGTTCGGCGAGAAGTTCGCCCCGCCCTGGCTGCCGGTCGCCATCCGCGACTGGACGGGGAGGATGATCGGCTCCACCTATTCCGATGAATACGGGACCTACAATGTCCTGGTTCCCTCAACCTATACCAACAGCCTGCCGCAGCCCAGCGGCATGTCGCCCAACATGCTGACCGCCTGCATGAACGATCCGGAGGCGGACACGGTGGGCGGATTTTTCAGTCCCCAGTATTCAACCTTCTGCTACACCTTCCAGTACATGCCGGGCACCACCACCTACCTGGATACGCCGGTGGTGCCGGTGGCGGCGTTTGCCGGGCCGGACCAGTTCCCCCTCGACTGCGCCCTGCCGGACGGGACCCCGCGGATACTCTCCGTTACCTCCAATGAAGCAACGGGCCCCTTCCTTGCCGGGGACGTCGACGGGGAGATTATCATCACCGCCCTCGGCGTGGATGTCCAGGTGCCGAATCCCGCCTATGACGGGGTGGGCGGCGACCAGCCGCGGACAATCTCGCGTGATTTCGGCTTCGGCGACGTTGAGGGCACGGTGGACATCATTGACTCCGCCGGCAATCCGCAGCCGCTGACCGTAACGTCCTGGACCGCGACCGAGATCATTGCCACCGTTCCCGCCGGCACCGAGACCGGCCAGTTGGTCGTGACCCGCGACAACGGCAGGTCGTCGGTCAACGGCGTCACTCTGCAGGTCGGCGGTACCCCTCCGGTGATCGTTGCTGCGCCCAGTGCTCCCAACGTGTTTCCCGGCGCCATCCAGTCGGCCATCGATGCAGCGGACCCAAACGACCTGATCCTGGTCGCCCCGGGTGCGTACAGTGAAATGCTCATCATGTGGAAGCCGGTCCGGCTGCAGGGCTCGGGCGAAGGGACGCTGATCAACGCGGTCAAGACGCCCCCGGACAAGCTGGCCGCCTGGCGCCAGGCGCTGGAAACCCGCCTGAACGCCGGCGATTTTGACCTGGTTCCCGGTCAGCTGGCCGGATTTGCCCCGGGCGTCATGGCCGAACCCTTCTCCTCGGAAGAAGGAGCGGGCGTGCTGGTGGTGGCCAAAGCGGACACCGCCGACCCCGACAGCTTCACCTCAAACCCGGGGGCCCGCATTGACGGCTTCACCATCAGGGGGGCAGACACCGGCGGCGGCATCGTGGTCAACGGCTATGCCGATTACCTGGAGATCTCCAACAACCTGATCATCAACAACAACGGCTTTTTCAACGGCGGCATCCGGGTCGGGCATCCGTTCCTGACCACCCAGGACGTGGAAGGCGTTGTTACCCGCACCGACTCGGACAACGACTTTGTCCGGATCAGCAACAACCAGATTTCCCTGAACGGGGGTTTTGACGGCGCCGGCGGCGGCGTCTCCCTCTACAACGGCTCGGACAATTACGAGGTGGCCGGAAACTTCGTCTGCGGCAACTTCACTCTGGGGGACGGGGCGGGCATCGGCCACCTGGGCCTGAGCAACGGGGCGATCCGGGACAACACCATCCTTTTCAATGAGAACTTCAACCAGCTGGTGACCGTCAACGGCGGCGGTATTTCCGTCTCCGGCAATGCGCCGATTGGCTGTGCGGTCATCCCGGACACCGGGGCGCCCGATCCGGCCTGTCTGGCCGATCCCAACTTCAACCTTTCCCCGGGCGCTGGTTCGATCGCCATTGAGCGCAACCGCATCCAGGGCAACTCCGCCGGGGTCGGCGACGGGGCCGGCATCAGGTTGAGCCGGATCAACGGCCAGGATCTGGTCGAGGTGGTCGACGATGCAGTAGTCCCGACCGATCCCGGGCTCTGGTACACCGTGGACATCATCAACAACATGATCGTCAACAATGTCGCCGCCCTGGCCGGCGGCGGCATCTCCATCCGGGACGCGCTGCGGGTCAGCATCCTGCACAACACCATTGCCCGCAACGACAGCGCGGCCACGGCCGGCGAGGCGTTTACCCCCGGATCGCCCTCCCAGTCCAATCCCCAGTCGGGGGCGGGTATCGTTTCCCGGGAGCACAGCCTGGAGCTGGCATCCTTCCTGCCGGGAGGCGAAGCACCCTTTTCCGACCCGGAGCTGATCAACAACATCATCTGGCAGAACAGGCAGTTTTATTTCCTGGTCAATGATACCGATCCGGCCAATGTCCTGTTCGGCCTCTGCCCGGATATCGACAATATCGGTCTCGGTTGTGGGACAACGCCGGTGTTCAGCGACCTGGGCGTCATTCCGGCCGCCCTCGGTTCGCTTGATCCCGGCAATTCACTGCTGACCGACGGTGGCTTGGACCCGCTGTTCTTCGCCGAATACTTCAACGGCAACCGGCAGTCCACCATCACCATCCCGGAGACCACGACGGCCATAGCCCCGACCGTGGCCTTTGACGAAGGCGGCAATTTCATCCGCCTGCGCTACGGCCCGCTGACCGAGACCAGGCTGGATACCGGCCTGCCGTACGGCGATTATCATATCGCTCCCACTTCTCCAGCCTTTAATGCGGGGGATGACGCGGGAGTCGGCGACGACTTTGACGGCCAGCCGCGGCCGCAGTTGGGCGGCTTTGATATCGGCGCCGATGAAAGTGACGGCACCGAGCCGCCGGCAGCCCCGGCGGCAGTCCAGCCGGCGGCCCTGTTGAACTGGACGCCGGACAAGCAGGCGAATTCGCTGAACCTTGACGCCATGGGCGCGATCAACAGCTCCCTGGCCCCGCAAGCCCAGGGGCTGGAATCCGTCGTTCCTGTTTCCGCGGGCAATTCCGGCGGGTCGGGCAGCGCGGACCTCAGCAGTGACGAACAGCCGGCATCCGCGTCCGTGCACCGCTCCGGCGGTTCGGGCGGGGCTCGGGTCATGGTCGAGGAAGGACCGGCGCAGAGAGACGGTGACGATCGACCGGCGGCAGCCTTTTCCGCCGGCCTGGACCGGACCGCGGAGGACGCATATCTCCCCTCGGGAGCGGATGTGCTCGCGGGAACGAGCATGTTGCCCGAGGATCAGGAGTCCTACGAGCCGCAGGCGGACCTGTCCGGCCGGGATGAGGCGGACAGCGGTCTCGTTGCCGAGGTGAGCGGCCGGGTTCCGGTCGAAGGAAACGTCCTGGGGACTGCGGCGGAATCCCGTGATCAGAAAACCGGAATCGTACCGGCCGGAGAACAAACCAGTCAGGCTGAAACGGAGGGGCAGGCGGACCGCGGGCGTCCGACCCTGGCAAACGTTCTTCCGTTTGCCACCCTTATTGTCCTGGCGCTGGGAGGACTGCTCTTCTTTGCCGTTCTTCAGCCGCGGACACGAAAAAAGACGGCGCAACGGAGGAGGGATGATATATGAACAGCGGACTTCGATTTGCATGGCAGGTTTTGTTCCTGGGCGGTGTGCTCTTCGCCGCTCAGACGGCCGGCGCCGGCGTCCTGGTGCAGTGCCCCGGGGACAAGAACGGCTCCGCGAGCTGGGAGGGAGATGAAGTCCAGCCGCCGAACACCAAGTGCATGCACCTGAGCGGCGGCGACGGGTTCATTACCATGGC
>DSAE01000227.1 GCA_011372855.1 Desulfobacteraceae bacterium
CAGATTACCGAAGTCGGCGATTCAAACTTCATGCTCGGCGAGCAGGTCGAATGGTGGCGCTTCCGCGAGGAGAACGATCGGCTGATCGCCGAAAGCAAAAAACCGGCTGCCGCGGAACCGCTGCTGCTGGGCGTGACCAGGGCATCGCTGTCCACCGATTCGTTCATCTCGGCGGCATCGTTCCAGGAGACCACCAAGGTGCTGACCAATGCGGCCATGGCCGGCAAGATCGATCAACTTTCCGGGCTGAAGGAGAACGTCATCATGGGACGGTTGATTTCCGCCGGCACGGGCCTGCCGGGCTACCGGATAGACCACAAGGACTGAGCAGTTTCTCCTTGACAGCGGTGAGGGTGTACGATAATATCTAAAATTTGTTGCTCCTGGCAGAAGTAAGGAGCAGATATTTTATTGATTAATGAGGAGTGGTTTCAATGCCGACAATCAATCAGCTTGTCCGGAAAAGACGGAAGAAAATCAGCAATCGGTCCAACACGCCCGCACTGCAGAATTGTCCACAGCGGCGCGGGGTTTGCGTCCGTGTCTATACGACTACGCCGAAGAAGCCGAACTCCGCCTTGCGGAAAGTTGCCAGGGTCAGGCTGACCAATGGTATTGAAGTGACCTCGTATATCCCCGGTATCGGCCATAACCTGCAGGAGCATTCCGTGGTTCTGATCAGGGGAGGCCGTGTCAAGGATCTTCCCGGTGTCCGGTATCATATTGTCCGCGGCACGCTGGACACGCTTGGGGTTTCGGACCGGAAGCAGGGCAGGTCCAAGTACGGGGCCAAGCGCCCTAAATAATTATACGTCTACGCTTGTCGAGGGTATTGAAGTATGCCGAGGAAAAAACTGATTGAAAAGAAGGCGGTTGGTCCCGACCCGCGATACAACAGCAACCTGGTATCCAAGTTCACCAACTGCATGATGAAGGATGGCAAGAAGTCAGTGGCCAGGCATCTGTTTTACGGAGCCATGGAAATCATTGATCAGCGGCTGCCCGACCAGGAGCCCCTGGCGGTGTTCGAGACCGCGATGGAAAACGTCCGCCCCAGGGTTGAAGTCAAGTCCCGGCGCGTCGGCGGCGCCACCTACCAGGTGCCGGTGGAAGTGCGGCCCGACCGGCGCAACGCCCTGGCCATCCGCTGGATTATCAATTTTGCCGTGAATCGGTCCGGGCAGTCAATGCCCGAGAAGCTTGCCGCCGAACTGCTCGACGCCTTCAACAATCGCGGGGCCGCGGTCAAGAAACGCGAAGATACCCACAAGATGGCGGAAGCGAACAAGGCCTTTGCCCATTATCGCTGGTAGGGAATATGGAAAAGGGCCGTTTGCCTGCCCCGCAGGGTGAAGAAGAGCATTGACAATCGGTACTGACTGCTGTAAACAAATTACTTTTTTGGCAGCAGGGCAAACTGAAAATGAGAAGAAAGAATACGGGAAATGAAGTCGGCTGGCGGCGGATCTCTATCCAACCTGCGCAATATAGGCATTATGGCCCATATCGATGCGGGAAAAACCACGACCACGGAACGTATTCTCTATTATACCGGTCGATCCTATAAGATCGGCGAAGTCCATGAGGGCACCGCCGTCATGGACTGGATGGAGCAGGAACAGGAAAGGGGCATTACCATCACCTCTGCCGCAACGACCTGTTTCTGGAAGGATCATCGGATCAACATAATCGATACCCCCGGGCATGTCGATTTCACCATCGAGGTGGAGCGTAGCCTGCGGGTGCTTGACGGCGCCATAGCCGTCTTCTGCGCGGTTGGCGGTGTGGAGCCCCAATCTGAAACGGTCTGGAGACAGGCGGACCATTATCGTATCCCGCGCCTTGCGTTCGTCAACAAGATGGACCGCATCGGCGCCGACTTCGAACAGTGCGTCGCGGAGATACGGGAAAAGCTCAGAGCCAGTCCGATTGCAATAACCCTGCCCGTTGGCAGTGAAGACAGTTTTGCAGGCATAATCGATATCATTGAAGGAAAGCTCCTTCGCTTTGATGAATCGACCCAGGGTCTGAAAGTTGTCAGTGAGGAAATCCCCGACGATTTAAAGGACAAATCTTCGGCCGCCCGGATGACCCTCCTCGAGAAGTTGGCCGACTTCGATGAGGAGCTCATGGAAAAATATCTGGAAGACAGTGATGATGTAGCTCCCGAAGAGCTGCATAGGGCACTGCGCAAGGCAACATTGTCGCTGGGTCTGGTACCCGTGTTGTGCGGCTCGGCATTCAAGAATAAAGGGGTGCAGCCCCTGCTGGATGCAGTCGTACGTTATCTCCCTTCGCCGCTGGACATACCGGCGGTGCAGGGAATCGACAAAGACGGCGAACCCGTGGCCCGGCACCCGGACCCGAAGGAAAAGTTCTGCGGCCTGATTTTCAAGCTGCAGGCCGATCCCTTCGTGGACAACCTGTCGTTCATCAGGATGTATTCCGGTGAACTCAAGGTTGGCGAGAAAGTGTACAACCCCCTGAAGCGCAAGCAGGAAAAGATTTTCAAGCTGCTTATGCTGCATGCGAACAAGCGCGAGGAGGTTAACAGGTTTGAAGCCGGCGACATCGGTGCGGTGGTCGGATTGAAATTTTCCACCACCGGCGACACCCTTTGCGGCACCGGCGATTATATAGTCCTCGAGTCCATGGATTTTCCCGAGCCGGTTATCGGGGTGGCCATTGAGCCCAAGACCAAGGCGGACGAGAGCAAGCTCCGCGAGAGCCTTAACAGGATATCCAAGGAGGATCCGAGCTTCCGGGTGACGATGAACGAAGACACCGGGCAGACGATAATTTCCGGAATGGGCGAGCTGCACCTGGAAATTATCACGGAACGGCTGATACGGGAATTCAAGGTCTCGGCCAATGTCGGCAAGCCCCAGGTGGCCTACAAGGAAAGCCTGACCGTCGAGTCGGTCGCCGAGGGGCGGTTTGAAACACACGGCGCCGGCAAGGAGCAGTACGGGCATGTCAAGCTTCAGCTTGTGCCCCTGCCGCGGGGACAGGGTGTCCGCTTTGAGAATCTGGTCACTGCTGATCAGGTGCCCGGAGAATACATCGAGGCGGTTGAAAAGGGAGTGCGCGACAGTCTTGATTCGGGCCCCCTCATCGGTTATCCCATGGTGGATGTCCTGGTCCGATTGACCGGCGGCTCCTATGATGAGGATAATTCAACGGAGATGGCCTTCGGGGTGGCGGCGACCATAGCCTGCCGCAGGGCCGCCCAGGAAGGGGCGCCGATTCTGCTGGAACCGATTATGGCGCTCGAGATCATAACTCCGGAGGAATACCTCGGCGAGGTCATCAATGATCTCAACAAAAAGAGGGCGCACATCGTCGGGGTGGAGATCGAGCGGGGCCACCAGGTTGTCCATGCCAGAGCGCCCCTGGCGGAAATGTTCGGCTATTCCACCGACCTCAGGTCGGCAACCCAGGGCAGAGCGACGTTTACCATGCAGTTTAGCGAGTTTGCGGAAGTACCGGCCAAACAGGCCGAAGCGATAATTCACAAGATACGAGGCGTTTAGGCTGAACAACCAGTTGAAAGAGGTAGGCTGATGGCAAAGGAAAAATTTGAGCGGACGAAGCCGCATGTCAACGTAGGGACGATAGGTCATATTGATCATGGGAAGACGACCCTGACAGCGGCGATCACGCGGGTACTGTCGACGAAGGGTCA
>DSAE01000073.1 GCA_011372855.1 Desulfobacteraceae bacterium
TAGAAAAATCGCGACCAGGCTTCACGAGCTATGTCAAGCAGAAAAAGCCCCTCGGCATAAATTTATTTTATTGAAATATCGATATAATTGAGGCTCACAGTCCTAACGTTTTGGGCTAAGAGTCTGCGAAACGGCATTCTTAAAAACTACGATAAATCAAAAAAGGTTAAGCATGATCCGGGAATTGCTGTTCCTGTGTCGGGTTCTCCGGGCCTGCTGCATACGGCCCTGTTCCCCTGTGCCGCGTCCACTCCGCGCTGATCGCCTCGTATGCCTTACGCAACTTTTTCCGCAGCTGTTCAGCATCAACCGCCTCCGTGAATCCCCCATGGTTGATGTCGTTACGCGCCTTGGACAGCATGTCGAAATCGCCCGCCACCGCAGCAACGAAGGGGTCGTTTTGAATCTGGTGGGCCAGATCCGGCCGACGGCCCACTTCGCCCTTCCATTCCGCCTCCGGGGTTTTCTGGTTCTTCACACTGATGCTCTCGGAAATCAACGTCCGGTCCGCCTCCACTCTCCACTCCAGGCCGTGGCGTGCGGCGATCAGGGTGATCAGTCCTTCCTGCAGCATGGTCAACCCTTGCTGGACCAGATCATGCTCCAGGCACCAGGCCACCGCCCGCAGGCAGTTTTCGGCATCGTTTTCCCGGAACGGCTCGATCTTGTTGGTGATCCGCTTGATGAGCGGCACAAACGGAGGCGGCAGTGCCGATAACTCCTTGCACTGTTCGAGATACGAGCGGAGCTTGATAACCGCCTCGCCGGCAACCAGTTCCCGGCCGCGGCAGGCGGCTACCTGGCCCCCGATTTTTGCCAGGTTGTGAGCTACGCCTTTCCATATCTTGCCAGCGGCATCCTGTCCCCGGCTTTCCTTCAGGCGCGGCTCTGCCTCCTGCCACAACAGTTCGACAATCCCGTCCGGACTGCCATGTTTGACAAACTCCTGCACGCCGCTCGACCAGGCAAGCAGAGTGGCGAAGTCGGAGAGGTCGAAAATCGGAGCGTTTCTTTTCTCAAGCGGCAGTTCCTTGACCTTCCACAGCGGGCCAAGAACTTCGAAAGCGCCGTAGTAGATCCCGGCGATGGTGATGTTTTTCAGCAGCCGGGCATAGTTGAGCAGAACGATCCCCAGCATGGGCAGGGAGCGGAAACCATGGGTGATATCGAAAAGCACCCGGTCGTTTTCCTGGATGACGCCGAACACCGTCTCAAAAATCCGCCACAGCTCCTCCGGCGATTTCCCTTCCGGGATAACAACTGGCTGCACAAGTGTACCTTTTTTGACCGTGCGCGCCAGGCAGGTCTCAAGTCCTGGTTGACCCTCACCAAACCAGTTCTTCTGCCTTGCCTCATCGGTGAGAAAAACGACAATCCGGTCCGGCGGCCGGAACTCGGCACAGAGCAGACGAACCAGCGCCTCCTGAACGAAACGGACACCGTCCACCTTTCCATGCCCCGGCAAGGAATAGTTGCAGTGCGTATATGTGTTGGTGCCCAGAAAACTCAGAAAAAGGGAACGTGGTTTCATGGCCGGTTCCTTATTTTCCGTTGGCCACGACAGAGGTGGCCCCGGTTGTTCGGACAGATTGGCAGCGAAAAGAAGGTGGAAGCCTTCATTGTTAAGCCGCCGGCTGCATCGATAGTCCGGCGTAGCCGGATCGAGGAGGATGCCAAGGACGGCAGGGTGCGCGAAGCGGCTGCATTCTTCGCGGATTTCAGGCGTGCCAAAAACATATGGGGTTCTCCTGACCCGACACGCCGAAAACGACCTTGCCGGAATCCATGACTATATCGCGGCGGACAGCCCGGCAAACACCGCTGCCTTTGTCCGGGAGCTTGAAAAAAAGGTGTTCTCCTTGGCCTCTTTGTACCGCAAAGCCGTTTCTTGCGCTGTCTTTGCAATGTTGCCGGTGCCGCTTCCCGTCATCGACATCCGACCTTGGCTGTTGCCTCCCGCAGCCATTTCTTGACTTCCCCGGAACTCTCACCCATAATAAGGGCCAATCACCTTGTGCACGCCCCTTTGCGGAGGAAGACATGCCCAACATCACCCTGAGCCTGGACCAGGCGACCATCAAAAAGGTCCGCAGGATCGCCATGGAGAAAAACACCACCCTCACCGCCATGGTCCGGGAGTACCTGGAGCAGGTGGCGGCACGGGACGAGGCGGAAAAACAGAGGAATCTGGCCGCGTTGCGGCAGAGCTTCGCCTGCCTGAGCCGGGATATGGGGGAACGCTCCTGGCGCAGGGAGGATCTCCATGACCGACTTTCTTGACACCAACATCCTTGTCTATGCCTACGATTCCCATGTGCCGGCAAAACAAGAAATTGCCCGGCAGATTCTGGAATCGGCGATCCTTGATGAAAGCGCGGCGATCTCGGCCCAGATCCTGAGCGAGTTTTTCGTGGTGGTGACCCGCAAAATCGCCACTCCCCTCACTGCCGCGGAGGCCGGGGGAGCCATCTCCCTGTTCCGCGCCCTGCCGGTGGCGGAAGTCGATGCGGTTCTGGTCGAGGCCGCGGTCGGAATGCATCAGCGCCATGCCGTTTCCTTCTGGGATGGTCTGGTCATCGCCGCCGCAACCCGCATGGGATGTTCGCGTCTCCTGAGTGAGGACCTGCAGGCCGGGCAACGCATCAACGGTCTGCAGATCGTCAATCCTTTCAGTCGGAACTGATTCCCCGCCATCGCCACTCCATCCTGATCCGGCCGCGGTCGAGAAGGTTGCCGTACCTGGTGCCCGGCCGCCTTGACCACTGCCCGAATCACGGTTATGACATTGGTCATAATGACCATTTTGTCCAAGATCATTTCGTCAGCCAGGGAGGCCCGGCATGCCGCGCGTATCCGTTGCCGAAGCAAAAAGCCATTTTTCAGAACTCATCGCGAAAAGCGCCCATTCCCATGAACGGTTCGTCATCACCAGGCGTGACAAACCGGTGGCGGCCCTGGTCAGCATCGAGGATCTGAAGATTATCGAGCAGCACCAGGAGCGGCAGGGGCTGGCGGCGGCCGCCTCGTCCTGGCCGGATTTCGAGGAGGTGGCCACCCCGCTGACCGATCTTGAGGCGCTTCGGAGAGAGGGAGGCTCCGGCCGCGATGTATCTTTTTGATACGGACATCATCACAAATATCTTCAAAAAACGGCCAGTTCCAGAGCTGTGGAAAACTGGCTCGCCTGAATCCTGGCCGCGCGCATCGTTCACCTTCCCTGCCGGGTTGCGTTTCCCTCACCACTCCATCCTGATCCGCCCACGGTCGAGCTGGATTCCGTATTTCGTGTCCGGCCGCGAGCCGCAGGAGGCGATTTCCAGTTCCGCCAGATTGGTCTGGCCGAAGGCGGCAAGCAGATCCCTGCGGATCTTCGATTTGTAGGACTGGAAGTTCTCCCGGGTCAGGGAGCCGATCCCCGATTTGCTCATCTCCTCGATCAGGTGGCTGCCCGGGATACGTTCGTACATCCGGGCCACTCCTTCGCTGCCGATCAACTCGGCAGCCTCGCAGAAGCATGCGGTGCAGCCCGAGCAGGACCGGTCCAGCCGGCAGTTTTTCTTGCGCTCGGCAAAAAAAGCGTAGAGGGCGAGCCGGGTCGGGTGCATGTCCAGTTCCTGGCGGCCGAAGATCAGCTTGCCCTCGGCGAGATTGACGACAAGA
>DSAE01000266.1 GCA_011372855.1 Desulfobacteraceae bacterium
CTCCGGTGCTCAGCAAGTGACAATGGGACATTCTGCTGAGCTTGATGCATGAATGCATAATGAAAATTATGGTAATATTTCTGCAGCCTATCTGCTTGATCTACCGTTATGTTATTCATGAGTCAGCAGGCGGCAGTTTGAGGTTTCCTGGCTGCGCCGGAGGGTACGAGGTTCGAGGTACAGATTAAGGACGACCATACCAAGGCTGTTAGCCTGTTAGTTGCGTAGGTTGGGCTGAGACTCAAACAATTTCTCGGTTACGTTGGCTCAATCGCAGGAAATACTTTGGCGAAATTGAAATCGAAATCGGTATCGCTGTCCAAAAAAAATGTGACCATTTATTTTCCCCGTCGTATATCCAGATAGAAACATAAGCCGGAAAAGGATCGGGTAATGGTCATCCATCACCCCTGATTGATGGAGAAATCGGACGAAGAAATTATCAACCTGGTCCTGGATGGGCGCAAGCATGAATACAGGCATCTCATCCACCGGTACCAGCGGCAGATCTACAACCTCATGTTCAGGTACAGCCGCTCCGAGCAGGATGCCGCAGATCTGACCCAGGATGTGTTTCTGCGAGCCTACGAAAAACTCGATGGTTTTGAGCCCGGCCGCGTGTTTTTTCCCTGGCTGTACACCCTGGCGGTCAACCGGGCCAACGACTGGAGCAGAAACTGCAAGCGGCGGAACGCCCATCGGGAAGGGCTGATCGACAATGCGCCGGAAAGGGCGGAAAGAGGCTCCAGGCAGGAAAGGATGCTGGAACATCGGGAAGAACTTGAACGGCTGCAACGGGGACTGGATTTGCTGGGGAACGAAACCAGGGAGCTACTTATGCTTCGCTTTCACCATGGCCGTTCCGTCAAGGAAGTGGCCGAGATCTTCGCCATCAGCGAAAGCGCCGTGAAAATGAGGACGGCGAGGGGCCTCCAGCTTTTGCAGTCCCTGTTGGCGGACGATAGATGAACGGGAAGAACATGGACGAAAATCACCTGCGGGACATGCTGCGCCGACTGCCGGAGCGCGAGCCGCCGGCCGGTCTGGCCGAGCGGATAATGACGGCCGTTGAGGCGCCGCCGAAATCTCTGGGGCGGAGGATCGGCGGCCTTCTTGCCGCTGCTTTTCCCCTGCAGCCATTGCGGGGCGCCGTTCTGGCCGGCGCAGTGATGCTCGCCTTCTGGCTGGGCATGACCGTCGGCGGTTCCCGCAACGATTCCGGTCCGGAAGCGGAGTCCGGCGGCGGCCACCTGACCGGCCCGGTTCGCAACCCCGAAGCCGATTTTTTCATCGGCAGGGGCCTGCTTGTTGCAGGTCAATGGAAAGAGGCCGCGGAATTTCTGCGGGCGGCCCGCCTGGCCACGGATGATCCCGAACATGCCCTGTGGGAAGCCGTCGCCCTGGGCAAACAGGGCGACAAGGAACAGGAGCGGGAGATCTACCGTTTGACGGTCAACCGGTATCCGGACTATGTGCCGGCCCGGTTATACCTTGGCCATAATCTGCTGGAAAGCGGTGATGCGGCCGCGGCCCTTGAAGAATACAGCCGGGTGCTGGCCCTGATGCCGGACGAAGAGACCGCGCTTTACAACCGGGCACTGGCCGGCCGGATCCTGGGGGACAGGGACCTGGAGGCCGCGGCCTGGAAGGAGTACCTGCGGCTGAACCGAACCGGCAAATGGGCCTACCGCGCCGTCACGCATCTCAACGCCCTGGGGGACTTCACCTACCGTGGCTACAGGATCGGTCACCGCCTGGTCATCGGCAACCAGGACCTGCTGCTGGGGCCGGACTCGGAGGCCCGGCGGCTGGAGGCCGATTTCCTGGCCTCGGCCTTTGCCGGGGCTTCGGGCGATGTGCTGAACCTGGTGGTATTCCTGGCCGGCGATGCCGCCCAGGCTGAAGGCATGGCAAGGGAGCTGCAGTATCTATTCGGCGCCGGCCTGGACGACCGTGCCGGCAAGCAGATCGACATCAGTTGGTTCGGGGAGCCTGAAACGGTGCGGACCGCTTCCGGGGTGGAGCATGTCCTCACGGAAGGGTTGATGATATTCTGTACCCCGCGTATGCAACAAACAGAAGGAGACATGATATGAAGAAACAGAAGGAGTGGAAAGCATTCTTGCGGCCGGTTGTCCTGACCGCCGTGCTCTGTATCGGTTTTGCCGCCGGAATGGGGGGGAGCAATGCCGTTGCGGACGAGACCGGAGAAGCGGCCGATGATACCTCGTACACCCCGGCTTTTGCCAACCCTGCCCAGGCCCAGCATGCGGCTAACATAGCGGAAGCGGTGGCGGCCGAGCCCGATGCGGAAACCCTGGATGCCCTGTCGGCCGTCGAGGAGGCGGAAGCGGCGCTGAAGGATGCGGAAGAAACCGGGAATGAGCAGGCCATTGAGGATGCCCGCAAACAGCTGGCCGAGGCCGAACAGGCCTATGCCGAGGTCATCGAGGCCAGGATCGGCGTGATCACCAGTGAAATTGAGGCGATGCGCAACGCGGATATGGGCTGGGGCGAGATCGCCAAGGAACTGGGCGTGCATCCGAGCGTGCTCGGCCTTGGTCACACCAAGGCGTACCGAAACAAGTACGGTTGGAGCGATGATGGAACCGCCGGCGACGAGGTGGCGGAGGCCACCGAGCGGAACACCCGCACCGGCTGGTCGCAGGGGCACGGTCTCGGCCTCAATGCAGGGGTCAAGGATACCGCGAAAGCGCAGGGCGGCTATGCCCTGGGCCGGGTCAACAAGGACAACAAAGCGAAAACCACCGGCGGCATCAGCGGCGCGGCCGGCCTGAGCGGAGGCGGCCAGGGGAATGCCGGCGGCCAGGGCAAGGGAAACAGCGGCGGGAGCAAAGCCAGCGGCATCGGCAGTGACGGCGGACCCGGCAATTCCGACAAGGGCAAGAGCCAGGGCGGCGGGTCAGGTAAATCCAAAGGCAACAGCGGCGGCGGCAAGGGCAACAGCGGTAAATAGGCAAATCTCCTCCGCAAAGGAGCTATATCTTTCCGGCCGGGCATGCGCTGCCGCCCGGAAGAAATGCGATTCCGGGGACAGTCGGGAATCAGGTCCGGGCTGTCCCCCCTTTTTTTTCAGCTCTCTTTCGGGAGCTCCACCCTGCTGCGCCGGGAGACAGCAGTCTTTTTTCAGGCTAACTGGCTGAAGGCTGTTAGGGGCTTGCAGCCTGCCGGCCTGGTCGGAACGCCTTCACCCGGCCATGCCAGAAGCCAGAAGGAGTTTGCAGCTTCGCTGGTGCCCCGCAGGGGCGGATGCAATCCCCAAGCTGCCGACTCATGAAGAACATAACGGTAGATCAGGCAGACAGGCTACAGAAACATGACCATAATTTCCTTTATGCATTCATGCGTCAAGCTCAACAAAATGTTCCATTGTCAGTTGTCTGCTCAGCAGCAGACGATTGACAGGGCAAGCAAAGAAAATGAACAATAATATCAATAGGTAATTGATATCTGAAGAGATGTTGTTCTCCTCAATCGTCCCCCCCCAGGCGCGGGGTGGGACGCTGCCAACTCATGAATAACATAACGGTAGATCAACTATATAGCGTTGATGGTTGTACCATGTATTTCTGGCTTTTCCACGAGTTCAAAGCCCAATTCAGCCGCCCGCCTTTTCAGATTTTTGGTAATTC
>DSAE01000213.1 GCA_011372855.1 Desulfobacteraceae bacterium
CCTTGCGTTAATTGGTATCAAACCTTGCGTCACGCTACACGGTGCTGGTCGATTGAAGGATATAGACGAAGTATGCCATAAAAAAAGCCCGTCCATTGCTGGACGGGCTGAGAACTGGCTCCCGGGGAGGGACTCGAACCCCCGACAGGGTGGTTAACAGCCACCTGCTCTACCAGCTGAGCTACCCGGGATTAAATTGTCTCTATTTTTTCAAACGCCCAGATGACGCTCAGGGTGGTTAATCCCGCCGGGGCGGGACTCTACCGGCTGAGCTACCCGGGATCATCTGTATTCTTGCGGTTGCGGTCTGACAGATACCATAATAAAATGGCCGTCAATTCAAAGCAACATTTATTAGCACAGAGGCTAATCTCAGTCAAGGGAAAGTTAAAAAAGAACTTGCGAAGGTCCGGAAAAACCGGTATCAGGTATCCACTTTTTTGCGCCGATCGGCGAAACTCAATATATCGGGGCGTAGCGCAGCCTGGTTAGCGCGCCTGCCTTGGGAGCAGGAGGTCGCAGGTTCGAATCCTGCCGCCCCGACCAATCCTGGAAAGCTGGCAGTCAGCAGCCGGCAGTCTGAAGTTTGAACTTGAAGGCTTGTCAGGCCGATTAAAAAGACTGGAGGTTGTCAAGCTGAAAGTCTTTTCGATTTCGATGCGATTACTGATCAAGGGCTTGGTTACCGTGGCCTGTCAGCCTCCTGCCCGTTGCGAAGCGTACGTATTTTTCATTCTGCATTGTGGATTCTCCCCCGTCTGATCATTCATGAAGTCGCCCATGAGTCCTCTTGTTGAATTTCCCTGGGAACAAGAGGAGAATTTTTTCCCGGGCAGCGTTTTTTTCATTGCCTGATCCGGAAATGTGCACGATATTCCCCACTGTTCAGTACTGCGTACTTTTCCTTCTCTTTGGGCCTTTTTTCCATGAACGCATTTGTTACGGCTCTGGTGCCGATCATCGTCCTCATCATCCTGGGGTTTGTCCTGCGGCGCACCGGGTTTCTGCCCGTTGAGGCCTGGGCCGGGATGGAGAAGCTGACGTATTACATCCTGCTGCCCTCCCTGCTTGTCCGGTCCCTGGGAAAGCAGACCCTTGCCGGAGTGCCCTGGCCGGCGATGCTGACCGTTATCGTCGGGACATTGACGATCGCCGCGGGAGTGCTGATCCTGCTCCATAAGGTGCGTCCCGGCAACAACGCCACCTTTACGTCGATTTTCCAGGGAGGGGTGCGGTTCAACACCTACATCACCCTGGCGGTCGCCCAGAATTTGTATGGCCCGGCGGGACTGGCCATGGGTTCCGTGGCGGCGGGTTTCATGATCGTCCTGATCAACCTGTACTGCATATCGGTATTCGTCCTGTGGGGGAAGGCATCCTTTCGGGGGATTTATCCTTTTGTACGGGAGGTGGTCGCCAATCCCCTGATCGTCGCCTGCACCATCGGGTGGGTGCTCAGCTTGAGCGGCATCGGACTGCCGTACATGACCGGCGACATCCTGGAGATCATCGGCCGGGCGGCCCTGCCCTTCGGGCTCCTGGCCGTTGGCGCGGCCCTGCGGCCGGAGACCATCCGGGGACAGGTAAGTCCGATAGTCGTTTCCACCGTCACCCAGTTCGGCTTGAAGCCGTTGATCGTCGCGATCCTGATTTTTGTCACGGGCCTCAGCGGGGTGGAGGCCGGCGCCCTTGTCATTGCCTTCATGACCCCGACTTCCCCGGCCGGCTATATCCTCGCCAGGCAACTGGGCGGGGATACGGAGACCATAGCTTCCATCATCACCCTGCAGACATTGCTGGCCTTTGTCATGATGCCCGTTATCGGACTCTTGCTGCTCGATTATTGAAACGGAAGCAGGTCCAGCCGGCCGGTAAATCGGGTTCGTACTCCTTCTCCTCTTTTGTCCAGCTCTTTTCAATCGGGAAAATCCCCAAGCCTGTCTGGTTAAAGTCCCATATTTTACCGGCCGGTCAACGGTGCGGCAGGTCACGTTTTTCAAACAACAATTTGGAATAATTACTGATAGCTGTTTGTGTTGTCCGTGGGAATGGATATTGCATGCAAATTCGCGATATTATGGGGTTTTGACGCAGGGAAAGCCAAACCTGTCGTGAGGCAGGGACGGAAAGCCACGGGTCTTTCAAGACGGCCGGGTTGTCAGATTCAGGTAACCCGGCTTTTTTATTTGATACAGGGAGGGAGTCATGCCGGTATTGTCCCGAGGCGCTGGGAAATGAAATCGAAAGCGGCGTGTGCACAGCTTGAACGGCGTGTCCAGGCTCTTGAGAAAGAGCTGGCCGACTGCGAGAGCCGCAACGGCTCCGACCGGTTGAACCAGCGGTACCTGGAAGCCATCCTCAACAACACCAACCTGCCCATCTATCTGAAGAATGCCGATTACAGCTACATCCTGGTCAACCGCCAGTATGAGCGCCTTGCCCATATAACCAATGCGCAGATACGGGGCAAGGACGACTTTGCCATCTTCCCGGAGCCGGTCGCCCGGCTTTTCCGGACCCAGGACGAGGAAGTCGTCCGGCGCCGGACCCTGATCGAGTTCGAGGAGACCATCCCCCTTCCCGACGGGGCGCGCACCTTTCTGACAGCTAAATTTCCGCTGATTGATGACGAAGGCGGGGTATATGCGGTGGGCGGCGTCTGCACGGACATTACCGCGCATAAAAAGGCGGAAGCCGAATTGCGGGAAGCCGAGGAAAAATTCCGCGGCATTTTTGAACATTCACCAGTGGGGATTGTGCATATAGACAAAAACGGAGCCATCACGGAAAGCAACGAGAAGTTGGCCGATATTCTCGGCACCACTGTAAAGGAGATTGTTGGGATCGATGCGCTGAAATCTGTGCCGGTTGAGCAAATGAGAACGGCCATTGTCACAGCGCTTTCCGGCAAAATAACCCATTACGAGGGGAATTATTCGCCGGTCGCGGGGGGCGCGCAGCGGGATATTCACACTGTGTTTTCACCGATTTTTTCAAGCGACGGAGCAATTACCGGGGTTATGGGCATTTGCGAAGATATAACCCGTCGCAGACGGGCGGAAGATGCCCTGCGGAAAGCACATGACGAATTGGAGCAGCGGGTTGCTGAACGGACGGTTCAGCTTGATCGAAGAACCCTGAGGCTCGAAGAAACGAACATCGCCCTCAAGATCCTGCTGGAAAAGCGGGAAGAGGATAAAAAGGAACTGGAAGAAAGAGTGATGTTCAACATTGAGAAGTTCATTTGTCCCTATCTGGAAAAATTAAAAGTGCGGTGTCCCGACACCGCCCAACAGGCCATCCTGAAGGTCATCCAATCAAATCTTGATGAAATCAACTCTTCCTTTGCGCACAAACAAAAAGACAATCTTGCCACACTCACTCCCGCCCAGTTGCAAATCGCCGACCTGGTCAGGCAGGGACTGTCGACAAAAGAGATCGCATTAATTTTAAATCTTTCCCCGGCGACGGTTGCCTGTCATCGCCAGGAAATCAGAAAAAGGCTTTTCCTGACCAACAAAAAAATAAATCTCCAGGCGTCTCTCATGATGTTGTTTCCAGCAGTAATTCA
>DSAE01000033.1 GCA_011372855.1 Desulfobacteraceae bacterium
CGCCTGATCCGACCCCTCTGGAACTCAAAAGCTCTTTTCTATATATGACCACCGGGCTCGTCCAACAAACGGTTCAGATTGTGGTTCGTTCCTCACACAATCTAACCTTATTCGTTAGGCAGCAGCACGTTGGCGCCGAGAACATAATATTCGGTCATGGTTGGACCGGCATCCGCCGTGCTCCCCGGCGGGGCGGATGGAAATACGGCCCGTTACAGGTCGAGGAACGTGGCATCCCGGTTCAGGATCTCGCAGCCCGTTTCCCGGACCACCACCATGTTTTCCAGGCGAATGCCGCCCCACCCCGGCAGGTAGATCCCCGGCTCCACGGTCACGATCATGCCGGCCCGCAATTTCCGGCGGCTGCGGGAGGAAAGGCGCGGCGCCTCATGGACGTTGATGCCCACCCCGTGACCAAGGGCATGGCCGAAATAATCGCCGTAGCCGGCCTCCCGGATAACCCTTCGGGCGGCCAGATCGACCTCCCGGCAGGTGATGCCGGCGCGGATCACCTCCATGGCCGCGAGCTGGGCACGGCGGACGACGCGGTGCCTCTCGGTGAAAACCGGGTCCGGCCGGCCGGCGACAAAGGTCCGGGACATATCCGAACAGTAGCCGTCAAGCACCAGTCCCATATCGACCAGCACCAGATCGCCCCGGTTCAGGGTCGCCGATGAAGGAACCGCGTGGGGCTTGGCCGCATTGGCCCCGAAAGCGACGATGGTCTCGAAGCTCGGCGATTCCGCGCCCATCTCGCGCATCGCTGTCTCCAGGGCCATGGCGACGGCGGTTTCGCTCATGCCGGGCTTGATGGTCGGATGGACCCGGGCAAACGCCTCCTCGTTCAGACGGACGGCGGCCCGTACTTTGTCGATCTCCTCCTCCGACTTGACTGTTCGCAGCCCTTCGACCATGCCTGTCTGGGGGAGGAGCTCCACGCCGAGCTTCTCCGCCAGGCCGGCCAGTTTTCCGGCCGTTGCATGGAGGACGTAGTGGCTTTCAAAACCGAGGCGGGCTGCCCCAAGCTCGGGCAGCAGCTTGCGCAGCAGGGCCATGAGGCCGGCACCATACTCCCTGACCGTGAACCCTGCCGCCTCCTCCTCCGCCTGCAGGGTGAAGCGGGAATCGGTCAGCAGATACGGAGTACCGCGGGAGGGAATGAGCAGCACGCCCGAACTTTCCTGGATGTCGTGGTCGGCCGCCGTGTAGCCGCTCAAATACCGGCGGTTGGCCGGGTGGGTGACAAGAAAGACGCTGATGTTCCTGCGTTTGAGAAGCGCCTGCAGTTTCGCCAGCCGTTCAGGATAGTGCGGGGTCGCCATGATTTACAATCCCAGCCGCTGCTGCAGCTCCATTTTCAGCTGATCCAGGGCCGCGTTGTACTGCCTGCCCAGTTCCCCTTCGATCCTGCTCCACTCTTCCTGGAATTTGGGCTGCAGGGTCGGATCGATCTTGACCCCCTCGGGCCTGCCCCCCGCCTGCCTGGCCAGCAGCTGCTCGTACTGCAGGCGGATCTGCTCCTCGAGCTGGCCGCGAATCTGTTCCCGCTGGCGGCCATAGCCGTCGATAACCGTCTGCAATTCCCGGCAGATGGATGCCACGTCGCCGGCGCCGCCGCTCAGATCGACGACCCCCTGCAGGGCCTGGGCGGCCCGTTGGCGCTGGATCTCATCACGGGGAAGAAAAATATTGCGGAAAATGCTTTCCGCGGCCCCCTGACGGAGCGCGGCCTGGTCCTCCCGGTCGTGCCCCCCGACCGCCTCCCGCAGGTTGTCCAGCCTGCCTTCAAGAAAATCAACGGCGAGGAGCGCCCCCTTTTTTTTCATTTCTTCCCGGCGCAAATCCTCCCTGGAGGCCTTGCCGATCCTGGCCGCCCGTTCCATGACCAGGTCCATGGTGCTTTTGATTTCAGCCATTTGTCTCTCTCCCGTGTTCGATGATATGCAACGTCAGGGACTCTACAAAAAAAGTCCCATTCCGACAAGGACGGAAAACGGGCCGGTCAGTGTCGGCGAACGAGTCGGGCGGCGAAAAAACCGTCCAGACCGTCCGCCGGGGTCGACCGGAAATATCCCGAGGCGTCGACGAGTTTCCGGGCCGGCGCGGGAACGGCATCGCCGCAGTCAGTGGCGTAAAACCCGGGATTGTCCCGGACAAACGTTTCGACCACCTGTTGATTTTCCTCCTCTTCCAGGCTGCAGGTCGCATAGACCAGGATTCCCCCGGGCAGCAGCAGCGACGCGGCCCGGCGCAGGAGGTTCATCTGCTGTTTCTGCAATACCGGCAGGTCCGCGGGCTGCCTGTTCCAGCGTATATCCGGGTGGCGCCCTATGACCCCGGTGCCTGAGCAGGGCGCATCCACCACGATCCGGTGAAACGGCGGCGGCCCGGTTTCGGCGAAATCCTCCAGCCCGCCATGAAACAATCTGACCCGTTCAGTCAGGCGCAATCGCCGGATATTCTCCTCCAGCAGCCGGAAACGATGCCTGTTGGGTTCCACGGCGGTCAGTTCCCCCTGTTCCCCAAGCAGCTGGGCAAGCTGACAGGTTTTCCCCCCCGGCCCGGCGCAGGCGTCCAGGTGCCCGGCCTGTCTGTCAAAAGGAGCCAGCAGCAGAGGCACCAGCTGTGCCGCCTCATCCTGCACATGAAACAGGCCCTCCGCGTAACCGGGCAGCTCGGCAACAGGACCTGAACATGATTCGACCACCAATGCCTGCGGCGCGTACGCGCCCGGCCGCACCGCGTATCCCTTCTCCCTCAGCATGGCCGCAAGCCCGGCCGCCTCGGCCCTCAGGGTGTTGACCCGCAGGGTAAGCGGCGGCTCCCGGTTGTTGCGTCGGCAGATCTCCCGGGCCGTTTGCGGTCCGAAGGCAGCCCGCCACCGGCTGACGAGCCACTCCGGATGGTTGAGGATCGTGTCCTCCCGGGCCGCCTGTGATAGAGCGGCCCGGTTCCCGGCAACGGTGCGCAGGATCCCGTTGACGAAATTGATGAGCCAGCGGGGCTGATGCTCCTCCTTCAGTACCTGCACGGTTTCATTGACGGCCGCCGATTCAGGCACGCGGTCGAAAAAAAGCAGCTGATAAACCCCCACCCGGAGGGCCATGAGCGTCAGTGATTTCATCTTCGCCAGGGGAAAACTGGAATAGCGGGCGATGACCGCATCGAGGTCCTGCATCCGCCGCAGTACCCCGTTAACCAGCATCACCGCCAGGTGGCGATCATTGGCAGCCAGAGATGACCGGTAAATCAGGGTCTCGACGTGGGGCTGGACGGCCCGCCTCTCCCCGTCCCAGGCGGTGAGACACAAAACGGCCAGCCGCCTGGAACTCATGCCTTTTCTCATGCTTCCTCCTGTTCTCCCGGACCGGGCGAATCCACGGTCACCGCGGCCCTCGAATCATGCCCCTGCCGACCGTCGGTTTTTCCGTTGCGGCCGGCACCATATTGACAGTGGGTGAAGACCAATGGTACAATTTTTTTATGTTCGATAAACGATGGGCTCTCTTCATCCCGCTGATAATGATCCTGCTGGTCGGGTCAACCGCCCC
>DSAE01000114.1 GCA_011372855.1 Desulfobacteraceae bacterium
AGGGACGGTGAGGATATCGATTTCGACGCCGTGGTTGAGTCGATGGCGGACGCCCGGGCCGGGCTGGCGCCTTCGGACAGGCTGTTCGTGCGTCTCAAGCGGGACGTGCGGGATATTGCCGTGCTGTTCCTGATCGATATGTCCAATTCAACCCAGGGCTGGGTGGGCAAGGCGATCAAGGAAGCCCTGGTCCTGCTCTGCGAGGCGATGGAGGTGGTTGGCGACCGCTACGGGATATACGGATTTTCCGGCATGCGGCGGCTGCGCAGTGAATTCTTCCATATCAAGCACCTGCGGGAGCAGTATGACGACACGGTCAGGCAGCGCATTGGCAGTCTCGCTCCCCGCGAATATACCCGCATGGGGCCGGCCATTCGCCATGCAATCTCGCTGATGAACGATGTCGACGCCCGGGTCAGGCTGCTGATCACCCTGTCGGACGGCAAGCCGGAGGATTATGACGACTACAAGGGTGAGTACGCCATCGAAGACACCCGCCACGCCCTGATTGAAGCCAAAATAGCCGGCATTCATCCCTTCTGCATAACCATTGACCGGCAGGCGCAGGATTACATTGCCCACATGTACGGTGAAGTGAATTACATTTGTATAGACAATGTCAGGAAACTGCCGCACAAAATGCCGGAAATTTATAGAATTTTAACGAGATGAAACAGGCGGAATGTGCTACAATGATCGAGGCAATCCTGTAAAGGGGGAAGAGAAGAATGAACCAGACGATAATCCGCTGTCCGGCCTGCGGGGCGAAAAATCGCATTCCGCCGGAGAAGCTGCATCTCCGGGCCAGATGCGGCCGATGCGGCAGCAGCCTCGCCGGCGGGGTTGACGGAAAGGTCATTGAGCTGGACGATACGCGGTTCGATGGCTTTGTCCGTACCGCCGCCCTTCCCGTGGTTGTTGATTTCTATTCCCCCACCTGCGGACCTTGCCGTATGCTGGCGCCGGTTATCGACGATGTCGCCCGGAAATTCGCCGACAGGGTCCTGTTTGGCAAGATCGATACCTCCCGGCACCAGTTGACAGCTTCCCAATTCAACATCCGCGGCGTCCCGACCCTCCTTTTTTTCAAGCAGGGCCGGCTGGTCGACCAGATAGTCGGCGCCGCGCCCCGGGACCAGATCGAACAGGGAATCAGGTCGCTGCTGTAGCGTGCCGGCCCATGTCCGAACACGCATGGAAACGCCGTCCGGTTAGAGATGTTTTTCCCGGACCGGGGGTGAAATTCCCTTTCCTGCCGATATGTTCTTGGTGACGGGCGGCAGAAATGGTAACACATAAAGAGTGCAGGATGCGGAACCCGGACAGCGGTTTCGGCAAACGGCCGGTTCCCCCGCGCCGGTTCAAGAATAACAGCCCGTAAGGACAACTGTCGATGCTGCTGAATGACTACCTGATGGAAAACGAAGTTGAGTCGTATCGCCTGGACGGCAAAATCGATGCGGAATCAATCAGACGGCAGGCCAGATGGGCGGGCCTCAGGCCGGGGATGCGGGTCGCGGACCTTGGCTGCGGTCCCGGAAGGATAACCGCCCTCCTCCATGATCTGGTTCAGCCGGGCGGAAAGGTTGTCGGTGTCGACGGATCGGCCGAGCGGCTGGATTTTGCCCGGAAAAAATATGGCAGAAGCGGCATTGATTTCGTCCAGGGCGATATCTCCCGCTCCCTGGATCACTTTGGCGAGTTTGATTTCGTCTGGGTCCGTTTCGTGCTTGAATATTACCAGTCAAAAAGTATCGCGATGGTGGAAAATTTCGCCGCCAGCCTGAAACCCGGCGGCATCATCTGTCTCCTTGATCTCGATCACAACCCCATTAATTATTACGGCGCCCCCGAGCGGCTGGATCGCACCTTCAAGGAGATCATGAACAAACTGGATGAGAAAACGGATTTCGATCCCTACACGGGGAGGAAGCTCTATTCCTTTGTTTATGATCTTGGTTTTGAGAACATCGATGTCCGGGTGGAAAATCATCGCGTTGTCTTCGGCAAGATCGAGGAATTCGACATCTTCAACATGCTGAAAAAGATAGAAGTCGTTCCCGGAAAAATTGATTTCCGGTTTGCGGGGTACGAAGGGGGTTTTGAGGAATTTTACCAGGAGGCGCGAACCTTTTTGTCCGACCCGAGAAGATTCGCCTATACGCCGCTCATTTTGTGCCGGGGCGTAAAGCCGAAGGGAAATTGACACCATCCCGGACCGGGATGGTTCCTGGGGGCGTTCCGCGTCCCGGACGTGACCCCCGTTTTGGCAGGTACAGCGTGACCGTCCCGGACGCGGAACGCGGTTCGAGATTAAAAAGTATAGGCGGCCGACAGGGACAGAAGATGGCTTGCCCCGCCTGAAAATTCCCCGGCCAGCGCATTGTTATGGACCGTCCGGTCCTCTTTGTCGGCATAGAGATAGGCGGCCCCGAAGGACCATTGCTCCCCCCAGCCGTACCTGAAGCCAAGGGACACGAACCAGGCATCGGAATCAGGCAGGTCAAATGAAAGACTGGCATCCGGCACGGGATTGCCGTCAATGCCGAACCCGCCCATCAGGGTCAATTTGTCGTCCCAGCGGTACGTGTATCCAAGCCTGAACGCATCGACATCATCCCAATCCTTGACAATCGGGTCGTCGAAGGCGGCCGTCAGCACCGGATGGCCGAGACTGGTCGGATACGAAAAATCGAGCCGGTCATAGGTCGACCAGAATGTCCGGTCATAGGCGAACTCCACCGTCGACCTGCCGAAGTCATAGGCGGCGGCCAGGGCCAGGACGGCAGGGAGGGGAACGGTAACCGAACCCGGTCCCCGATACAGGCCGGGGGGAAGAAAGCCGCCGGGAAAACTGCCGGAAGCGGAGACGCTTCCCGAACCTTCCAGGTCCAGATCGATTTTTGAGCGGTAGGTTGCCGCCAGGGTCAACTGGTCGGTGGCCTTGACCGACAGGGCGAGATTGTAGCCGTATTCAGTGGTGTCGCCCTCCATGTCTCTGCTGACATACACAAATTCAGGCGCGGCGGGCAGACCGCCCCCCAGCCCCCCGGCCGAAACGGCGACGATGCTGCCGTCGCTCTTCACGGTCGCTTCACTGTAGACCACACGCAATCCGAGGGCCAGGGACAACATGTCATTCAGTTTGTACGAAACGGAGGGATTGGCCTCCACCGCGGTCATACTGAATTCGTGGGCAAACGTTCGGGGAAATATATCGTCCCACTCCTTGGAAAGTCCGGCGGGGAAGACGATGGCGAAGCCAAGGCGGAAGTTGTTGAAATCAGGGGAAACGATATGCACGTTGGGCATGACGAAATTTTCCTTGTCCGATTTGCCGTTCAAGGCCGGACTACGGAAATCCTCATATTTTATGCTGGGCAGGTGAATGTAGGTGAGGCCGCCCTCCATATGCAAGCCGGGGTTCAACCAGGACATATTGGCGGGATTGTAGTATGCCGCATCGGCATAATTGGCGTTGGCCACATAGGCACTGGCCAGGGCCGTTGAATTTATCGATTGTTCCGGTATGCGA
>DSAE01000288.1 GCA_011372855.1 Desulfobacteraceae bacterium
CGGGTGCCCTTTCTTTTGGTTCGTTTTCTTTGGGCAAGCAAAGAAAACGAACAATAAAATCAATAGATAATTGACATCTTGACAGGTGTTATTCTCCTCATTCGTCCCCGCAGCGCGGGGTGGGGCGCTGCCGACTGCCGCTCCGTCCGTCAGGCAAACGCCCCGTCCTCCATCATCACTGACCGGTGCGCCAGTTCGGCGTACTGGGGATCGTGGGTAACCATGACAACGGTGAGTCCCTCCCGGTTCAACTCGGCGATCAGGTTCATTATCCCCTCCCCGGTCTTTTTGTCCAGGCTGCCCGTCGGTTCATCGGCGAACAGGATGCGCGATGATTTCACCAGGGCCCTGGCGATGGCCACCCTTTGCTGCTCGCCGCCGGAAAAGCTTCCTGGCAGGCGGTTTTCCTTGCCGGCCAGGCCGACCCGTTCAAGGCAGTCTTTCGCCCTTTGCACGAGTTCCCCGGATGCCGGCTTCAGGGAACGCATAAAGGGCAGCAGGGTGTTCTCCAGCGCGGTCAGGTAGGGAACGAGGTGGTGAAACTGGAATATGACCGAAAAGTCGGCGTGCCGGAGGCGGTTCAGCCCCGCTTCGGGCATGGCTGTCAGGTCGTCGCCGCGGTAGAGGAGTTCCCCGCCGTCGGGCCGCATTAGGGTGGAGAGGACATTGAGCAGGGTGGTCTTGCCCGATCCGGAACGGCCGACGATGGACAGGAATTCACCCGGGGGGATCTCCAGGGAGATGTTGTTGAGGACCCGTGTTTCGGCCCCTTCCGATTTGAATATCTTGTTGATGTTTATTGCTTGCAGCATGGGTGCCTCCTACAGGGCCATCAAGGCCCGCGATGGTTCGACCCCGGCGCCTTTCCAGGCCGGATAGGCGGCGGCGGCGACAGTTACCGTGCCGATGGCGGCACAGGTCAGCAGAAGATGGTTGACGTCAAAAAGCGGACGGGCCCCTTCCGCCATGGCCAGCAGGCTCAGGGCCTTGAAGCTGGCTCCGTAGCCGGAAAAATAGCCCAGCATGCCGGCCAGAATGCCGATGATCCCGGCCTCGACGCAGAAGATGAAAAAGACCCTGCCCTTGCTGTAGCCCAGGGAACGCAGGAGGCCGATGTCCTTCTTCCGTTCGTTGACCGCGGAAAGCATGGACAGGCCGACCATGGTCGCGGCGGTGACGAGGATCACCAGGCTGATGGAGAGGACGAGCCGCTGGACGAAATGGATGGAAGCCATGCGCTGGTTCACCACGTTGCTCAGGGCCTTGATGTCGGCGCCGGGCAGCATGTCGCGCATCTGGGCCACAATGTCGTCAATGGGGCAGCCGTGGCAGAGGGCCGCTACTTCCAGAAAACTGACTTCGTCCGCTCGGCCGGTTATTGCCTGCACCGTCTCCAGGTCGGCAAGCAGCACATCGTCGTCGTCGCCCCCGGTCGGATTGAGGACGGCGGCGACCGTGAAGGATCGCCCCATGAGGTTGACGGTATCGCCGGGGGCGAGCCCGAATTTTTCCGCCGCCCTGCTGCCGGCGACTATTTCATCCGCAGCGGCGGGAAAACTTCCCTCCGGCACCCAGTAGCTCTTGATCGGCAGTTCATCGTCCCAGCGCACCCCGACCACCGCCACGGGGGTTTCTCCGATCCGGGTGGTTGTGACCAGCTTCGGCGCCACGGCGCTGATCCTGTCCTTGAGTTCAATGGAGCGGACGGCGGCGACGGTGTCCGTTTCCGACAGCGGCTGTACCTCGTACAGCATGTCGCCCAGATGGAGGCCGCCGTAACGGACGCTCAGGGTTTCATTTTTCGGCGACACCAGAATATTGGCGCCGTAGGTTGACAGTTTCTTTTCCATGCTGTCTCCGATGACCAGGGATACCTGGTACAGGGCCACAATGGACATGACGCCCAGGGTGAAGACCAGGAGCAGGAGAAGGGTCCGGGACGGTTTGCGCCAGGTGTTGCGCAGGGGAATGGTTAGTATGTTCATGATGCGTCCCTCCTTCCCTAAAAGTACCGAAGACCGGTGAAGATGTCGGTGACGGCGATAACGAGATCGCCGCCCTCAGTGGTGCGGTTCAGCGGGGCCGGATTGCAGCCACCCTTGAGGACATTGATTTTGCTGGCGTGGAAGCGCTGGCCGCAGTTGTTGCAGGTCATGAAGTCTCCTGTCTGGGAGTAGCCTTTTTTCTCCGGAAAACAGACGTCGCAGGCGTCAAAAGCGGCACGGATTATGCCGTCGCGGCTTTTCAGGACGAAAAAGTTGATTTTTCTTCCATCGGCTTTGTAGGTGAAATAGTGGGCCCTGCCGTCATTGATTGTTTGCAGGGGTATGCGGACCTGGCCGTTCTCGGCCTGGACGGGCTGGTGCCTGTTCGCCCAGGGGCCGAAGAAAGCGTGGGTGTCGAGCGGGAAAAGCAGGAGCCCTGCGGGCAGGGCCATTGACAAGAATACGATGGCTATTTTTTTCATGAGACGATTCCTTTCATTGGTTTTGCATCAAGACCGTTCTGCCCGTTTCGGGCGGAAGCAGGCCGGGCAAGTTGAAAAGCAAGTTTGAAAAAACGGACTTGCGCGTCAGTCCGCGTGCAACAGCGGATGAAAGGAATGTATCAAATGAGCAGGGCGCAGTTGAGCCTGTAGGCGGGAGGAAATGTTCGTCCCGGCGGCGGCAGGCCCGTGCGGGCGGACCAGTCTGCAAGCCTGGAGGCTCCGGCAGGCGCCGTCGGCGGCAGGAGCGCGGCAAAGGCGGCGGCCCTTGGCGGGGCGGGCAGGGTGTTCGCAGATGCGAGGAAGGTGAGGGAATCGGAAATTTCCGGTTTACTGTCGATATGCGGGCAATCCGGAACCACTGATGCATGATGACCGGTCGGCGCGGCATGAACCGCCCCCTGCCTCGACGGGCAGCATGGCGGCGGGGCTTCCTGATTCAGGGCCGAATACTCGCACCTGGTCCGGCACAACTGCAGATCGGCGCGGACAAAACCCGTTCCGGCAATAATCAGGGCCAGGGTGACGATCAACAGCGCTGTTCTGTGCTTGTTAATGACAATGGTTCTCATTAAATGAAATATATACTACAGAGTGGGGCATTAATCAAGGGGGAACCGGTAAGCCCTGCTACGCCGGGAAAGTTTGCGGTTGGCGGGCGGCAGATGGCGGAAAGAAGGGTTTAAGGCTTAAGCGCAAGGCTTAGGGCAGAAGCGGGGAGCTTGTCCGCCGGCGCGAACGGATTACGGTTTAAGATACAAGGTTTAAGGTTTTGAGTGTGAAGCCTGCCGGCTTATCGGCTTGTCTTCGAGATCGAAATCGAAAGGCCTTTCACCCTGAACCGGTCGGCCGCGCAAACATGTTCTCCTCCTCAATCGTCCCCGCAGCGCGGGGTGGGCCGCTGACGCCTGCCGCCTCATGAATAACATAACGGTAGATCAACTATATAGCGTTGATGGTTGTACCATGTATTTCTGGCTTTTCCACGAGTTCAAAGCCCAATTCAGCCGCCCGCCTTTTCAGATTTTTGGTAATTC
>DSAE01000112.1 GCA_011372855.1 Desulfobacteraceae bacterium
GGAGTGAGCTCGCGAACTCCAACAATTCCCACGGCGTTGTGTCGGGGTTCGCAATCTCACCCCGACCTACGAATTTTTCCCTGCACAGCCGGCCGCGCATACATGTTATTCTCCTCATTCGGCCCCGCAACGCGGGGTGGGGCGCTGCCGACTGCCAACTCCAGACTGCCGACTTCCCGGCGCAGCCGGGGTCAGTCAGCCGCACAGGTCGAGGACGGCCTTGACCAGGTTTTCCGCGCCATCGGCGATCTGATCGACCCGGGACGGGAGCATGTAGCAGGGGGTGGTGACTATTCTGCTGGTCCGGTCCACCACGACCTGGCCCTGGCCGGTCGGGGTGTGACGGGCTCCCATTCTGGCCAGGTTGTCCGCTGTTGCCGCATCCTGGCCGACGGTCAGCTCGACGGCGCCGAGGACCCTGGCCAGAATGACCGGGGCGATGCACAGGGCGCCGATGGGTTTGCCCGCCCCATGCATGGCCTTGACGGCGCGGGCGATATCCTCGTTGACCGTGCAGTCGGGGCCGTCGAAGGCATAGGTGCAGAGATTCTTGGCTGCGCCGACGCCGCCGGGCAGAATCAGGGCGTCGAAGGCCCCGGGGTCGAACAGCTTGAGATCCCGGATATTGCCCCGGGCAATGCGGGCCGATTCAATGAGGACATTGCGCCGCTCGTTCATTTCCTCGCCGGTTATATGGTTGAGGACATGATGCTGTGGTATGTCCGGCGCAAAGCACTGGAACTCGGCCCCGTGCTTGTGGATGGCCCACAGGGTCAGGGTTGCCTCATGGATCTCGGCCCCGTCCTGATGGCCGCAGCCGGAAAGAATGACGGCGATTTTTCTGGGCTGCATCGCTCCTCCTTGTGGATTAGAATTCCAGGGTGTAGATGGCAGGGAGGGAACGGTACTGCTCGGCATAATCGAGTCCGTAGCCCACCAGGAAACCGCTCTTCAGGGTGAAGCCGACATAGTCGATGTCGACCGCTCGCTCCCTGCGTTCCATTTTACTGATGAGGGCGCAGATCCGGACGGAATCCGCCTGCTTTTCCATGAATTTTTCCATCAGCCAGGCGATGGTGGTCCCGGTGTCGACAATGTCCTCGACCAGCAGGACATGGTTGTTGCGCAGTTCGGTTTCAACATCCTTGGCCAGCCGGATGGTCCCTGATGAGGCGGTGCTGTTCCCGTAGCTGGCGACTCGGACAAAATCGATCCGGTGGGGAATGTCGATAACCCGGACCAGATCGGCGAGGAAGATGAAGGCGCCGTTGAGCACGCCGACCACAACGAGATTTTTGCCGGCGTAATCGGCGGCGATCAGCTTGCCCAGCTCACCGACCCTGTCGTGAACCTGTTGTCTGCTGATGACCAGGCGCCGCTCCGGCATGGGAAAGTTCCCCGGGCGGCTACACGGTCAGGTCCTTGCGGACCTGTTTGCGCGGCCCTCCATGGCCGGCGGAGGACCAGTCCCGGATGGGCACGGAGGTCTGCAGCTCCTCCCGGCGGTTGAGGCGCCCCATGCGGTCATAAATCAACTGCCAGACACAGTCCACCTCCCGGTCGATTTCACAGCGGCCGTCCACAGAGCCCCCGCAGGGGCCGTTCATCAGGCTTTTGGCGCACCGGGCGACAGGGCACAGGCCGCCGGTCAGGTGAAGGACGCAATCGCCGCAGCCGGCGCACTGTTCGCTCCATATTCCCTGTTGGGCGGAGCCGCCGAAAAAGGTGGTGTTCAGGGCGGGATAGACATTGTCGCCGGGACGCAGGTTGGCGATGAAGTTGACCCCGACCCCGCAGGCGGTGGACAGGATGGCGTCATACTGCCCCTGCCACCGGTCGATGGCGTCAATATATTCCTTGTCGCACTGGCGGACCAGGGACCCTTCAATGACCTCGGCCGAGGAGCCTATCTTCTGCAGACCCAGCCGGATCAGCGATGCCAGAATGGCGGCTTCCCGCTCACCGCCCGCCGAACAGACGGTGACGCATCCGCGGCAGGCCAGCACCAGTATTTTGTCATGGCCCTTGACCATGTCCACGATTTCCGCCAGGGGTTTTCGTTCCGCGATGATCATTTCATGCTCCCATCAAAGTGCTTTCCGTCTGCCGGTTCAGCCGGAAAGGGCCGGGGCCCAGTTTTCCGATCCGTTCATTCATTTCCCGGCCGGCATCGATGAATTCCGGATGCAGACCGCGGGGCAGGTGGTACATCGCCACCCGCTCGGGCTCCACCCCCAGCTCGCCGAGCGCCTGCCGGACGGCCTCAACCCTTTTGGCCGCCCGCAGGCTGCCCTTGACGTTGTGGCAGGCATCGACGGGGCAGCCGACAACATAGACCGCGTCGGCGCCTTCTTCAAAGGCCTTGAGCAGGGTTGTCACCTGCAGTTTTCCGGTGCAGGAGACCCGGTTCAGCCGGATATTTTCAGGGAAGCCGAGTTTCCGCAGCTCCGCGCCCTGGTCGGCGCAGCTCTGCTGGGAGGTGTAGTGACAACTGAACAATCTGATATCGGGAGTAAAGCTCATTTTATGTCTCCGAAAGTATTACTACATGCCGCAGGCGGCGAGCAGCCGCTCGTCCTCGGATTCGTTCAGCGCTATGGCCCGGGCCGGGCATTCCGCCACGCAGATGCCGCATGCCCTGCACCCTTCAACATCGATCACGGCCAGGCCGTCCGCGTCCATCTTCGGGACCTCCCAGGGACAGACCCGTACACAGGTGAGGCAGGAGACGCAGAGGTCGCGCCGGACCTCGGCCGCCTTGCCTTTTTCCACCAGCTCCCTGTCCGTGATATATCCCTTTTGCCTGGCCAGGCTGTACAGGGCCTTCATGATATCGGCGAAACTGACATCCTGCGGACAGACGAAAACGCAACTGCGGCAGCCGGAGCAGTACCAGATCACGTCCGAGGACAGAAGCCGTTCGGCCAGTCCCATGCGGATCATATGGATGATTTTTCGGGGGTCGAACGCAGGAATGGCCTGGCTCACGGGGCAGATGCCGGAACAGGCGCCGCAGGAAAAGCAGCTGTTCAGGTGCTCACCGCCCGGCTCGGCCACGACCTCGGCACTGAACGCGGGATATATTTCTGTTTTTTTTGTCGCCATACTTGCACCGGATTACGAAGTTGCTTGTTGTTCATGAAGAAGGACGGGCCCCGCCGGAAGGTTCCGGAGGAACAAGGCGGCTACTCCCTGATTGGGCGTTTCGGGGGCCTTTAGTATTCTGTCGCCGGGCCGGCAGGGGTGCTGCGGCATTGGTACGAACAAGATGGAATACCCTGAAAAGCGGGACGGGGCAGCCCTCCCCTTCTGCTAACTTTAACAACTACCGTAAAAAAAACAATATGTCAAGATCATGGAGGTAATACACACGGCCCCGTCAAATTAAAGTTGTAGGGGTAAGCGTCAGTAACGAGACAGAGCTGAGGGGATAAAAAACAGAAGGTGTGCAGAGTTTGTCGGGCGCAAATGTGTTGCTGCTGGGGATAA
>DSAE01000155.1 GCA_011372855.1 Desulfobacteraceae bacterium
AATTATTATTCTTTCAAGGAGGCGCGCGAAAAATTTTTACTTCTTTGTCAAGAAAAAAACGCCCTCGTCGGCAAGTATTTCAGTTTATTTTTTATGCAATTTTCTAACCGGACAACACTGAATATGAACGGATTAAGCGGTAACGAATCAACCCGCCATGCCCCGGAACAACAAACAAAAAAAATCTGCGTAATCTGTGGATAGCATGATGATGACAGACCTGATGCGGTTCTACCATACCGTCCGCTACCTGCGCCCGCAACAGGTCGGCTACCGGGTCTGGTATCGACTCCGGCGGCCGAGGCCGGACCTGGGACCGGCATCACCTGTGCGGACGGTTGCGCGCATCTGGGCAGCTCCGGCTTCCAAGCCTGCCACCATGACGGGAGCCGATCACTTCCGCTTCCTCAGTGAGGAGCGGACAATAGCCACGGCGGTCGACTGGAACAACCGTGACTGGCCGAAGCTCTGGCTCTACAACCTGCATTATTTCGATGATCTCAACGCGGCGGAGGCAGTCAACCGCCGGGCCCGGCACCTGGACCTGATCCGCCGCTGGATCGCCGAGACCCCGCCCGCGTCCGGCAACGGCTGGGAGCCGTATCCTATTTCCCTGCGCCTGGTCAACTGGATCAAGTGGACCATGGCCGGCAACAAACTGCCGGCCGAGGCGGTGCAGAGCCTGGCGGTGCAGGCCCGCCATCTGCGCTATCGCCTGGAATATCACCTGCTGGGCAACCACCTGTTTGCCAATGCCAAGGCCCTGGTCTTCGCCGGGTTGTTTTTTAACGGGCCGGATGCGGACTGGTGGTACCGCAAGGGGTTGAATCTCCTGTGGGAGCAGGTCAGCGAGCAGATCCTGCGGGACGGGGGCCATTTTGAACGCAGCCCGATGTATCACTCGATCATCCTGGAGGACCTGCTTGATCTGAGCAACATCATGCAGGCGCATGGCAGGGAGGTGCCTGCCCAATGGGTTGACGCGGTCAACAACATGATTACCTGGCTCAAGGGGATGATCCATCCGGACGGCGAAATCGTCCTTTTCAATGACGCGGCATTCGGGATTGCTCCTGCGCCCCGGGAGCTGTTTGCCTACGCCTACCGTCTCGGGTTCTGCATCCCTGATTCGCCGGGGTCGGGCGTGACCTATTTTGACCGGACCGGGTATGGCCGAGTGGAGATTGGCGAGGCGGTCGCTTTTCTCGATCTCGCGCCCATCGGGCAGGACTACCTGCCCGGACACGCCCACGCGGACACCCTGACCTTTGAGCTGTCACTGTTCGGGCAGCGGGTGATTGTCGACAGCGGCACGTCGTGTTATGGGGTGAGCGGGGAGCGGCTCCGGCAGAGGGGAACCGCGGCCCACAACACGGTGGTGGTCGACGGCGCGGATTCCTCGGAGGTGTGGGGCGGCTTCCGGGTGGCGCGGCGGGCGTATCCCCGTGACCTGGCGATAAACGAATCGCCGGGGGAGATCCGGGTGGCCTGCGCCCACGACGGCTACCAACGGTTGCCGGGCCGGCCGGTCCATGCACGGGAATGGCTGTTGCGGGAGCATTCCCTGCGGATCACCGACAGGGTGTCGGGGCGTTTTGCCCGGGCCGAGGGGCGGTTTCATTTTCATCCCGACCTGCGGCTCGACTGCCGGGAGGGGGCAACGGAAGGAACGGCGGCCCTTGCCGGCGGCAGGGCGCTGCGCTTTGCCGTTGCCGGCGGCAGGTGCAGGGTGGAGCAGACCACCTGGCATCCGGAATTCGGCTTGAGCATTGCCAACAACTGCCTGGTTGTCGAGTTTGCCTCCCCCGAGGCTGCCGTCACGTTTTCGTGGTAAAGATGCACATCCTGTTTCTGACCGATAACTTCCCCCCCGAAGTCAATGCGCCCGCCAGCAGGACCTTTGAGCACTGCCGGGAATGGGTGCGGGCCGGGCACCAGGTGACGGTGATCACCTGCGCGCCCAATTTTCCCCAGGGCAGGGTGTACGAAGGGTACCGGAACAGGCTCTGGCAGACGGAGGAGATGGAAGGGATCAGGGTCGTCCGGGTGTGGACCTATATCACGGCCAACGAGGGGTTTGTTAAGAGGATACTCGACTACACGAGCTACATGGTCGCGGCGGTGCTGGCCTCGCCCTTTGTGCGCAAGGTGGACGTTGTGGTGGCTACCTCGCCCCTGCTTTTCACCGCCATGGCCGGGTATGTGGCCGGGGTCCAGCACCGTGTCCCCTTTGTCTTTGAGCTGCGGGATATCTGGCCGGAATCGATCAAGGCGGTCGGGGTCATGGGGGATTCGTGGATCATCCGGTTTTTCGAGAAGATCGAGATGTTCCTGTACCGCAAGGCGGCAAGGGTCGTGTCGGTCACCGATTCCTTTCGGGAGACGCTGATCCGCCGGGGCGTGGACGGCGCGAAGATCGAGGTGGTGACCAACGGGGTGGACGTATCCCGGTTTAGACCGATGCCGAAAGACCCGGAACTGGTTGGCAAGTACGGCCTGGAGGGCATGTTTGTCGCCGGCTACATCGGTACCCACGGCATGGCCCACGCCCTGGAAACGGTCCTGGAGGCGGCGGACAGGATACGCAAATTGCCGGACGGCGACCGATTCCGGTTCATCCTTCTGGGCCACGGGGCGAGGAAGGAGCACCTGCGGCAACAGGCCGGGGAGATGGGGCTGGACAACGTCATTTTCATCGATTCGGTGCCCAAGGAGGAGGTTGTCCGCTACTGGTCCCTGCTCGATGTCTCGATTATCCATTTGAAGAAAACGCCGCTCTTCACCACGGTGATCCCCTCCAAGCTGTTTGAGTGCATGGGCATGGGCATCCCCGTGCTGCACGGCGTGGCCGGGGAGTCGGCTGGAATTGTGGAGAAGGAGCAGTGCGGTTTGGTGTTCGAGCCGGAGAACAGTGGGGAGCTGGTGGAGAAATTGAGGATGCTGGCTGATGATACCGGGTTATATGCGCGGTTGAAGGCGAATTGCCTGCAGGGCGCCGGGAATTATGACAGGGGGGTACTGGCGGGGAGATTACTGGAGATTCTGGTTCGGGGATTAGGGTGATTTTTATCCTCAGATTACACAGATTTCACAGATTTTATTGGTTTGGTTGAAACGGCTGTGGTCCGGGCGCAACCCGGATTTCCGGCTATCCTGCGTTGCCGGTATTTTTTGAAGAATTTAATCCGCAGATTACACAGATTTACACAGATTTTTTTATTTATTTTGTTTGGAATGACTATGGTAGCAGGTGCAACTCGAATTGCCTGCGAACCATGCTACGTTAACGTTTTGTAACAAAACTATCTCTTGAGCCCAGAAAAATGTAAGCGCCTAAGCAACCACACCCAGGTTGTCCGGCGCATTCAATTGCTCCGGAGTAACATTCCACGGCAGCAGGGCCTCGTAGTCCTCCAGTGTAGAAGCCATCGGCAGCCTTTCAAAA
>DSAE01000206.1 GCA_011372855.1 Desulfobacteraceae bacterium
AAGGGGTGCTCAAACAGTGTAAATTTCCTTTTCGGCAGCTTCTGCGGTGCTCAGCAAGTGACAATGGGACATTTTGTGAGCTTGATGCATGAATGCATAAAGAAAATTATGGTAAAATTTCTGTAGCCTATCTGCTTGATCTACCGTTATGTTATTCATGAGTATTTGCAGCATATAAGGCGGAAAGCGGAAATGGGTTCGCAGCTTCGCTGTCGGTTTATTGACGCTGATCGAAATCGAAAAAACCCTTCACGCTATGCGGGTCGGATGCGCAAAAATGTTCTTCTTCTCATTCGTCCCCGCAGCGCGGGGTAGGGCGCTGCCGACTGCCGAATTTTCCTAAGACCGGGCATGCAACAGATGACTTGCCTGCGGGCGGCGGAACTGCTACAGTCGAAGCATGAATAAAACGGGGAAATACGGAAGGCCGCCGGGAGCGGCATGATGGGCAGTCAATGAAGTGGCGCATCGGCGACGTCGTCGACCTCGAATATTTCCTCCACCTGGACGCAGAGGCCAGGTCCGCGGCGCAGCGTGAGGAAATCCACGAAAGGGACCGGGGCATCTTCCTTGCCGCGGGCGAGCCGGGCTTCAAACCGGGGCATCGTACCGACCGCCGGCGCATCATCCGCGCCTGGCTGGACCGGAGGCGGGAGCTTGACAAAGACGCCGCCGCGGCCCTGCCCGGCGAGACGGTGGAAAGCCTGCTCGGGTCATTGCGCTTCTGGTTTTTCGCCGCCGGTGTAGTGTCAGGCGGCGTGGCGGGGGTGTCATTTCTGGCCTATACCGGCGACAGCCCTGTCAATGTCTTTGTGTATTTCGTTCTGTTTGTCCTGTCCCAGCTGATCCTTCTGCCGGTGCTGCTTGTTCTCTCCCTGCGCCGTCTGGCCGGCCGGGCGCTGCCTTCCACCTCTCCCCTCTACAGGCTGATCGGCCGATTCATGCTCCGGGCGGTGCTGTCGGCGAGAAGCCGGATGGAAAAAAAGCTGTCGGCCGACCTGCGGCTGCGGGCGGAAAAAACCATCGGCACCGTTATCGGCAAAAGCCGGATATACGGAGTGCTGTTTTTTCTGCCTGTTTTTATTCTGACCCAGCTCTTCGCCATCGGTTGTAATATCGGCCTGCTGGCCGCCACCCTTTTCAAGGTGATTACCTCCGACATCGCCTTCGGCTGGCAGTCCACCATCCAGCTCAGCCCGGGAGCGGTCCATTCCCTGGTGCGGCTTCTTGCCGCTCCGTGGTCCTGGGCCATGGAAGGGGAGGCTGCCTTTCCCTCCCTCGAGCAGATCGAGGGCAGCCGCATTATTCTGAAAGAGGGTATTTATCACCTCGCCACCCCGGACCTGGTCTCCTGGTGGCCATTTCTCTGTCTTGGCGTGCTGGTGTACGGACTGCTGCCCCGCCTTCTTCTTTTCCTTGGAGCAACGGTCGCCCAGCGGAGATTTCTCGCCTCGCTCGATTTCAGGCAGGGGACCTGCGAGCAGCTGCTCCGGCGCATGACCACTCCCCTGGTTTCCACCCGCGGCCGCCGGGTCGAGGAATCGGCCGCCGCCCGGGAGCCCGGTCCGGTGATGCGGAAGCAGGCGTCCGCGGGCGAACCGGGCGCCGCGGCCCTGAAAAATCTGCTGGTCATGATCCCCGATGAGATTTATGATGCCTGCACACGGGAAGAAATCGAAGCCGTGGTGAACAGGGGCCCGGTATATGTTGTCGGCGAGATTATCCGCTTCAACCATGACCACGAGTCCGACAGGGAGCTCCTTGCCCGCCTGCGACGCGACGCCCTGCCGACGGAAACCGAAATCCTTGTCATTCAGGAGGCCTGGCAGCCGCCCATAATGGAATACATCGACTTTATCCGGCAGCTCCGGCAGGCGGTGGGGGACGAGCCCTGCATCCGGATCGGATTGATCGGCAAACCCCTTCCTGACACCGTTTTCACCCCGCCCCGGGAAGAGAACCTGGCCGTCTGGTCCGGGAAAATCACCTCCATTGGGGATCCCTGCATCTACGTGGAAGGACTGGTACCCGATGCGGCCTGACGCAGTCCCGGAATTCGCCATTGTCGGCCATCCCAACGAAGGGAAATCATCGGTGCTCTCGACCCTGGCCGAGGACGACAGCGTCCGGGTCAGCTCCGTGCCGGGTGAGACCGTGGTGTGCCAGACCTTTCCGGTCATCATCGACGGCCGGGAGATCATCCGCTTCATCGATACCCCGGGCTTTCAGCATCCCCGGGAGATCCTGCGCCAGCTCCAGGACCTCCGGGAGGAAACCGACGACATCATAGTAACATTCAGGGAGCGGAACAGGGGCAATCCGGCCTTCGGCCAGGATGTGGAACTGCTGCTTCCCCTGACCAGGGGGGCGGGGATCATCTACGTGGTTGACGGATCCCGGCCGGTGCGGGGCGTCGACAGGGCGGAAATGGAAATTCTCCGGCTTACCGGTCTTCCCCGGATGGCCGTGCTCAACAGCAAGGAGGATGAAACCGGTTTCCTCGAGCAGTGGAAGGAGGAGTTCCGCCGGACATTCAACATATTCAGGGTGTTCAACGCCCATCGGGCAACCTATGCCGAACGCATAGCCCTGCTGGAAGCGCTGAAGCATATCGACCAAGACCGGCAGGCGGCCCTCGACACGGTCATCAGGGCCTTCAAGGAGGATTGGGCCCGCCGCAATGAATCCTGCGCCGAAATTATTATCGGCATGCTGGCGGAATGTTTGTCCGCCGTCATTGTCAGAAATCTGCCCGAAGGGGCCGACGAAGGTCGGCTGCTGGAGAAAATGCGGGAAGAATATGAAAAAAAGATCCGGCAAATCGAGGCCGATGCCCAGGGACAGATCAGGAGTCTGTTCAAGCACAATATTTTCAACTACGATCTCTCTTCCCAGTCCATCCTCCACGAAGACCTGTTCAGCGAGAGCACCTGGAATTTTCTCGGTCTGACCCGCAACCAGCAGATCGCCGCCGCGGGCCTCGGCGGGGCTGGCCTTGCCGCGGCCCTCGATGCGGCGACGGTGGGTACGAGCTTCGGCCTGTTCACCGCCCTGGGCGGTCTTGCCGGAGCCACCTGGGCCGCCCTGGGTGGGAAGGGGCTGGCAAAAATCAGGGTCATGGGCATTCCCCTCGGCGGCCGGGAAGTGCGGATCGGTCCGATTAAAAATATCCAGTTCCTCTATGTCCTGCTGGATCGCAGCCTGATCTATTATTCCCAGATCATCAACTGGGCCCACGGCCGCAGGGATTATGAAGCGGCCCGGGCGGAGCGCGATGCCGAGCCGGACCGGATCGGCTTTACTTCCGGGTGGAGCGGGGAGGCCCGCGGCGTCTGCGCGGAGTTTTTCAGGGAAGCGACGGCGGAAGGGGGAAGCAGGGGAACGGATGCCGAACGGCGGCTGCGCGATATGCTCATGGAGCAACTGCGGGAAATCTCCCA
>DSAE01000028.1 GCA_011372855.1 Desulfobacteraceae bacterium
GTATTTCCGGCGGTTCAGCCGGACTGACTGTCCGTGATCATGCTCCCCCTGCAATGGTCGTGACTTTTCTACGGGACGCTATAGTGTATCTTACGATAGGTAGAATATGAATTACAAACAAAAAGAGTGCAATGCAAATCGTCAGGCCGGTCCGGTCAGGCGTGCAATTACCGTCTCTCCGGCGCTGACCTTGTCGCCTGTTTGTACATCAGGTTCAACCTGGAGAGGCAGGTACAGGTCCACCCTTGAACCGAAACGGATCAGGCCGAAGCGCTGGCCTGTCTGCAGGACGTCCCCTTTTTCCGCCCAGCAGACAATCCGGCGGGCTATGAGGCCCGCGACCTGCACGACCCCGTACCTGAGATTGGCGCCGGTCAGAACGGTCAGGGCGCAGTATTCGTTTTGCAGGGCCCCCCGGGGGGAATCGGCGGAATAGAACTTTCCGGGCTGCAGATGCACGCGCTCGACCGTGCCTGCAAAGGGAAAGCGATTGACATGGACATTGAAAACGTTCATGAAGATGGAAATCTTGTGGACCTCTTCGTTGCCGAAGCGCTGGTCCTGCATCCTTTCCACGGCAATGACCTTGCCGTCGGCGGGTGCAACGAAAACATCGCCGTTGTCGGGCGTCACCCTGTCGGGATCACGGAAGAACCAGGTGACAAGGCCCGTCAGGATCAGGGCCGGCACGGCGGCCAGGGACAGTTCCAGCAGGGCAAGGATCAAGGTGGCGAAAGCGCCGAAGAGAATAAACGGGTACCCCTCGAGGGCAATGGGAATTGCTGGTTTTTTCATGGGGCGACCGACCGGTATCCGCTGAGATTCTTGATCGGCAGGGACCGGAAGCGCAGGCAGGGCGGAACCCGGGTCGTTCCCTGCAGCTGCGCCGCCGGCGATGCCGGCTTATTTTTTCGGCGCACGGGCCATGGCGATGGTGCCGGTCCGGATGATTTCCTTGATGCCGATGGGCCTGAGGATATCAATGACCGCCTTGATTTTGCTTTCCGGTCCGGTTATTTCAACGGCATATGAAGTTGGGCTGACATCGACCACCTTGCCGCGAAAAATGTCGATGACGCGCAGAACCTCGGCCCTGGTGTTGGCCTCTGCCTTTACCCTGATCAGGACCATCTCCCTTTCAACAAACTCTCCTTCGCAGATATCCGTCACCTTGATGACATCGATGAGCTTGTGCAGCTGCTTGGTGATCTGTTCAATGATATGTTCATGGCCGCGGGTCACAAGGGTCAGGCAGGACACCTTGGGATCAAGGGTCTCGGCCACGCACAGGCTTTCAATGTTGAAGCCGCGGCCGCTGAACAGACCGGTGACCCTGGAAAGGGCGCCGGGTTTATTTTGAAGGAGAACGGAAAGTGTGTGTTTCATAGTCTGAATCCTGTGATCCTGTAATATATCTGCGCTTTCCTGCGGCGGGTCCGGAGCCTGGCAGATGAAGCCGTTTTAGACAAGCAGCATTTCGGTGGTGGCCTTTCCGGCCGGCACCATCGGGAAAACGCCTTCCTCGCGCTCGATGACAAAATCCATGATGACGACGTTGTCCGTTGCCAGCGCTTCCTTGATCACCGGGACAACCTCGTCCTTTGTTCTGGCCCGCAGGCCCACCGCGCCGTATGCCTTGGCCAGTTCGACAAAATCAGGGGTAACCTCCATCGGGGTCGCTGAATAGCGGCGGTTATAGAACAGTTCCTGCCACTGCCGGACCATGCCGAGATAATTGTTGTTGAGGATGGCGACTTTCACCTTCGCCCCCCACTGCCGGGCAGTTGCCAGTTCCTGGATGTTCATCTGGATGGAGCCGTCACCGGCGATGTCGATGACCGTGGCTTCGGGAAAGGCCAGCTTGGCGCCGATGGCGGCGGGAAGGCCGTATCCCATGGTCCCCAAACCGCCCGAAGTCAGGAGATGGCGCGGCTTGTTGAACTTGTAAAACTGGGCCGCCCACATCTGGTTCTGGCCGACTTCGGTGGTGATGATGGCGTCGCCGCCGGTGAGTTCATCGATCTTCTGCACCACGTATTGCGGCTTGATGATATCGCCCTTCTCCTGGTAGGACAGGGGGTGTTTTTTCTGCCACTCGACAATTTCATCCAGCCATGGCCGGTGTTTTTCGGCGCTGGCCTGGGCATCGAAATCCGGGGACCTGTCAAACCAGGCGTTCATCTCCCTCAGGGCGATCCTGCAGTCCGCCACAATCGGGATGTCCACCTTGACATTTTTGCTGATCGACGTCGGGTCGATGTCGATATGAATAATCTTGGCGTGGGGGGCAAAGGCGTCGAGCCGGCCGGTGACCCGGTCGTCGAAGCGGGCCCCGACGGCAATGAGCAGGTCGCTTTTGGCAACCGACATGTTGGCGGCATAACTGCCGTGCATGCCAAGCATGCCCATTGACAGGGAATTGGTGCCGGGAAAGCCGCCCAGACCCATCAGGGTCATGGTCACCGGGGCCTGGATTTTTTCGGCCAGTTCAGTCACTTCCTTGTTGGCGTTGGACAGGATGACGCCGCCGCCGATGTACAGGACGGGCTGTTTGGCGTTCAGTATCGCCTTGCAGGCCTTTTCAATCTGACCGGGATGGGGGTCGTAGTTGGGCTGATAGGTCTGCATTTTGATTTTTTTCTTTTCCGGGTAGGTGATCATGGATGCCACCACATCCTTGGGCAGGTCAACGAGCACCGGGCCGGGTCGGCCGGTGGAGGCAAGATAAAATGCCTCGCGGACGGTCTGCACCAGGTCGTTGGGGTTGTTGACCAGGTAATTGTGTTTGGTGCAGGGTCTCGTGATGCCGACGATGTCAACCTCCTGGAACGCGTCGTTGCCGATGAGCGCGGTGGGGACCTGGCCGGTCAGCACAACCACGGGTATTGAATCACAATATGCGGTGGCGATGGCCGTGACGCCGTTGGTGGCGCCGGGTCCCGAGGTGAGCAGCGCCACCCCGACTTCGCCGGTTGCCCGGGCGTAGCCGTCGGCCGCGTGGACGGCGCCCTGCTCGTGGCGGACAAGTATATGCTGAATATCCGAATTGAGCAGTTCGTCATACAGGTCGATGACCGCGCCTCCGGGAAAGCCGAATATCATGCGGACCCCTTCTTCCTTCAGGCATTTGATGATTGCCTGCGCACCGGTAATTTTTGTCATTGAAAGCCCTTTATCTTGTTGAAACCATGATATTGCCGCGGGGCAATTGAAAGAGTGAACCTGTTCGTCTCCCCTCAGGGAAGAGAAATTATAAAATATATAGTTACTGCAATACCCTGTCAAGCAAGAAAGCGTTTCGGGCACGGCCCCGTCAAATTAAAGTTGTAGGGGTAAGCGTCAGTAACGAGACAGAGCTGAGGGGATAAAAAACAGAAGGTGTGCAGAGTTTGTCGGGCGCAAATGTGTTGCTGCTGGGGATAA
>DSAE01000292.1 GCA_011372855.1 Desulfobacteraceae bacterium
CATGCCCTGCAGAACAATCAGGCCAACCAGGATGAACAGAAAAACCGTGTGCGTCATCAGGCAGGAGACGATCTTCACCACCGGCAGGATCTGGGACTGAAACAGGGTCTTCTTGATCAGGTTGGCGTTATTGACGACGGACGTGGTCGAGCCGTTGATGATGTCGGCGAAAACAAACCAGGGCGCAATGCCGGCGGTCAGCCAGACCACGAAGGGCACATCGTGCATGGGCTGGGCCTTGAAGCCGACGCTGAAGACGAACCAGAACACCGCGATCATCACCAGCGGCCGGACAAAGGTCCAGATCGAGCCGAGAAAGGAGCCGATGTAGTCGGAGGCCACTTCCCTTCTGGCCATGGTCCAGATCAACTGCCGCTGGCTGTGCAGCAGTCTGAGGAAATTAATAAATCTCTGCCCGATCCCCATTTGCCATCCTATCTGTGAGCCAGAAAATGGTAATCGACGCCATAGCAGGCCACGGCCGTTGCCCCGAACAGCATGATCCCCCTGACAAGCCATGGATTTTCAAGCCATTGCGCCACCCGGAGATCGTGCCGGGACGCGGTCGAAAAAAGAAGACCCAGCCACATGCAATAGACCAGAACGACATCTGAATTCCAGCTCGAGTAACTGAATGAAAACAGCACCAGGCCCCCAGTCAGCAGGGCCAAGACCGCGGGCGCGTGAGCGGTCGAAACCGTGGCCTTGTAGATATAATGGACGAGCAGGGCCAGCACGGACCCGATGAATATCAACCCCAGCAGTCCATGATCCATGAGAAACTGAAAAGGAAGATTATGGGTATGCCCGCCGGGAAAAAAAGGCCAATCGCCGACTTCTCCCCTGGGAATGGTCCGGTACAGGGTGCTGCTGAACCCATAGCCGAGGAGCAGTTCCTTGCGGATGAGCCCGGCGGTGTAGTCAAACATTTCCAGGCGGACGGTGACCGCATGGACAGCGGGAAGGTACTTCTCGATGAACGGTTTGACCGGGGTAAGGAACAACCACAGCACCGGGACCAGAACCGTACTCATCGCCGCGGCCATGTACAGAAAATATTTCCGGCGCAGCCATGCGAGGTGAAAAAGGGCGAATACGGCCATGCTGATGACCGCGGCCAACTGGCTCGACTCGGACGTGCTCATAAAAATGGCGGCCAGCGACAACGCCCCTACCAGAACGGCCGCTGCCGTGCATGGAGAGCTCCGGCCCCAGAGAAGGCCTATGCTGCCCCACATCAGCAGCAGTTGCCAGAAGGCCAGATTTTTATCGTGCCATTTTGACAGGTCCGTGTCCAACGGCGTGAGGAAGGCGAGATTCCGCTGGACCGCAAATCCGTTGCACTGGAGGATATACAGCCCGGAAAGGAGCAGACAGGTAGCTGCCAGGCCCCAGCGCAGAACAATCCTGTCGGTTTCGGACAGGTTGAGGAGGGCCAGGACGATGATGGATGAAAAAAGCAATCTGAATTGCGCAGCTACCAGCCAGGACACATTGGCATGGTTCGAAGGCGGAAACAGAACGCTTGCCAGGGTCAGGGCCAGGTAGGACCAGAAAAGGGCGATAAGCGCCGGACGATACCCCGGCAGCCTGACCATGCTCAATCGCGGCAGCGCCAGGAAAAGAAGAACAAGAAAAACGAGATCCCCGTACTTGTCCTGAAGCTGCGCATTCAAAAAAACATAGGCGGTGAAAACAAAAAAAATCGCCAGGCACAAGACCGCGGCGACAATTTTTTGTATCGCTCCGTCATTTTCCATGAACACCTTCCCCGAACGCGGCCGCATCCCCTAAGCCCGGCTCCGGCCGGAACAATCGATGTGCCGCGGCAATGCGTGATCCGCCCCCTAACTCTCGTCCCGGCTCCTTTCGTCCCCGGGGCTCCCGGCAGTGTACCACTCCTGACAAAAAAACGCATCAGCGAAGAGGCAGGCCCCGCGCTTCCCGCTGCGGCAAAGACCCGGCGCGGGATGTTCAGCGGCGGCGAAGAAAAAATCCGGCGGCAGGGAGCGGGACACCCGACAGGCCGGAGATACCCTTTTCACGCCCGGGAATACGTTTTTTCACGATATTCGGGCACGATGTTTTTCAGATGCTTTTTCAGCAGATCCACATCCCGGGAAATAACGGCCTGCTCCAGCCGAACAAATTCCTCTTCCAGCCACTGCCAGTCGAACTGCCTGCAGTTGGCCAGCAGCAACTTTTCATGACCCGTGGGCTTGAGGTCCTCGCTTTCGTGGAGGATTTCCTCGAACAGCTTCTCTCCCGGGCGCAGGCCCGTGTAGACGATTTGAATATCCTTGTCGGGCACCAGGCCGGAGAGGCGGATCATCTGCCGGGCCAGATCGCGGATCAGGACCGGCTCGCCCATGTCCAGGACAAAAATTTCCCCGCCCTGCCCCATGGCTCCGGCCTGCAGAATCAGGCTGACCGCCTCGGGGATGGTCATGAAATAACGGGAAATATCGGGATGGGTCACGGTGACGGGGCCGCCCGCTTCAATCTGCTTCTGAAACAGGGGGACCACGGACCCGGTCGATCCCAGCACGTTGCCGAACCTGGTGGTGATATACTTGGTGGCGGAGCGCGTTTTCAGATTCTGGCAGTAGAGCTCCGCCACCCGCTTGGTGGCGCCCATGACATTGGCGGGGTTGACGGCCTTGTCGGTGGAAACCAGGACAAAACGGTCGACGCCGTAATGGTCGGCGGCATCGGCCACCACCCTGGTGCCGAAAATGTTATTGCTGACCCCCTCGGCCGGATTGAATTCCAGCATGGGCACATGTTTGTAGGCGGCGGCGTGAAAAACGATATGCGGCCGGAACTGTTTGAACACCCAGTTCACCCTGTCCCTGTTTTTCACGTCGCCCAGGATCGCCTCCAGGGACAGGTCCGGGTTGTGCTGCCGCAGCTCGTACTCGATATCGTAGAGATTGTTTTCCGAGTGCTCGAGTATGATGAGCCTGGCCGGATGCTGATCGGCTATCTGGCGGCACAGCTCCGAGCCGATGGAGCCCCCGCCTCCGGTAACCAGGACATTCCTGCCCCGCAGGTATCCGGCGATGGCATCATAATCAAGGCTGACGGGTTCCCGGCCGAGGAGGTCCTCAACGGTCACGGCGCGCAGTTGAGCGGCGTCCACGGGCATGCCGGACATTTCGAAAACCGAAGGCAGGGTTTTGCACTGCACCTGTATCCGGCTGCACTCCGCCACCAGGCGCTGGAGGATTCTTCTGCCCGCGGAGGGCATGGCGAGCACCACCAGTTCAGCCTCGGTGGCTTCGACTACTTCGGCAAGATCATTGGTGCCGCCGACAACCCTGATGCCGTGAACCTCCCTGTCCTGTTTCCGGGGATCATCATCGACAAACGCCAGAACCTGGTATTCGACGCGGTGCAGGAGGTCCCGGGCC
>DSAE01000137.1 GCA_011372855.1 Desulfobacteraceae bacterium
CAAGGTGATTACGAAACGAGCCTACGGTTTCAGAACGTATGATATGCTTAAAATCGCCTTGTATCATTCGCTTGGAGATCTACCCATGCCTAAGTTCACCCACAGATTTTGCTGAGGAGCCCTCTTTTCATAGTATGGTATATTCCCGGGCCGATGCAAGCATTTATTCTTTATGCGGCTGTTGCAAGAAATCAAAAAGATTCATGAAAAAGCTCGCCGGAAGGGCCCGGGGAACAAAAGCGGGAACGGAGAGGAGCGGCCGTTATTTTTCGTGGCGGGTGGCCAGCCTGATCAGCGAATTCGTTGTAAAATCCTGGCTGTCCGACAGTTCGAGGTTCTTCAGCTGAACTTCCGCCCTGGCGGCCTCCTTGTGGCCGCCGGCCACGCCGAACTTGCCGAAGGTTTTCTGCGCCATATTGCCGGCGTTCTTCCGGTAGCCGTCGCACCTGAAGATCACCACCAGCCGCTCACCGTGAATTCCCGAGACGATCACCCAGGAAAACTGATCGACGTGGTTGAGAAAATCGGCGATGATGACCAGGATGTCCGGTGACCAGACCCTGCCGATATGGACGAAGGCCTTTCCCTTGCTGACCTTGAGATCGGCGAGGGCGGTCTTGAAGTACTTCAGTTCGGAACGGCGCAGGTCCGTGAGTTCCAGTTTGCGGACCAGGTTGAGGTTGGCGATGTTGAACAGGTAGCGGAAGGAGGTGCCGTCCGCGGGCAGGGCATTTTTCTCAAAATTGTGGGTGTCGACCTTGATCCCGTAAAACAGGGCGGTGGCGAGGGCGACCGAGGGTTTTATCCCCGCGGCGCGGAGGTACTCCACCATGATCGACGATACGGCGCCATAGTTGGGCCTGATGTCGATGAACCGGGCGTCCCACTGCTCGGTAACGGGATGGTGATCGATGACGACGTCAAACGCTACCTTCTCGAAACACGGCTGGTGGGGCGGTTGGGAATCAAGCAGGACTTTCCTGTTGTAGTCGCCGAGCTTGAGGGTGTGGAGACGTTCAATGGGTATCCTGAGGCGCTTGACCATCTCCAGGTTGTTGAGCCGCCGTATTTCGTTCGGATAGCCGATGGTGACGTTCTGCACCCGGTAGCGGAGCAGCCGCTTCACCGCCAGGGCGCTGGCAAGGGCATCGGGATCGGCGCTGATGAAAATGAGAACATTATCATCCTTTTCAAAGACTTCCCAGAAACCGTTCAGCCGTGCCAGGGCGGAATTTCTGCTTTCGCTGCGGGTTACGGTGTCGGCGATTTTTTCCAGCCGCTTCTGATTCTTCAAAAAGGCTCCTGTAAAAAAAAACCACCGTTACAGCAACAAAAACTGTAGACAGTGGCATATGCGTGTGTCGATCCGTCTATAACTGACGTTCCCGCAAAAGGTACCGCTCATGGACGAAGATGCAGCAGCTCACCCCAGCTGCGCCGCCTGCTGAGCAACGCCGCGGACCGGCTGACCGATCCGTCGGTTGGCCTATAGGGTGTCGTCCATGCCTCAACCCATGTTTTTCCAGGTAACTCTGCTGTTTACCCGCGGAGGCGGATGCATTGAAAGCATGACTATAGCACAGGAAAGACAATAAATGCAAGCGGCCCATATCCTATTGCCCCTCTGCCTGCAGGACCGGAACGGAAGGGAAAAGGGCGGGATCGGCGTGGGGAATGAATCGGGCCCCTGAAAAGCGAAGCATGAACTCCTGGTTGACATTTAATTCCAGGTAAGTGATCTTGCGCCTGATTTCCCTGCTGCGCTCCCGGCCTTCCCCCGAAAGCAGGACAAGCCCGGCCCCCCGCAGAGAACTGTTGCCGACCGGTTCATAGGTTGCCGGCGGCAGATCGGGTATCATGCCAAGAGTTATGGCGTGGCCGGGATCAATATGCCCCCCGAAGGCGCCGGCGACATATACCCTGTTCAACCCGGCGAATTCAACGCCCACCTGGGCGACCAAGGTGGTGAGGATCGCATACATGGCGGCCTTGGATCGCATGAGGGCATCCATGTCGGCCTGGCTGAGCGTGACCGGAATACCGTCCGCGGCTTCCGCCGCCGGAACGACGATGAAAGCATATCCGGAGCCGTCGGCAACCAGATGACGCTTGAGGAATTGTTCATGGCGCTGCGATTCAGGCTTGGCAGCCGGCCTGAATTTGCCCCGGAAATCTATGACCCGCGAAAGGTACAGCTCCGCCGCCAGGTCGATCAGCCCCGATCCGCAGATGCCGACAGCCGGTGCGCCGTCGATGGTCCGATAGGACAGACGCCAGTGGTCGCGGTCGATGTCCACGTGCTCCACCGCACCGGGCCCCGCTTTCACTCCCATCCTGGCCACGCCGCCTTCAAGCGCCGGTCCGGCGGCGCCCGCGCAGGCTATCAGCCATTCCCTGTTGCCGAGAACCACCTCGGCGTTTGTCCCCACATCAATCAGCATGGCGGTCTCCGCAGCGGTGTCCAGCCCCGTGGCCAGGATGCCGGAAACCAGGTCGCCGCCGAAATAACTGCCGATACCCGGCATGATCCAGACAGGCGCCATGGGGGCGATGCAAAGACGCAGTTCGTGGGCATGACATGGGTCCGGGGAATTGACCAGGGGAATATACGGCTCCCGGCAGAGATGAAAAGGGGTCGCTTTAAGGAAAAAATGCACCATGGCGGTATTGCCGGAGACGCTCAAGGCCCTGATTTCGCCCGTGGCGATGCCGGCCATGGCGGCCAGCCTGACGGCCAGTTCGTTGATGGAGGAGATGACGCTTTCCTGGAGCCGGGCCAGCCCCTGCTCCCTGTTGTCCTGTTTTGCTTCGATATCCGGCGGTCCGGCAAAATGAATGCGGGTGAGGATATCGGTGCCCAGCTCGATCTGCCGGTTTTCAATCTGGCCTGTGGCAAGGGTGTCGCCGGATTGAAGGTCCAGCAGCGCAGCCTCCAGGTGGGTGGTTCCCAGGTCCAGGGCCAGGGCGGGCAGGCGGTCCGGGACCGAGGGCAGGAAATCCACTATCTCCAGGCAGGGGTCGAGCATGTTGACGACGGCGCCGCCCCGAAAGCCCGCGGCGCGAAACCGCAGCGCCACATCGGTGAGCACCGGGTACGGAATCCGTAGTTCGCCGCTTTGCGCCCCCTGTTTGCCCATCTCCCGGGCAACGGCCTGCTTCAGGCGGTCGGCATCGGCCCTGTTGTCCTCCAGGCTGGGCTGCCGGGCCTCTATGGGCAGGCACCTGACCAGTGGTGAAAACGGCGTGTCGTTGATCATCATGCACCAGGGTGATTCAAGGCCTGTCTGCGACCAGGGCCGCGTCACTTATGAGCTAATCTTATCGAGTTTACAACTTTTTCTGAAAAAGCTGGTTTTTCTTCGTGCGATTTTATATAATGAGGCATGGGAGAAGAACTTCATGCCGTAGCC
>DSAE01000176.1 GCA_011372855.1 Desulfobacteraceae bacterium
CCGCTGTTCAGGTTGCCCAGATTGCCGGCGGATGAGAAATAGAGAACCCCCCGGGAAGTGACCGAGTTGACCGCCCGGGCAATGACGTCATCCTGGAACGGCGACTCGCTGAGATAAAAGACGTCGTCGACGATGACCCGGCAGCCCGCATTGGCCAGAGCGTTTATATTGTTGGCGAAACTTGCCACACCGTTGGCGGCGGTGGCAAAGTAGAGCTGCGCCCCCGGCGCCAGGTCATGGATGATCTCCAGCATGGCCGTGCCCTCGCCGGTCCGCCCCAGGCCGGCCTGCCCCGGCAGGACGGTGACAAACGGCAGGTCGCCGGAGGACTGCACGGAGGACAAAAAATCCACCGAATCGGACAGAACCCCGACCTTGACCCCGGTGCCGTTGCGGTTATAGAGGCGGCGCGTGACATTGGCGGCATGGGCCGCGTCCCCTTCGCTGGTGTTGATCTTGTTGAGAATGTAGCGCTCCGCCGGGCCGACGCGGAACACGTCATCGTCTTCGGCGATGGCTTCCACCGCGTCCAGGGGCACCCTGGCCCGGATCGCGTCATACTCCCCATAAAAATTGACGATCACCCCGCCCAGCCCCTCGATGTCGGCCAGCAGTCCGGGCGTCACCCTGGCCTTGATATCGACCAGGACCGTGCCGTCGTCCTCCACCTTGACGCCCGGCCGCAGGGAGGAAAGACCCATCTGCTTCAGTTCCCCCCGCCTGGCCTTGACGGCATGGACGAGCTGCGAATTCATCTTTTTCTGGGCCGGGGTGCGCGCCGCTTTTTCCATCCGCATGGCGTTCAACTGCTGTTTCACCTCCGCGCTCATGACAAAGGAGGAGGGGCCGCCGCCCTGCGCGAAGGCGGGAATGACTGTCCAGATGAATAACAGTGCGCCGCACCATGCCGCAAACAGAACTGTCCCTCTTTTCTTCATGGTTTATCCTTTTCGGTTGGCTTGCATATTCCCGCCGAACATGCCGGACCGGGAAGAATTTCTCTCACTGGAGCATCCATACGTATTTCGCATCACTCATTGGCGAACGAGGTTTCGTCCCCGCCGCCGCTCCGGCCTGTAAAGGCCGGTTGAAACAGGGGCCAGGGGAAAGAGGTAAATTCAGCGGCGACGATTCTGTCCTGATCCATGCTGAGGACACAGGGGCCCGTTCCGGCACACCCATCCCCGGCCCAGCCCTTGAACCGATAGCCCAAGTCCGGCGCGGCATTCAAGGTGACCATTGTGCCCTCGGCATATCCCTCGGAACAGTCTATGCCGCAGTCTATGCCCCCGGGGTTGGAAAAAACTGTTCCCGAGCCCGTCCCGGTCCTGGTTACCGTTAACGTATGTGTATCCGACAGGAAAGCGGTCACGGCGTTGGCAAGGTTGATCCTGGGTTTGGTCAGCGAAACCTTGGTATCGGTCAGATTGTTTCCGTTGTTTACCAGCTGCTGCCGGACCTGGTCGGGTTCCAGAAACGACCCGTTCAATTCCATTGACGCGCTTTGCAGGACAGCCGCCGATCCGGCTGCGTAGGGAGCGGCGGCCGATGTTCCGCCAAAATTATGTATGTAATCTCCCGAAGTGTTGTATCCACCGCTGCCGACAATATCGGTAGTATAGGCGTAATGGGAAGGGGCAAAGAGGGTAAGGAGCGGCGAGCTGTTGGAGTAGACCGCCACCTTGTCGGCTGCGGTTGTGTCCCAGGCCATCTGGTTCCCCGAGCTGCATCGTGAATCTGGAACAGTACCCGCGCATGTTTCCGCCGGGTCAAGACAGAATCCTAAGGAAAATCCAAGATTGGCATCATAGACCGCGCCGACAGAATTGATAAACGAGATGCAGGCCGGCGCCGCCATTGAGTCACAAAAACCGTCGTTCCCCGAGGAGGCGAAAACGGTTATGCCTGCGGCAACCAGGTTGGCGGCGGCGGTCGTCAACCCGGGCAAAGATTCGTCGCAGACAGAATAATATCTGCCGCCGCCGAAGCTGTGGCTGACGATCAAAATCGGATTGCCCGGATCGAAATCCTGATTGTCCAGAATCCATTCCCAGGCTTCAATGGTATCGCCATCCCGAGCATAGCCTCCCGTCCCAAATGAAATCTTCAAGGCGTACAATTTCGCTCCTGGGGCGACGCCGCCGATATAATCATCATAAGTCCCTTCATTGCCTGCCGCGATGCCGGCGCAGGCGGTTCCGTGCGCTTCACCGGAGCTTCCCGGGGTGGGATCGGCGTCGTTATCGCCGGTATCATAGCCGCCGATCACCTTGGCATTGGGAAATGGAGTCCCGCCCAGCATCGGATGCGAAACATCGATCCCGGTATCCGTAACGGCAATGCTTACCCCTGAACCTCTGTAAACGTTGCGCGGAACGGCAGCCCTGATCAGGGGGATGCCCTGAGCCAGGTGTACCTGCTGCACGTTGTCTTTCTCCACGGCGATAACTTCAGGATGAGTCAATATCTGCTGCAGCTTCCCGGGCGTAACCTCGGCGCTGAAACCGAACTGGTAGGAAAAGCGGCCGGTTTCCCGCATCCCGGTTCCGCTGAGCTGGCTGGAGACCCGCGCCACTGTTTCCCCCACCGTCTTCCGCAGTTCCTCGCGCATCGACCTGTCCCGCAGGTTGTAGAAGATCGGCGCTCCAGGTCGTTTAAATTCCGCGGGGACCTGAACCGACCGGCGCGAGCGGGCGGCCAGGGCAGAGGCGGCCGCTGACGGCCGCAGGGTGACGATTACCCTGGTATCGGGGTATCCCGCCTCAAAATCGGCTAGGATTTGCTCCGCCCGGATCAGTTTGGGATTGCTCCGCAATGAATCCAGAACAATATCAGACATGCCGGCTCCCGCCTGGTCCATGCCGGCCCATGCACACAGAACTGCTGTGATCAGAATCAGTAAAAAGGAAAAAAGGGCTCGCACATTACCTTCCTGTTGTCATTCATCGGTCCCAAAATCCGGTTATTCTACCATATGTCCGCCCCCCGATCCACACCGATGCAAAACGGTTTCCCCGGACCTTCCCGTTCGGAGGCGGGGAGATGTATCTCGCCGACTGCCGGTGCGTCCTCCCGTCATTCGCCCTTGGTCGGAAAGCTGGCAGTCGGCAGCGACCCACCCCGCGCTGCGGGGACGAATGAGATGAAGAACATGTTTGCGCGGCCGGCTGTGCAGGGAAATATTCGTAGGTCGGGGTGAGATTGCGAACCCCGACACAACGCCGTGGGAATTGTTGGAGTTCGCGAGCTCACTCCAACCTACGAGACTGATGTTTTTTGTCGCCAAGATCCATTCCTATCGTTATTCTATGCATGGCTGGTCCTCCTCTCTTTGCAGCCTCTTGGACTGCGTTAATCTTTTGAGCGTGATTCTATCACAGCTCGCGAGG
>DSAE01000058.1 GCA_011372855.1 Desulfobacteraceae bacterium
CTGAATTTCTGGCGCGCCAGGAGGGATTCGAACCCCCGACCTACGGATTCGTAGTCCGGCACTCTATCCAGCTGAGCTACTGGCGCAAACGGAGGCGATATTACCCGACCTGCCCCGTTTGTACAAGTTCTTTATACCTTTCCCGTCCCGCTCAGGACTCAAAAAATTCGATCTTGTGATCCCCGGGCTTCATGTCGGGCCTTAAAATAATGTCGATGCTCACCTGGTGCCTCTTTTCCAGCTCGGCAAGCTCTTCCCGTTTATTGTTCAGCAGATACTGGGCGACGTCCACCGGCAGCGAGCATTCCACCCGCTTGACGTTTTTCCTGCCGACTCCGGTCTGAATGCGGCGCAGGTAAAAAAGTGCCCTGGTTTCCACCGTTTTGACAACCCCTCTGCCGTTGCAGTATTCACACGTCCGGTAGCTCCCTTTTTCAATGGGGGCGCCCATCTTCTGCCGGGAAATCTGCATCAGCCCGAAACGGGAAATGGTGCTGATGTCGACCTTGGCCTTGTCCCGCTTCATGCTCTGCTTGACCTGCTTCTCCACCTCGCGGATGTGTTTCTTGCTCCGCATATCGATGAAGTCGACAACGATCAGGCCGCCCAGGTCGCGAAGCCGGAGCTGCCGGGCAAGCTCGGAGGCCGCCTCCATGTTCGCCAGGAATATCGACTCCTCGAAATTGCTGTCCTTGGAGGTGCGGCCGGAATTGACGTCAATGGCCACCAGCGCCTCGGTGGGACTGATGACTATGGAGCCCCCGGAAGGCAGTTGTACCTGGGGTTTGTAGATCGATTCAATCTGCTCCTCGATATTAAACAGGTTGAATATCGGGCGGGCGCCCCGGTGCAGCCTGATTTTCACCTTGCGCTGGGTCGGCGGCAGGAGGTTGACGAACTGGCTGACCTGTTCGTAGGACTCTTCCGTGTCCACCAGGATCTCCTCGATCTCCGGCACAAAATGGTCCCGGAGAAAACGGACGACGATGTCCTGGTCCTCATACAGCAAGGCCGGCGCTTTCACTTCCTGCCCCTTTTTCTTGATTTCCTCCCACAGGCGCAGGAGGTAGCGCAGGTCTTTCTGCAGCGAAGTCTTTGTAATCTCAATGCTCGCCGTGCGGATGATATACCCGATTCCTTCGGGGATGGACATTTTGTTCATCATATCGCGGAGCTCGAAACGCTTTTCCTCTCCGGCGATCTTGCGGGATATCCCGGCGCTGTCGCTGCCCGGCATAAGCACCAGGTAGCGGCCGGGAATGGACAGGTAGGTCGTCATGTTGGCGCCCTTGCTGCCGGTTACCTCCTTGACCACCTGAACGAGCACTTCCTGCCCCTTTCTGACCACGTTTTCAATTTTCAGCTTCTTCCACTGCTGCTCGGCTATAAGCTTTGCGCTTCTTTCATCCACGTCCTCCCGGTAATACTCGGGATGTATCTCGTCAAACGGCAGAAAGCCGTTGCGCTCGGTCCCCATGTCGACAAAAGCAGCCTGCAGGTTGGGTTCGATGGAGACGATGATGCCCTTGTAGATGTTGTTCTTGGTTCGCTCGTGAACCACACTGGTGACGTGAAAGGATTCAAGCCGGCCGTTCTCGATGAGCGCTATGCGGCACTCCTCCGGCTCTTCGGCATTGATGAGCAGTTTGGTGACCACGTGGTCCGATTTTTTTTCCGCCTCCTGTTCCGGCTGCGCCTGTTCCTCGACGGAGGCGGCGCTTCGCTGGCGTCCGCGCTTGTGTCTCCTGGGCCTTCGGGCCGGAGTCTTCCGGGGCTGCCCGCCCTCTTCCGCAACCCTGTCCCCCTTCTTTTCCGTCTCCGGCTTCCGCTTCTCGGCCGCAACTCCACTGCCCGGCGATTCCTTGCCGGGGCCCTCTCCAGGGGCCGTCCCTCCCGCCCCTGACTCTGCCCTCTCGCCGGTGGATCCCGTCGCCTGCTCCTCGCCGGCGGACGTCGGCTGCATTTTCTTGGGAAAAAGCCCGAACGCGCTTTTCCACCAGGCGCCCGTGGTCACTTTCTGTTCTTCTTTACTGTGTTCGGCTGCCTCGGCAGCCTTTTGTTTTTCTTCGGTCATGGTTTCACTTTCCTTTTCAACTTCAACTCTTTCGAGCCGCTATTCCTGATTGCCGCCGTACAGATAATAGATCTTGTCCTCGTGGAGTCGTTTCTTTATTGTTCCCGACTTCACCAGCGGTTCAAGCAGCCGCTCAACCTCTTCCGGACCGCTCAGGGCCAGGGTCCTGTTCATATCCTCGGCCGTGCAGGGTCGTCTTTGCAGCATCTGTTCAATATCTTCAATCAGTTCTTCCTGCTTCAGGTAGCCGAACTTGATTTTGGTTCTTCCTTCCTCCGCCGTCCGGGCAAAGGTGCTGATGCCGTGGGCGATGATGTCAACCCGGGGAACTGTTGTTTCAGAGGCGATGCGGGCGGCTGTTTCCTCCAGCGCTTCCCTGCTGACCGGGCGGGCGAATTTCTCCAACGGCGGCCGGGCGACCGTGTTCAATTGAACACGGGAAAGCTTCATGCGCCGGATCACCTTGATGAGCGCCTCGATGTTTTCCCTGCTGTCATTGATGCCCTTGACGATGAGGACCTCCAGCCAGAGCTCCCCGGCGAATTCATGGGAAAATCCGACCAGCCCTTCAATCATTTCCTCGAGGTCGACGCACCGCGCGGGCCTGTTCAGCTTTCTGAAGCTTTCAGGCAGTACGGCATCCAGGGAAGGGATGACCACATCGGCAACGCTCAGGTCCACGACCACATCCCTTTTCGACAGGTTTGTCCCGTTGGTGAGCACCGCCACCGGCTTGCCCGTCCTTTCCTTCAGAAACCGCAGGATACGGCCGAGCCCGGAGTGCAGCGTCGGTTCCCCACTTGCGGTGACCGTTACCACGTCGACCGTTTCCATTCGCGCCGGATCGGAACAGAACTTCTCAATCTCGGCGATGATTTCCCCGGTGGGGACATATTCCCGGCGTTCGCAGGTCAAATTCGTGGTGGGGCCGACTTCGCAGTAAATACAGTCAAAATTGCATATTTTTCTGGGCAGGAGATCAATTCCCAGCGACCGTCCAAGCCGCCTGGAATTGACCGGACCAAAGATATGATTCATAGAGGCGATTTTGAGCCTTTCGTCACGATCCGGGCAGATCAATCCTCTCCAGTCTGACAACAAAAGGAATATCAAGAAATTAAGTTCAGTTATCGTCGACCTGATACATAAATCAATTCACTCCTGTTGGCAACTCAAATCTATGACTTTTCTTCTACAGTTGGCGGCCATTTTTGGTCGATCTTGCCTTGTAACCTGTTGATTTTACGTGATCGAGTTTTTTTTGAGCTCAAAAGCGTGGTGCCAACGATTTTCTTCTTTTTC
>DSAE01000198.1 GCA_011372855.1 Desulfobacteraceae bacterium
AAAAAGAAGAAAATCGTTGGCACCACGCTTTTGAGCTCAAAAAAAACTCGATCACGTAAAATCAACAGGTTACAAGGCAAGATCGACCAAAAATGGCCGCCAACTGTAGAAGAAAAGTTTGAAAAGGCCAGCGGGAGTCAAATAGTTTTTTGTAATTTTTGTATTGTTTTTGTTTGTTCAGGATGCGTTTTTTTGACAGCGGTTACGGAACCGGGCAGGTGGTGAGGACGGGACGGGGGGAAACATTTGCCCCTGCCGGGAGGCGTACTGCCGGGGATTTTGCGGCGGGGAAGAAAGGGGAGAGCGGGGGGAGAGGGCTCTTCTCAGCCGCATGAAGGGAGCAGCCTGCCGCCGGGGGGTTCAGCATATTCGCGGCAGGGGTTCGCCGCTCAGGGGACCGATGATCCGGCGGCCGCCGATGGCGGTCTTCAATATGACTTTGCCGGTGCCGGGGTGGGCATCATCCCGGACAACCCGGCCGATCCTGACCCCGTCGCGGCCCGCCGGGGTGTTGCGCATCCGGGATAGCAGGCTGTCGGCACTGCCCGGCTCGGCAATGACGATGCACTTTCCCTCGTTGGCCAGGTAGAGCGGGTCCAGGCCAAGCAGTTCACAGGCCGTCACCACGCCGGGGCGGACGGGCAGGTCCGCCTCGTCCAGTTCGATCCTGACCCCTGATTTTTCGGCGATTTCGGCAAGGACGGTGGCCACTCCCCCCCGGGTCGGGTCCCGGAAACAGCGGATGGCGCTCCCGGCCTCATGCAGCAGGGCCGCGACCAGGCGGTGCAGGGGGGCCGTGTCGCTCTCAATGGTACTCTGGATGGCTAATCCGGACCGGGCCGCCATGATGGTGATCCCGTGATCGGCCATGAACCCGGAGAGAAGCACCGCATCCCCGGGACGGGCCATGTTCGATCCCAGTACGATGCCTTCGGGTACGGCGCCGACGCCGGAGGTGTTGATGAAAATCTTGTCCGCCTTGCCCCGGGGAACGACCTTGGTGTCGCCGGTGACAACCGGGACACCGCTCTCCCTGGAGGCCTGGGCGATGGAGTCGGCCAGCCGTTCGAGGTCGGCCATGGGAAACCCCTCCTCCAGGATGAGGGCGAGGCTGAGAGCCAGCGGCACAGCGCCCTGCATGGCCAGGTCGTTGATGGTGCCGTGCACGGCGAGTTTGCCGATGTCGCCGCCGGGGAAGAAGATGGGATCGACCACGTAGCTGTCGGTGGTAAAGGCCAGGCGGGTCGAGGAAAAATCCAGGACCGCACTGTCTTCGAATTTCGCCAGAGCCGGATTGTCGAGCCGGGGGAGGAAGATCGATTCGATCAGTTCCCGGCTGGCCGCGCCGCCGCTGCCATGATCAAGGAGGATGCGCCTATCGTTCATCGGACACTGTATCTGCTGTAGGCGGCGCAGGTGCCTTCGCTGGAAACCATGCACGGACCGACCGGGTGGGCAGGGGTGCAGCGGGTGTTGAACAGTGGGCACTGACGGGGGGTGACCTTGCCGGTGAGGATCTCCCCGCAGCGGCAGCCTTTGGGCTCCGGAACCGAACGCGGGACGAGGCCGAAACAGGCACGGGCATCGTGGTCCCGGAATTCGGGACGCAGGGTCAGGCCGCTGCCGGGAATTTCTCCCAGTCCCCGCCAGCGGGCATCGCACGGCTCGAAAACACGCTCGATCATCTGTCGGGCCCTGAGGTTGCCGTGCTCCCCGACCACCCGACCGTAGGCGTTCTCCACCTCACCTTTTCCCGCCCTTATCTGGCGGACCAGCAGAAGGATGGCGGACAAAACGTCAAGGGGTTCGAATCCGGCAATGACGCAGGGCATCCCGTATCGATCGGCCAGGGGCTCGTAGGCCCGGGCGCCGATGATGGCGCTGACGTGCCCGGGGCACAGGAGGCCGTCGACCGCGAGTTCCGGGTCGGCCAGCAGCACCTCGAGGGCGGGCGGCACGACCTTGTGCGAAACCAGCAGGAGGAAATTACTGATCCCCTCCGCCCTGGCTTCGAGGACGGTTGCGGCGATGACCGGGATGGTCGTTTCAAAGCCGATGGCGGGGAAGACGACGGTCCGGTCGGTGTTGCGGGCTCTGTTCAGGGCATCGGCCGGCGAGTAGACGATTTCCACCTCGGCCCCCGCGGCCCGGGCCTCGGCCAGGTTTCTGCCGCTGCTGCCCGGCACCCGCAGCAGATCGCCGAAGGTGGTCAGGATTACCCCTGGCATGGACGCCAGGTCGATGATCTGGTCGATATCGCCGGCACTGGTCACGCAGACCGGGCAGCCGGGTCCGGAAATCAGTTCCACGGTATCGGGAAGCAGGCTGCGGATCCCGTGACGGAATATCGCCATGGTATGGGTGCCGCAGACTTCCATCAGCCGGAGCGGCCGTTGGACCGCGGCATGAACGCGCTCCGCCAGTCTGGCCGAAAGCTCCCGGTCCCGGAACGGGTCAGAAAGATTGTCCGGCAACATGGTCGGCCATTTCCCGCATCAGTTTCAGGTTGGTTTCCGCTTCCTCCGCATCCAGCGTATGGATGGCGAAGCCGGCATGGACGATGAGATAGTCCCCCACTTTGGGCCAGCGGTCGACAATGTCGAGCCGGACGGACTTCCGCACCCCGTTTTCATCGACCATGGCCACCGGAAAGGATGCGGGTTCGTCCGCTTGGCCGTGAATTTCCTTAACCCGCATGGGGATCGCCAGACACATGAAAGCCTCCTATGAGCGCCTGTCCAAGGGCCAGCCCGCCGTCATTGGCCGGCACCTGCACGTTGGTGTAGAGCTTGAGTTGGGTTGGAGCAAAGAAGTCGATAAACCCTTCGGCAAGAATCCGGTTCTGAACACTGCCGCCGCTGAGCACAACGGTATCGATGCCTGTCTGCTGGTGGAGATAATGTATCATATTCCCAAAGCCGGAGACAAGGTATAGATGAAAAGAGAGGGCGATATCGTCGACCGGCAGCCGGCCGGCGGTTATCTTGCCGACGATGGAGCGTATGCAGTCCCCGGCGGATAATTCCAGGAGTCCGTCCCGGGAGACGAACAGGGGCCGGTCGCCGAACTCCCGGAAGAAGGGGGAGCGGAGCAGGTTCTGCCGGCTCGCGGCCCTGGCAGCCGCCGCTTCCAGTTCCATGGCCGCCTGGCCTTCGTAGGTGTTGACCTGGCAGATGCCGAGCAGGGAGCTGACGGCGTCGAACAGCCTGCCGTAGCTGGATGTGGCCGGACAGTTGACGTCCCTAGTGTCATGTCACGCTTGAAATGTTAGAAAAAATCAGGTATGGTCAGAAAAAACGGAGGAGACCATGCCTAAGATCAAGTATCGATTTTCACTGAGCCAAGAGGAACGTGATGAATTA
>DSAE01000168.1 GCA_011372855.1 Desulfobacteraceae bacterium
CTCAACCTGAGGGTGGCGACGGCGAGGGAGCGGCTTTGCCGCCCTCGCCTTCGGCGGGGCTCTGACTCAGAAGCTGATCATTTTCAAAGAGCTGCTACCCACAAATTCTGCGGACGAGTCGAAATAATTGACCGGCAGCATCAGCAATTGATACAAACCATCACCAAACTTGAGAAAGCAATGCGGAAGAGTGAGTCAAGGGTGGTCATGAGTGAAATATTCAACGAACTCGACCTGTTCCTGACGGAGCATTTTCAGACCGAGGAAAACCTCTTTGACTCCCTTCCCTATTCCGCGGCCGCAGGCCACAAGGAAGAACACCGGAATTTCACCAGGAAGGTGCACAGGTTCAAAGCCGAGTTTGAAGAAGAGAAAATAGGTCTGGCCGTGGACGTCATGAATTTTATGTGCGACTGGGTGGTCAATCACATCAAGAACATTGACAGGGAATACGCTGACATATTTACCGGGCAGCGACCGGGCGGTTACCTGGGTGGACCCGCCGATACCTGGAACCACTGATCCGGGGGAGCGGGTCCACCATACCCCCTGACCAACCTACCGATTGTCCCTGCCCTCAGCCGCCGCCTCCTCCAGCAGCACCCCCAGGGCGTGCGCTGCTTCGCCGACCAGCTGGATGCAGTTTTTCCTGGTGCTCTCCCGGTCGGCGTAATATTCCCTGACCGCCTCCCGGTCCTGCCAGTTGACCCCGGCGATGTCGCGGCAGCTGATTCCCCCGAACGGCTCGGCCAGTTCCTGGAACCGCTCCAGGAATTTCCGGCTCGCGGCCCACAGGCGGGGGTTTTCCTTTTCGTCCAGGCTACCCCGGCTGTACAGGCTGGAAATCACGGCCACCCCGCCGAGCAGGATGCCGCAGACATTGCCGGAACCGGCAATACCGCCGGCAAACGCCCCCACGGCCCTGACCGCGTTTTCATCCCGCATCCCCATTTTTTCCTGCCCCACGGCAAGAAGCACCTGGCTTCAATGAAAACGGTGCAGGAACAGATCGATCGCCTTCCAGCGCATTTCCTCCGGCGTCATTTTTCCTCCCTGATAATTGTAGTGCTTCTTGAATGTGGCTGTCCTGTGTTCTTGGCCCAAGAGCAGGATTCAACCCCGATCCCGATGGGTGCGAATTTATCAACGCAGTCGCAGGCAATATCTCATCGAAATCGAAGTGAGTCGTTAGCTTTTCAGGCTGCAGACTGTCAGTCTGTCAGGTTCTTCAAACCAGCAAGCCGCAAGGCTTCAAACTCCAGACTGCAAGCTCCCGGCTGATGACTGTCGACTTTCAAGCTGCCGCCTTGAGGCATCACCTGATCACCTGGTCAGGTGCCGGTACTTGATGCGGTGCGGCTGGTCGGCGGCGGCGCCCATGCGGGTCTTCCAGTCTTTTTCGTAATCCGAATAGTTGCCCTCGAACCACACCACCCGGCTGTCGCCCTCAAAGGCCAGGATGTGGGTGGCGATGCGGTCGAGGAACCAGCGATCATGGCTGATGACCACGGCGCAGCCGGCGAAGTTCTCCAGGGCGTCCTCCAGGGCGCGCATGGTGTTGACGTCGAGATCGTTGGTAGGTTCGTCAAGGAGCAGGACATTGGCCCCCTCCTTGAGCATGCGGGCCAGATGCACGCGGTTGCGCTGGCCGCCGGACAACTGGCCGACCTTCTGCTGCTGGTCGGTGCCGGAAAAATTGAAGCGGCCGACGTAGGCCCGGGAATTGACCTCCCGACTGCCGAGCCGGATGACGTCCTGCCCGTCGCTGATCACCTCCCAGATGCTCTTTTCCGGATCAAGGGCGTCGCGGCTCTGGTCCACGTAGGCCAGCTTGACCGTGTCACCGATGCGGATGGCGCCGGCATCCGGCTTTTCCTGCCCGACAATCATCCGGAACAGGGTGGACTTGCCGGCGCCGTTGGGGCCGATGACCCCGACGATGCCGCCCGGCGGCAGGCTGAAGGTCATATCCTCAACCAGCAGACGGTCGCCGAACGCCTTGCTCACCTTGTCCGCCCCGATGACCACCTTGCCGAGGCGGGGACCGGGCGGAATGTAAATTTCCAGGTCGCCGGCGTGCTTCTCGCTTTCCTTTTCCAGCAGCGCCTCGTAGGAGCTGATCCTGGCCTTGGATTTCGCGTGCCGCCCCTTGGGCGACATCCGGATCCATTCCAGCTCGCGCTGCAGGGTTTTCTGCCGTTCCGTTTCCTTCTTCTCCTCGACCTGCAGCCGCTTCTGCTTCTGTTCCAGCCAGGAGGAATAGTTGCCCTTCCAGGGAATGCCCTCACCCCGGTCCAGCTCCAGGATCCAGCCGGCGACGTTGTCGAGGAAGTAGCGGTCATGGGTGACGGCGATGATCGTCCCCGGGTAGCGCTGCAGATGATGCTCCAGCCAGGCCACCGATTCGGCGTCCAGGTGGTTGGTCGGTTCGTCGAGGAGCAGGATATCCGGGTTCTGCAGGAGCAGGCGGCACAGGGCCGCCCGCCGCTTCTCACCCCCGGAAAGTACCCGAACCCGGGTGTCGCCGGGCGGACATCGCAGGGCCTCCATGGCCATCTCCAGCCGGCTGTCCAGGTCCCAGGCATCCAGGGCGTCGAGTTGTTCCTGGACCCTGGCCTGGCGGTCCAGCAGGTCGTTCATCTCGTCGTCGGACATCGGTTCGGCAAACTTCTCGTTGATGGCGTTGAATTCATGCAGCAGGTCGACCGTTTCCTGCACCCCCTGCTCGACGATTTGCCGCACCGTTTTCTCCGGATCCAGTTCGGGCTCCTGTTCCAGGAAACCCACGGTAAGGCCGGGGGAAATGGCGGTCCGGCCGTTGAAGTCCTTGTCCACTCCGGCCAGGATGCGCAGCAGGGTCGACTTGCCCGAGCCGTTCAGCCCCAGGACCCCGATCTTGGCCCCGTAGAAATAGGACAGGTTGATGTCCTTGAGGACCGGTTTTTTATTGTAGAACTTGCTGACTCCGATCATGGAGTAGATGACCTTGTTCGGTTCGCTGCTCATGGTTGTTCAATACTCCCGCATGGTTCGCTCATGCGAACGGTTTAAGGTTCAGGGTATAAGGCATGGGGTTTTGAGCTTGGAGCTTTCAACCCACTGAGTGAATTGGCCCCGGCTTCACCGGATTTTCGCTGAAAAAAAATTACTATACAACATTTACCATACGCCCTCAATCTGAACCGCGCCCAGCCCATTACCCCCGACGCAGCCGGCTGACTCCAGACTGAAAACTCATGAATAACATAACGGTAGATCAAGCAGATAGGCTGCAGAAATATTACCATAATTTTCATTATGCATTCATGCATCAAGCTCAGCAAAATGTCCCATTGTCACTTGCTGAGCACCGGA
>DSAE01000023.1 GCA_011372855.1 Desulfobacteraceae bacterium
CCTGCTGTCGGCGGCATATGTCATTTTCCAGCGGCACGACCCGGGAACCCTGGACGTGCTGATCTGGATCATGGTCCTGCTGGTCCAGTCGATCCCCTACCTGGCCGCGGTCATCATGGCCGTTATCAGCGCCTTCGCGCGCACGCCCGCCCGGCTCATCACCACCATCACCGCGGAGCCCGAGGCGCCCATGAACAACGGCGCCGGTGATCGCGAAACGGAACAACAAGCCGGCGCAGTCCCCTCTCCCTGAAACGCTTTTCCGGACCGGGACAGGAAGGTTCTTTACGGCTGATCGGCGGACCGGCGGAATAAAGGCTTGTCCGGCCGTCCGGCCGGCGGGTCGGGCGGCGGCGAAAAGGTTTCGGGCGCGGCGGCATTGACACTGCAGGTCCGGAGATCAACAGTGCCGCCGCCGGCTATGCCGCGGTAATATTCCCACAGACGGTCATCCACCATTTTCTCCCGGGATGTCGCCTGGGGATTGAAGAAGCGGCGGGCGGCCCGGGGTCCGGCATTATAGGCGCAATAGGCCGCCCGGGCGGCGTACTCCGGACGGCCGCTTGCACCTGCCACCTTGATGCCGTTATCCTTGAAATAACGCATGAGGATCTCGGTGCCGGCCTCAATGTTATAGATGACGTCCCGCTTCAATCGCTCGATATCATAGAAACCCCGCCAGACATGCTGGTTGATCTGCATTATGCCGAGGCTGCCCGACTGAGAGCGGACGCAGACCACCTGACCGTTGCTGCGGGTGAACTGCCGCCAGCAGCTTTCGATCAGGGCCGTGGCCGGAACCAGGTGCCGGTATATTTCGGCATAGCGGGACTCCATTTCCTCACTCCCGACCCGGTCAAGGGCCGCCTGTTCGAGCAGCAGGGCGACAAGGGCCTGATACTCATCCAGTTCGGAGGGGAAAGGCACCCAGCGGTCCAGCCGCCTGCCGGCCTCGGCGGGGGCAACGGCGGGGATTGCCGCGGCATGGGCGGCGGGAATAAGGAGGTCGAGCAGACGGGAGCCCAGGGTCCTGAGCGGCGAGTCCGGCTGCGCCGCCGGCAGGAAATTAAACAGGTTCCGCAGGGCCGGATCGACCTCCCAGTCAAACCGGAGCGGGTCTTCCTTGTATTCCGGCTGCAGCATCCGCGCCAGGCGGCGCAGGCCGTCGGTGGTGATATGCATGCCCAGCTGCGGCGCCGCCGCGTCCAGGGCCAGCAAGGCGTCCCCGGCATTCACGAAGGTCATGTAGCGGATCAGCTGCTCCTGCACCAGGGCATCCTGATCTTCGCTGCTTTCTATGATTTCCCGGAGCTGCCCCCAAGCCTCGACAAAGAGGCTCCGCAACGGGTCGTCGTCGCCCACGGGATTTTCCCCGGCCAGAATCGCCAGCAGCCTGTAGCGGCTGGTAATGAGCAGGTCGAACAGCTGATCGCGCAACTGCGGATTACTGAAGTCGGCCCCGGCGCTTTTGACGACAAAGACAAGAAAGGCGTCAAGGGGTTCGAGCAGGTTCTGCACCCGCTGAATCTCGGCCAGGCTCAGAGGCTCCTGGGGGGGGAGGACAGCCCGCGGGGGCGGCTGATCGGCGACGGTGAGCAGCAGGGGCACCACGATGCCGTCGGCATCGGCTCGCAGGGTGCCCACCCGGATGGTGTTGAGGGTGACCTCCAGTTCCTCCATATCCTCCGGCGACACGGAGTTGCGAAGCAGCTCCATGATTTCCCGCTGCGGCGGGGAGAGGTCAAAGGAAAAATCCTCCAGGAGGGGATACAGAAAACGCCTGGCGAGCTTCCAGACAAAACTGGAGAGCATCGGCTGGTCGCCGTTTTCATCATAAATGGCTGAATCAATGATGCGATAGCGCAGCTGCCATTGATCATCAACATAAAAAAACAGGTTCATCTCGATGGACCCGTTCCAGTGGACGGCGGAGGGAACCACCTTGAGGGACGGAAATCCGGCCCCGGCGGCTATGTCGCAACGGAAGCTCGGTTCACCGTCCCGGATCGACAGCAGGGGGTCGGCGATGTGGAAATAATTGGAGCCGTCCTTTTCGTAGAGAACGGCCTTCCGGTCCGGACCCGGGGTCAGGGATTCCTGCAGGGCATTCTGCAGGATGCGGGTGCGGAGCGAAAGAGGCAATTCCACCGTGGCGGCGGAGAGCCCACCCGGCGCGATCAACACCAGACACAGAACAAGCAGCCGGGCCCAGGCATGCTGCGGGAAGAGGACGGGCATGACCCGGATGATGACATTCTGCACCATGATACCATCCATTGCGGGAACCGAGTAATAACGAGGCGCCGGAACTGCGCAACCCCCACAGCTGTGTGATAGCACAGAATTGCCGTTTCGTCCATCGGAGAAATAAGGGACCATCCGCGTTCCACGCCGGCCGGATGATCGGCGCGCAGCCTCTGGAAAGGACCCGCCCGAGAAACATCGATGTCCGGATGGAACAGCGGGCAGGCCAGGCCCGCGAAGTCTGCGCCCTTTCTCTGGAGCGGGCAAGAGGAAGAGTGAAAATTTGTCAGTTTTTCCTATTGGTTAAAGTCCATCCTTGACAATCCCGGCAAACTTGTTACATTGGTGGTCATCGTGACGCGGGGTGGAGCAGTCTGGTAGCTCGTCGGGCTCATAACCCGAAGGTCAGAGGTTCAAATCCTCTCCCCGCTACCAATGAGCATCAAAGGGTTACAGCACTCAAAGCTGTAACCCTTTTTCCGTTTTAACCTTCCTTCCGGAAAGATCTTTTTTTTGAGACTGGCTGTTATTCAGGCTGGCCGAATTTTTTGGCGACAAGATCCAGCATCCGTTTTTCCAGAGCAGAAAGATTGACAAACTGCAGTCCGTATCGTTTCGGCGGGTCATCGCCTTCATTGCCGTGTGGATTTGCCGCCCGGTAGTAGACCACACGCGCCAGAAGCGACCTCAGCACGATGCGTTTTTTTTCCGAGAGAAGGTCGAACATGATAACTTCCTCCGGCAAGTCCTTTTCCCTGCCCGCCAGATGCAAGCCTACCCCGTTCATGTTTAAATCGACGACGTTTGCCAGGCTGTAACCGTTCTCACCTTGAATGGCGGCGAACAGAGCATCTTTCATTCTATAGCGAACGAGAGCCCGCTTTTCCATTGCTTGGGCTGGGAACATGGCACCTTCTCCACAAATTCAGGCAAATTGACGACCGTTGACAATGCGTATCAAAATCAATTCGATTAAGTGGCTATTAACAATATTCAGCTGAATGATTATTTTTTAAAGCAAGATCAACATAATACGATTTGGAGGTCTTGCCATGAAAATGCCGGTCATAAGTCTCGTGGAATGGCAGAAACGA
>DSAE01000238.1 GCA_011372855.1 Desulfobacteraceae bacterium
AGGCATGGGAGTCGACAAGAAACGGAATGAAGGCCGGGGTTAACTGGCAGTTCACTGCTGAAGATGCCCGGATCAAACTGAACCGTCTTTATCCAACATTAGAGATGTGACAGGACACTAGGACTACAGCAGGTGTATGCACTGCGGACATCCTACGACATCGCCTCGGTCAACATGAGCCTGGGCGGCGGCTATTTCACGACCTACTGTGATGGGGACAGCAGGAAAGAGACAATCGATCTGCTGAAGGATGCCGGAATCGCGACGGTGATTGCCTCCGGCAACAACGGTTATACGGACGGAGTCAGCGCGCCGGGGTGCATATCGACCGCCATCACGGTCGGAGCGACCAACGACACCGTGGATACGCGCGCCTCGTTCAGCAACAGCGGACCGCAACTTGACCTGTATGCGCCGGGGGTGTCCATTTACTCCTCCGTTCCAGGCGGCGGGTACGATTCCTGGAACGGCACCTCCATGGCCGCCCCGCACGTGGCCGGCGCCTGGGCGGTTCTGAAGGAGAAATTTCCGGCGGAAACCGTGGATGACGTAGAGGCGCTGTTTGACAATTCCGGCGTCACCGTGGACAGCTACGGCATAAGCCGGCAGCGCATAGATATAAGCGAAGCCTTGGGCGAAGAAGCTGGAGCCGGGCTTGGGTTTGTACCGGTTCCTCCCTGCCGGATTGTCGATACCCGGCCTTCCGGCGTCAAGATCCCGGCCGGAACGGCAAGAAGTTTCATGGTATACGGTTCTGATGCGGACATCCAGAGTCAGGGAGGGACCGGTGATTGCGGCCTATCCTGGACCAGCGGGGCGGTCGTCCTCAACCTGACATCCACGGAGGCCGACGGCACCGGCCATTTCCGGGTATATCCCTATGGCTCGGCCCTACCCACAGCCAGCATTCTCAACGTCCCTTCCGGCGTGACGATTGCCAACGCCACCGTCACCGCCATCTGTCAACCAGCCTGTCTGTCAGATATTACTGTGTACAGCAGCACGGATTCCCATTTCGTCATCGATGTCATGGGGTATATGGAATAACCAATCCCGATTGCAGGGAGCCTGACCCGGGCCAATACGGTATTCCAACCGCAAGGAATCATGCTCCGTGATAAGCTCTTGCATGCTGGGCGGCAATGGAATACATTAGCGGCACATTTTTCCGGGCGGTATTCTTTCCGGCCACGCAATAATTTGCTTCGCCGAATTTATTCGCCTTTTCCTCCTTCATTCAGGTACATTGGATACATTGTAAACCAATAGTTTTGTTGGTCAGCTGCAGGGCCTGGCTGTTGGATTTTTCGATCATCCTGCACGATTCCCCATTGAAAAAACTCATTACTGAAATAAGCGGCAACTCTTCCGCCCTGATCACCCTGACCGAAGCTAATCTGCGGACCAGCGTGGCGTCCACGCGGTTGGGATGGTTCTGGTGGATCATCAATCCCCTGGTGATGATGGGGATATACTATTTTTTCGTCGGTGTTATTTTAGGGCGGGGAGGGGAGAACTATCATCTGTTCGTGCTGACCGGGCTGATTGCCTGGCAGTGCTTCAGTATCTCCCTGAACGGCGCCACGAAAGTCATCATCGGCAACACGCAACTGATCAAGCAGGTTGCCCTGCCTATCCCGGTGCTGCTATTGGTGCCTGTCCTGGTGCAGCTGATATTTGCCGCCATAGGCTTTGCCATAGTGCTGCTGTGGAATGTTCATTCCGTCGGCATGCATACACTGCTGATCATTCCTCTCATGCTCCTGACGGGTATGGTCAGCTATGGCCTTGGTCTGTTTGTGTCCATCCTCAACGTTTATCTTGGCGACACGGACCAGATCCTTAATTATGTCCTGAGAATGGGATTTTTTCTGACCCCGATCCTGTACCCGGCTGAATCTGTCGTGCAGAATGAGAAAATTCCAGAACTGGTGAAAGTGGTCTACCAGATGAATCCCATGGCGGTTATCGTTCCCGCCTTTCGATCCGTACTGCTGGACGGAGAATTCTTTCCGGCCGCCAATATTCTTATTTTAACAGTCTGTACCGTTGTTCTGATCGAACTTGGACTCATCTGCGTCCGGACGCAGTCTTCGCAGATCGTCAGAATGTTATGATTTTCCCTGGGCTTTGATTGAGAATTACCGGATTCAATGAACAATAAAACGCATAGTGATACGGAGACATTGCCGGCCCGGCATCCCGGTTCGGATGAAGGGCGGGGCGGGCAAGGAAAGCCCTCCGTCCTGCTCGAAAACGTGAGCCTTTGTTACCGGCGGAGCGCGAACTTCTTCCTCTCGAGAAATAGAAATCTCAGAAAAAACAAAGGATTCTGGGCATTGCGGGATGTCGACCTGACCATTTACGAGGGGGAAACCTTGGGTGTGATCGGCCGGAACGGCTCCGGAAAAAGCACTATTTCAATGATTATCAGCGGCTCCCTGAAACCCGACAGCGGGACAGTGACGGTGAACGGCAGGGTGCAGCTGCTTGCTTTGGGCATAGGGTTCCGCCCGACCATGACCGGCCGGGAAAATGTGATGATCAGCGGCTGCATTCTGGGCTTGTCCCGGAGAGAAATGAAAGCGAAGATGAAGGAAATAGAAGAATTCGCCGAACTCGGTGATTTCTTTGACGAACCGGTCAAGATTTATTCCGCCGGCATGCGCAGCCGGCTTGGTTTTGCCGTTTCCACGGCCGTCAATCCGGACATCCTCATCCTGGATGAAGTCATGACCACCGGCGACGCCGCCTTTCGCAGAAAAGCGAATAAGCGCATGGAGGAAATGCGGGCCAGGACCAAGACCGTCATTATTGTATCCCACAACCCCGGTCAGCTCCGCGAACAGTGCTCCAGGGTCGTCTGGCTGGAGAAGGGGCACCTGGTCATGGACGGCGGCGCCGGAGAAGTGCTGCCGGTCTACGAGGAGTTCTGCCGGAATCCCGGTAAATGGCGCCTGGAAAACAACAACCTCTTGCTCCGCCCATGATTCGGAGTGTACTGCTGTTTGCAACGGCCGTCCCTATTCCGGTTCAATTCCCCGAAGGTGAAGTGTGTCTTCTCGTGTTTCCGTGATCATCGTCAACTATAACGCGGGCGAAGCGTTGAGCCGGTGCGTGCGGTCGGTGGCGGCAACCGAGGAAGATCTTGAAATAATTGTTGTTGACAATGCCTCCGGCGATGGCAGCATGGACCTGGTCCGATCGGTGGACACCGGGGGAAAACGCCTCCATGTCATCCAGAACAGCAGGAACCTGGGTTTCGCGGCTGCCTGCAACCAGGGGAGCGCGGTTGCCAAGGGAGAATTTTTC
>DSAE01000291.1 GCA_011372855.1 Desulfobacteraceae bacterium
CTTTAATTCATCACGTTCCTCTTGGCTCAGTGAAAATCGATACTTGATCTTAGGCATGGTCTCCTCCGTTTTTTCTGACCATACCTGATTTTTTCTAACATTTCAAGCGTGACATGACACTACTGTATACCGCAGAAAATGAACAATGTATGACTTAGGTCAAAATTGTATTTTTTTGTGCCGGAGAAGGGGATCGTTGCCGGCAGTCGGCAGCATACCAGAAGTCAGAAGCCAGAGGACTGAACACGGCTGCGCCGTGAATCGGCAGCATGCCAGAAGACAGATGACAGATGACAGAAACCGGAAAGCCGTTCGTGGACGCGAATATGCCGGATTTGTCGGGAGGAACGCGGCCTATATCCTGAGCCTGCCGGTCCGCCACAGGGCGACGGCACTGTAGGTCCTGGCCCAGAAATTCGCCTTCTCTTCCGCCGGGTAGCGGATGAAGTCCTGGATCCAGCCGTGGGCCGGATTCTGGTACATGTCCCGGAGAATGTTGGCAATGTGCCGGGGTTTCCAGTCAGCCCGGATCAGGAAGTCGTGGACGAAGCCGATCAGCTTTTTCGGCTGCAGGGCGGAAGGATTCGGATGGTGGAGAATGTGCCTGGTCCAATCCGGAACGCGTTCTTCTTGTTTGGCGTATTCCAGGGCCCGGCCCCGGGGGATGTCCTCCTGGCCGTCAAAATCCCGGTGGAGGAGATAGAGGTCCGACCCTTTGTATTCATTGATGAAATCGATCAGGGTTTCGTTGGCGCAGGGGATGTAGCCGGTAAAGCGCCGGGCGTGGTCCGCGGCTTTCCCCAGGTCCCACATGCAGTCCAGGACGCTGTTTATGTCGGCCGCTTCCGTTGCCGTTATGCCGTCAAAGTACGTACCGATGACGTCAACCAGGGGCGGCTGCCCGTAATTTCCGTATTTTTCCCGGTTTTTGCAGTGCAGGCTGAAGGGACTGCGGATCGTGCGCATGAACGGGGAGCCTTCGCTCCAGGTGTTGTCGAAATTGATGCAGCGTTCGAGGCTGTCGGAAATGGTGACCGGCAGCAGTCCCCGGGACTCGTTGTCCCGGAACGCCTCCATGGCGAGCAGGGCCATATACTCCGCCAGTTTGCCCAGGCCGTTGAACACGGCGGCGGCGTCAAGGGAGATGCCGTACCAGCGGCGGATATCCTGCGGATCGATCCAGGCGCAGGCCTTGGCCAGGTCATGCTCGACATAGCCGATGTTCCGGACCGCGTCGGTGGAACGGTACCCCAGGATGTTCTGAAACAGAATGTGCCCGCCCGAGGGCGTGTAGTCGAGGAGATAGGGCATCCCCCTGGAGCGGAGGAGATCCTCGATGAACCGGAAACAGGGGATGGTCAGTTCAAACAGCCTGTTCTGCGACTGCCTGTCGGTGTAGAGTTGATGCTGTTCGTCGGCCAGAAAAATCTCAATATCGAGGGGCATGAGCACCGACTGCGACCGTTCCCCGATAACGGGCAGGTGGACCTGAAGTCCCCGCCGCCGGGCGAGGTCCTCCAGCTGGTCCACCGGCCGGGCGATGGAAGGAAAGATCGGGTCGCTGCTTTCTCCGGCCAGGTCATGGCCGGTGGCGACAACGTAATGGGAGAACTGGTAACAGTTCTTCAGGCGTTCCATGACCCGCTGATAATATTCCCCGCTGTTCATGGTGCTCATCCTTTCGTCCTCCCAGCGGTCCGGCTTTCGATTTTTTCCGTATTGGCAAGAAACAGATCCACCAGGTCGGGGTCAAATTGTGTCCCTGACAGTGAGCGGATATGCCCGGCCACCTTATCCCGCGGCCAGGCCTTGCGATATCTTCTGTCCGAGATGAGGGCGTCCCAGATGTCGGCCAGGGCGAAAATCCTGGCGGCAATGGGGATCTGCTCCCCCTTCAGTCCCCTGGGGTAGCCGGTGCCGTCCCATTTTTCATGATGGCAGTAGGGGATGTCGAGGGCGGGCCGGAGATAGGCCACGGGGGAGAGCATTTCAAAGGCGAAGACCGGGTGGCGGCGCATTATTTCCTCTTCCTCGGGGGTCAGGGGGCCTTCCTTCATAAGCACGGAATCGGGGACGCCCATTTTGCCTATATCGTGGAGCAGGGCGCCGCGCCGGACATGGACGATTTCCTTCTCGCTCATGCCGTAAATGCGGGCAGTCCCGACCGTCAGTTCCGTGACCCGCCGGGTGTGACCTTCGGTTTCCCGGTCGCGCAGTTCCAGGGCATGGGCCCAGCCTTCGATGGTTGAATCATAGGCCAGCACCAGTTCGGCGTTGGACTTCTGCAGGTCGTTGAACAGGGTGGCATTGTCGATGGCGATGGCGGCCTGGACCGCCAGGGCCTGGAGGAATTCGAGCTGCTCCCGGCTGGAGACCGGCTTATGGTGGCGGAAAATTTCCAGCACCCCCTTGACCTGGCCCTTGGCGATGAGCGGAATGGCACAATAGCCGCGGAATTTTTCGCCCGCGGCAAGAGCGGGTCGGACAAAGCCGGCTTCCGGCCGGGTGATGTCTTCTATCTGGATGATGCGCCGTTCCAGGGCGGCGATGCCGGCGCAGCCGGTGCCCAGCCGGATGCTTGTCTCCTCGATGGAGGGGGAGGTGAAACCGAAGCCCGCGCCGTATTCAAGGGTCTGGGTATAAGGGTTGAGGAGCAGGACCGCAGCGGCGTCGACCTCGAGCTGGGGAACGATCTGCTCGAGGAAAATCGACATGGTGGCCTTCAGGTCGAGATTCGAGGTGATCATCAGGTCGATGGTATGGAGGATCTGAACATGACGGAGTCTGGTTCGCGTTTCTTTTTCGGCCTTGGCGCGGGCGGCGATTTCCTGCTCCAGTTCGGCGTTTTTGGCGACCAGGGTCTGGTTAACCTCGCTGATCCGCTTCTCACTGTCCCTGAAGCGGGCAATGGTGACGCCGGTGAGCCGCATGACCAGGAAGACATAAACGGACCCGGCGAGGAACACCGTGCTGGTCAGCAGTTCCAGGGGAAAGGCGAAATCCCTGAGCTGAATCAGGATAAAGCCAATATAACCCGCCAGGAAAAAGAGCATAAGGGCGGTCAGGGCGGACCATTTGCCGCGAAGTTCCCGGGGAACGTCCCTGCTCATCTCCTTGCCCTTGACCAGGGACGCGAGTATGAACAGGCTGCCGGGAAATACGAGAGCGACAGACACCAGCTGAGATGAAATCATAATATTCCCGCCATCGCCGAAATTGTCCCAGGGCCGGACCGGAGATAAACCGGCCCGTCCGCCTCTAATTACCATGCAAAAAAAGCCGGTATATGATTAATTATCATCCA
>DSAE01000194.1 GCA_011372855.1 Desulfobacteraceae bacterium
CTAGACCGGAGATGGCCGGCCCCGACGATCGCCCGCGCGCAGGCGTGAATTTCAGCAACGTCGGCTTTTTCCGGAGCATCTATCACCTGAAGAACCTGCCCGATCCGCTCCTTCCGGAAATCGCCTTCGCCGGCCGGTCAAATGTGGGCAAGTCGAGCCTGATCAACCGGCTGGTCAAAAGGCGCGACCTGGTGAAGACAAGCTCACGGCCGGGCAAAACCCAGTGCCTCAATTTTTTTCAGGTGGACCAGGCCCTTTATCTCGTCGATCTGCCCGGCTATGGCTTTGCCAGGGTTTCCCGGGACATGCGCTCCTCCTGGCAGGAATTGATCACCGGTTATCTGGCGAACCGTCCCAACCTCACCTGTGTTGTTGTGCTCATCGATATCCGCCATGCCCTGAAGGATCAGGACCGAAGCCTTGTCGAGTGGCTGCGCCATAACGGCCTGAACTTTGTCGTTGTATACACCAAAGCCGACAAACTTACCGGCAACAGAAGGGCATCCAACGCCGCGGCGCTGGATGCCGCCCTGCACCTGGAACCTGCCGGCCGCATCCTTTTTTCCGCAAAAACGGGGATGGGGGTGGCGGAGCTGAAGACGGTCCTTGCATCTTGTTTGGAAAAATGATAATTTCCAAAAATGGATTTCAATTGATATTGAAGTTCATTCAGCTTCACTCTTCGTTCATATCGTACATAAAGCTCCAGGACAGCTGGAAGGAGGGATCAGATGCCGGTAAATACCGATTGGCCCTGCTGGGAAATCATGAAATGCAACCCCGAGAACGCCTTGCAGTGTCCTGCCTACAAATCGAACCGCCCCTGCTGGGATATCATGCGGGAACTCGATCCCTTCTCCGCCCATATCTGCTCCGACTGCATCGTCTACGTCATCAAGCAGAAGGAATCCATTTTCAGCAAGGAAGAAATCATCCAGATCATGCACCGCAAAGGCATTCATGTCGACTCCGGCTGTCCTCTTGCGCAGGCCAGGGTCCAGCAGCTCCAGCAGAATAACTGATTCCGGGGGGCCGCCGGCCGGATCGTGCCGGATCGAGGGGGACCGGGCAACCCTGTTCAGTCCTGATCGGCCTTGAGTATCGACAGAAAGGCCCGCTGCGGAATATCGACGTTGCCGACGGTCTTCATTCTCTTTTTTCCGGCTTTCTGTTTCTCCAGCAGCTTACGTTTTCTCGAGATGTCGCCCCCGTAACATTTTGCCGTCACGTCCTTGCGCAGCGCCGAAATGTTGGTGCGGGCGATAATGGTGCCGCCGATGGCGGCCTGGATGGCGATTTTGAACATGTGGCGGGGGATTTCCTCCTTGAGGCGCTCGCAGGCCCTGAGTCCCCGCTCCCGCGCCCGGTCACGATGGACGAGCTGTGACAGGGCGTCGACCACTTCCCCGTTGACCAGGATGTCCAGCATGACGAGATCACTTTTGCGATAATCGATGAGTTCGTAGTCGAAAGAGCCGTACCCCTGGGTAATGGACTTGAGCCGGTCATAAAAGTCGTAAATGACCTCGGCCAGAGGCAGTTCGCAGGTAAACTCGATGCGGCCGGGTACGGGATAATGGTGGTGGCTGTTTTCCCCCCTTCGTTCCATGCACAGAGTCATCAACGCCCCCATGTATCGTTCGGGGATATGGATGGTGGCCTTGATGAACGGTTCCTCGATGTAATCGATGGAGCCCGGATCGGGAAAATAGGCGGGATTGTCCACTTCAAGCTTCTGTCCATTGGTCAGATAGAAATTATAGCGGACCGAAGGAACGGTCAGGACCAGGGGAATATCAAATTCACGCTCCAGCCGCTCCTGGACAACCTCGAGATGGAGGAGTCCGAGAAAGCCGCACCGAAAGCCGAAGCCAAGGGCGGCCGAGGTATCCTTCTGGAAGGTCAGGGCCGCATCGTTCAGCTTGAGTTTTTCCAGGGCCGTGGCCAGGTCTTCATAGTCGTCGGTCGATACCGGATATATTGAGGAAAAGACCACCTGCTGCACTTCGCGGAAACCGGCCAGCGGGGTGGAGCAGGGATTGTCCGCGTGGGTGATGGTTTCACCGGGATGGGTGTCGGAAACGGTTTTGACTCCGGCAATGACATAGCCGACCTCGCCGGCGGAGAGTTTTTTCCGGGGGATGCGGCGAACGCGGAATATTCCCACTTCTTCGACCCGATAGGTGGTGTTGTTGGACATGAACATAATCTGATCCCCCGGCTGTACCTCCCCGTTCACTATCCGGCAGGAGATGACGGTTCCCCGGTAGGAGTCGTACTGGGCGTCAAAGATCAGGGCCTGCAGGGGGCTGTCGACGCTGCCCGAAGGCGGCGGCAGCAGCCTGACGATCGCCTCGAGGACGGAGTCCACCCCCTGGCCGGTTTTGGCGGAACAGAACTGGATGGCGGCACCGTCGAACCCGAGGTCGGATTCTATCTGTTCCGCCACCTTTTCAGGTTCGGCGGAGGGCAGGTCGATTTTATTGATAACCGGGATTATTTCCAGGTTGTTTTCCATGGCCAGGTAGAGATTGGCAAGGGTCTGGGCTTCAATGCCCTGGGCCGCATCGACGAGAAGGAGCGCTCCCTCGCAGGAGGCAAGGGCGCGGGAGACTTCGTAGCTGAAGTCGACATGACCCGGAGTGTCAACGAGATTGAGGATATACTCCCGGCCGTCTTTCGCTCTATAGGGCAGGCAGATTGTCTGACTTTTGATTGTTATGCCCCGCTCCCGCTCGATATCCATGGAATCGAGCAACTGGTCCTTGAATTCGCGGTCGGTGATGATGCCGCAGAGCTGGATCATTCGATCGGCAAGGGTCGACTTGCCGTGATCAATATGGGCGATTATGCTGAAGTTCCTGATATGTTCCATGTCCTTTTCTTACCGGTCCCGAAAAATTGCTCTTTCCCCGGAAAGCTGCTGTCTGCCTGACCGGGCCGCCGTGCACTCGCTGTGTTCGCCTTGTTACAAGGGCAATGCCCCGGCGCGGGAATGTTCAGGTGTCCATCAGCTCCGGCGGTGCAAGAGATAGCATAAATTATGCAAAATGGAAACCGTTTCCCGCCGAGGCCGGACTGCGTCCGGCGAAAGGAGGAGGCAGGGGCGGCCGGGGGGAAAACGGTTTTTTTTCTCATTTCCGGACCGAATTGATGAATTTTTCCGATCTTTCGATTATAATATAAAGTGGCTATTAACAATATTCAGCTGAATGATTATTTTTTAAAGCAAGATCAACATAATACGATTTGGAGGTCTTGCCATGAAAATGCCGGTCATAAGTCTCGTGGAATGGCAGAAAC
>DSAE01000187.1 GCA_011372855.1 Desulfobacteraceae bacterium
AGGATGTGGAGAAAGCCACGGCCATCATGCAGGGACATGGGTTGTGACGGGCAATATCGGCGACCCGGCCAGCATACGGACCCCACCGGCATCCATGCAGAATGCCAACGACAGCATATCAAGATGGTATTTTGACCCGAACGATTATGTGCTCCTGAACATAGTCAACGACGTTCTCCACCGGGATGAATCGCACAAGCTGGTCAAGAACCTGCTCATCCCCTATCTCCATCCCCACGGGATCAAGGAAATGTCGGCCACCATGGGCCTGCGGATCGCCTATGCGGTCATCCATCTGCTGGGCTCCCTGGAGGCAGGCAAGGCAGCCGACCGCCTCAACGCGCTCCGATCCCTCCACGACGAGGTCCTGTGCAGTTCCCAGAGCACGCTGCGCATCAATACGGCCCGGGTCCTGCTGGAAACGATGAAGGAGCTGGTCCGCTCCCATGGCGATTATGTGCGGTAGGTTGTGCTGGCCCGTGATTTCCGGACGGCCGCCTACGGCAAGCCCCGTTTTATCCGCAGTCAGCTGGACAAGTACCACCTGATCGAGATGCCGGAGGAATGGAACCAGATCGCCTTTGACGATCATGTCCATGATGCCAACACCAAGGGCCGCAAGTCGCCGACCCACTTGATCATGGACGCCTGGATCAAGGGAATCCGGCGTCTGACGGTCATCTACTACAACTACATTGATGTCGAGGTGGCCACCGAACTCATGGAGTCGGCGGAGATCATGGGGATCAACGTCAGGGTCGGCATAGAGTTTTCCGCCCCTTTCCGCGGCCGGTATATCAAGCTCATCTGGTCGCCGCGCGGATTCGCCGACAAACAGGATTTCCTCGATTTCATCAGGCAGGGACCGGCCAAGGCGTTCATGGACGAAGGCCGCCTGGTTTCCGAATACCAGCAGCAGTACGTCATCGGGGTGCTGAGGAAATTCAACGACAGGCATCTGCCCCTGATCAACGAGGCCTACGGGATCAGGCTGGCCCCTGTGAACCAGGACGAATTTTTCGCCTTTGTCGGCACCGGTCAGCCGTCCCTGCTTCATCTTGCCAGGTTCATTTACGGCAGAATGCTCCCGTCCATGAAGGAGACTGTTGAGGGGTATCGAGCCATCCTGCCCAGGGTCGACAGGGAAGAGCGGATGCGCATCACCCACGCGGTGGAGGTCATGAACACCCTGGATGTGGATGCCATTATCGAGGGGTTCCTGCTGCCGGAAAAAAATCCCGACATCCACAATCCCTACGAACCGCAGCCCGGGCCCGGTGTGCCGGGCCTGCTCCAGCTTGCCCCCCGGGAACTCCTCGACAGACTGGCCGCCTTCCAGTCAGGCTTCCGGGTGACCCTGAATCTCAACAACCTCAGCACCGCCGATGTCCTTGAACTCCTGTACGACTGCCGGGGCAAGATAACCCACCTGGAAATTTTCAACCTCAAGGACCATGCAACGGGCAAGGCCGTTCATAACGAGGAAATCAACACCCTGCAGCTGGCCATCAACCAGGCCAACGTCATCCAGCTCAAAAAGATCATCCAGAAGATCATTCGCGGCCTGCAGGATTCCCCCGTGCCCGTTGAAGGAAAGAAAGAACGGATCGACAGGCTGACGGCCATACTGCACAACATTCCGGAACTGCATGCTTTTTACCGGAACTCGCCCTTGCGGTCCCGCATCGGCAGCGATTCCACCGGCACCTCGCGGCACCGGTTCGGCATGGGCCTGGTCGTCAAGGAAACGCTCCCCCGAAGGGCCAGGAAGAAAATCGAACAGCGGCAGGAGCGTTCGCCCTGGAAAATCCCGGTCTGCGTCCGGGCCTTTTTGCAGGTCACGTATATTCCCCGGGACCGGTATAATCTCTCCTGGGAGTACGGGGGCCTTCGCCGGGATGCGGGGGGCGCCGCCCAGTCAATCTGCACGCCGGGGTTCCTGCCGGTCAACTGGAAAGTCGAGCGCCGGCGGGACTGGGTTGTCCAGCCCTATTTCACCTGTATGGCGCCCCGGGGCAACGTGGCGACCCTCGGCTGGATGCAGACCGAGGCGGAGAGCGGGCTGTCCCTGGAAAACCGGGAGGTTGTGGCCAGGCGGCCCAAAATACCCTTCCGCTGCCTCAACAGTTATCTGAAAAACGGCCTGAAAATCCTGGCCGGCTTCATTCCGGCCTTCGCCACCTTTGCCCTGACCAAGGACTGGTGGCTGCTGGCCTATGGCGGGGCCTTTATCTGGTTCGGCATCACCGGGCTCCGAAATATCATCCAGTCGGTGCTCGGGGCCGGGGGCCTGCGGCGTTCGCCCCTGTTGAAATGGAAAGAGTACGTGAGCTGGGACCGGCTCTCTGATTCGCTTTTGTATACCGGTTTTTCCGTTCCCCTGCTGGACTGGCTGGTCAAAACCATGCTGCTGGACCAGCAGTTCGGCATTACCACCGCGACTAACCCCGTCGCCCTGTATTCCGTCATGGCCGTGGCCAACGGCATGTATATATCGGGCCATAATATTTTCCGGGGGCTGTCCAGGGCAGCCGTTTACGGGAATTTTTTCCGGACCCTGCTTTCCATCCCCCTGGCCCTGGGGTTGAACGTGGCCATCGGCATGATTATCGGCGCCGCCGGTGTTGTCGCTGTCCAGGATGCCCTGCAGAAGTGGGCCGCGGTGATCTCCAAACTGGCATCGGACTGCGTTGCCGGATTTATCGAGGGGCTGGCCGACCGGTACCATAATATCCGTTCCCGGTCCATGGATTACGCGGCCAAGATCGCCCAGGTCTTTGAAACCTACGCCTCCCTGGAGACCCTGTTTCCCGAAGCCGATATCCTGCAGTTGCTTGAGAAGCCGGGAAGATTCATGGAAGCCGTCAATGAACGGAACCCGGCCCTGGGAAAGATTGTCATCATCAACGCCCTGGATCTCCTCTACATCTGGATGTACCAGCCCCGGGCCGCCAACACTCTGCATGCGATCATGCGGACGATGTCGGAGGAGGAGCGCCGGATTCTGGTTGCCTCCCAGTTTGTACTGAAGGAGCAGAGGCAGATCAGCAGGTTGTTTGTCGACGGGGTGCTCGGCAAGCAATTCGCCCGCGCCCTGTCGTTCTATCTCGACCGTTCCGCGGAGTACCTGAAATCTCTCAAGGAACTCCATCACCGCTGCGCATCGCCCTGATCGATGACCGATCAGATGACAGAAGGAGAACCCGGCTGCGCCGGGAGCGGGCAGTTCGTAGTCGGCAGCGCCCCACCCCGC
>DSAE01000162.1 GCA_011372855.1 Desulfobacteraceae bacterium
ATTATGCCCATGGTCAAGGCCGACGCCTACGGGCACGGCATGATTGAGTGCGCCCGGATTTTCGCCGCCGAAGGTGCCGCGGCCTTCGGGGTGGCTGAAGCGCGCGAAGGCATTCTTCTTCGCGAGGCCGGGATTGAACAGCCTGTTTTCATTGTTGTCGGCACCGTGCCGGAAATCATTCCGGCGGTCCTCCGGCATCGCCTCACGCCGGTCGTGGTCGATGCAGCCATCCTGCCGGAGCTTTCGCGCCTGGCCGTGGAACTGGGTATGACCGTCGGCCTCCACATCAAGGTCGATGCCGGCATGGGGCGCCAGGGGGTGCCGCCCGCCGATGTCCCCGCATTTGTCCGGCGGATTCGCGCCACCCCGGCCCTCGTCCTCGAAGGGATCATGGCCCATTTCCCCATGGCCGATGCACCCGATTCGCCCAATACCCTTGACGTTTTTGCCAGGTTTGAGGCCATGATCCGGGAAATAGGCGATGAGCTGCCGGCCGGATGCTGCCTGCACATCGCCAATTCCGGCGCTCTGTTTCATTTCACCCGGACGGTTCTTCACATGTCCAGACCGGGGATCGCCCTCTATGGATGCTATCCCGAGGGTGAGCCGCACCTGCCGCTCCCGGACGGCGAGGAGCTGCATCCCGCCATGCGGTTTCTCACCCGGGTGATCCAGGTCAGAAGAGTGCCGCCCGGCACCGGACTGGGATACGGTCAGACCTGCGTCACCGGCAGGGAGACGATTCTCGCCGTTCTGCCCCTCGGCTATGAGGACGGCTATCTGCGCCGGCTCTCCAACCGGGCGCAGGTCCTTGTCCATGGCCGGCGGGTCCCGGTTGTGGGCCGGGTATCGATGAACCTGACGCTGGTCGATGTGACGGACCTCGGCGGCCGGGTAGTTCCGGGCGATGAAGTGGTGCTCCTGGGGAAACAGGACGGGGAGACCATCGGCGCCGATGAGGTTGCCGCCTGGATGGAGACCATCAGCTACGAGGTGCTGTGCCTGTTCGGCAACCTGAACGACCGGTATTATGTTGATTGACGGTCAAGCATGGGAAGAAATGAGCGCATGATTCAGCCCATCCACGGCTTTTCAATTTTGCAGGGATTGTCATGATTAAATCGCAGTTGAAGGAGCGGGTTGATGCCTGCTTTGCCCGGGGAGTCCGGGAAGGATTGTGGTCCGCGGAGGCTGCCGGCAGGTATGTCCTCGAGGTTCCCCGGCATGAAGGGCAGGGGGACTTTTCCACCAACCTTGCCCTGGTGGTCGCCGGCCTGGAGAAGCGGAAGCCCAGGGATATCGCCGCCCAGCTGGCAGCCATGTTTTCTCCGGAGGACGAACTGGTTGTCAGGGTGGAGATCGCCGGTCCGGGCTTTGTCAATTTTTTCCTCCGGGACAGGGTATGGAGTTCGGTGATCCCGCCGGTCTGCGCCCAAGGGGACCGTTTCGGCCTGGAGAACGTCGGCGCCGGCATGAAGGTGATGGTGGAATTCGTCAGTGCCAATCCGACCGGCCCGCTGAGCATCGGCCACGGGCGCAACGCCATTCTCGGCGACGCCATCGCCCGCCTGCTTGAGGCGGTGGGCTATGACGTGACCCGGGAATATTATTTCAATGACGCCGGCCGGCAGATGCGGGTCCTGGGCGAATCGACCAGGGCAAGATATCTTGAGCTGCTGGGGCTGGAGAGCAATTTCCCGGAGGACGGGTACCAGGGAGAGTATATCTACGACATCGCCCGTTCGCTCATTGAAGAGGCGGGCGACGGCTTCCGGGACGCCGACGTGGTGTTTTTCAAGGATCGGGCCCAGGCGGCCATTTTCGACAACATCAACACCACCCTGCGCAATATTGATGTCCGTTTTGACACCTATTTCAACGAACATACCCTCTACGAAAAGGGACTGGTCGATCAGGTGGTGGCCGACCTGCGGGAAAAAGATCTGGTGTATGAGAAAGACGGGGCGACCTGGTTCAGATCAACGCAGTTCGGGCAGGATCAGGACCGGGTCATCATCAAGAGCTCCGGTGAACCGACGTACCGTCTGCCCGACATTGCCTATCACCGGGAAAAATTCCGCCGCGGTTTTGAGTGGATGATCGATATCTTCGGCTCCGACCACATCGCCACCGTTCCCGATGTCCTGGCCGGCATCAGGGCGCTCGGCTGCGACGACGCGAAGGTGAAGGTGATCCTCCACCAGTTCGTCACCCTGCTCAAGGACGGCCGGCAGGTCAAGATGTCGACCCGGAAGGCCACCTTTATCACCGTTGATGAATTGCTGGAGGATGTCGGTCCCGATGTCCTGCGCTTCTTCTACCTGATGCGCAAGTCCGACAGCCAGCTTGAATTCGACCTGGATCTGGCCAGGAAGCAGAGCCAGGAAAATCCGGTGTACTATGTCCAGTACGCCCACGCGCGGCTCTGCTCCATCGAAAGACAGGCGCGGGAAAACGGGGTGGTCACTCCCCCGGCGGAGGCCGCCTCCCTGGAACTTCTGAAAGAGCCCGAGGAATGCGTCCTGCTCAAGACAGTCGCCGAGTATCCCTCTATGATCTTCGGGGCGGCGGTTGATCTCGCTCCGCACCGGGTCATTTTTTACCTGATGAACCTGGCCGGCCTGTTCCACAGCTATTACAACAAACACAAGGTCATCACCGACGACGCCCGGCTGACGGGGGCCCGGCTCTGCTTCTGCCGGGCGCTGAAAACGGTCCTCGGCAACGGGCTGCGGGTGCTCGGACTGCGGGCGCCGGAGACAATGTAGGCGCGTTCTTGCCATGGCAGCGAGCAAAAAGAAACGGAACCCGCGAAAAACGTACCGTTTTCAGCTGACCCTGACGGGGATCCTCGGCATCGGGGTTGTCTGCTTCTGTCTCTTCATGTGGATGTTCCTGCTGGGCATCTGGGCCGGCCAGACCATTCTCCTGCCCGCCGCCAAGCCTCAAGCCGCCGTGAGCGGCGTCAGGGAAACGGCCTCCCCCGGCGGCGGAACGGCGATCGAAATGCTCGATGCCGCCGCCAAAAAAAAACCGGGGGTAAACGGGCAGGCAAAATAAGGCCAACACATTCGCAGGAAATATCTCGTCGAAATCGAAATCAGCCATGAGCTTTTTAGGCTGTAGGCTTCTAGTGTCATGTCACGCTTGAAATGTTAGAAAAAATCAGGTATGGTCAGAAAAAACGGAGGAGACCATGCCTAAGATCAAGTATCGATTTTCACTGAGCCAAGAGGAACGTGATGAATTA
>DSAE01000157.1 GCA_011372855.1 Desulfobacteraceae bacterium
CACGGCTTTGTGTCGGGGTTCGCAATCTCACCCCGACCTACGAATAATTCTCTGCACAGCCAGCCGCGCATACATGTTCTTCTCCTCATTCGTCCCCGCAGCGCGGGGTGGGGCGCTGCCGACGGTCAGGGCCCCGTACAGCCCCATCTGCACCTGTTTGGCCGGATGGCTGCCACTCTGGTACAGGTAGGTGCCGGCCCGGAGATTGCTCCAGGTGTAGGTGGCGACAGCGCCCGGAGCGGCTTCATGGGTGAAGGCACTGACCCTCGCTCTCCCCTGACCATCGGTAAAGGTCTGCGGGGTCAGAGTGGCGGCCTGACCGGGGATGACCAGGGAAACCGGCTCATCAAGGCAGTTGCGCAGCCGAATGGTCAGGGACGCTCCCGGATTGGCCGTCAGTACAGGGCCGTTGTCCCAGGCGACGGGGGCGGCCGGGCAGGATCCCGTGTCCTGAATGAATCCCCACATGGTGATCGGAGCGCTTCCGTCGGGAGGGGACCACCGTGCCGGAACGGCCGCCAGATCCACCGCCCATGAGGATGCGGGCAGCAGCAGCAAGGCCCAGAACAGCAACAACGGGGTATTTTCCTTTAATGTTCGCATCGCACGTTTCATAACCCTTTCCCGCCTCCGTTAAGGTATATCGACACCGTGGGGCTCGATGATCAACATGGTCATCATGCCGCCGGGGAAAATATCGAAATTGGTCAATTCCTTTTCCGTATGCGAATGCCACATAAAGCTGAATCCGCCGTTGGGGTTCAGTCCCCCTTCGCCGGGGGGCAACGGTTCCAGGGAGCCCAGGTAGGGGCTGCCGCTGTACCAGGCGCCGAAGACCAGATCCCCCTGGTTGGGCAGGACCACCGGGATGGTCTTGGTCCAGCCGTTCTTGCACCGCTCGCCCGATCCGTCGTCGGCAAGCCCGTCGAGGTCGTTGTCCTCGCACTCCGCATAATGATCGGGGCAGTACTCGTGGGTGGTGTCATCGAAGTCGTCGCCGTCATTGTCGACGCAGTCATGCTGGTACTGCGGGCCGGCATCGGGGGTGCCGTAGACGTCCCAGTTCAGTCCCTTGCCGCTCCAGGTAAAGACCGCGTCATGAGTGGAGCCGGGAACGGACTGGATGGTAAACACCTCGTAGCTCAGATCGGGGCCGGCCCCCGGGGCGCTCTCCAGCAGCCTGCCGTCCCGGGCGATTATCCGGGCATGGTTGCCGTGGTGATGAAAGGGGTGCGAATCCCTGCTGGCGCCGATAACCCGCATGAGCAGCTTTTCCCCGGGATGCATGCGCGGGAAGCTGTTGTAGGGCTGGTGGGGCAGCAGGGGGTGGTTGGATTCCATCATGTTGTCCGGGGCCGCCCGGCCGTTGATGAACCAGAGCACGCCAAAATAGTCGGCAAGGTGGTTCGTTGCCGCCAGTCCGCCCGGACCCTGGGTTTCGACCACCTGGTGGATCCGGGGATCCATCTCGCTCAGCAGGAACAGGTACTCGCGGTCAAAGGCGGTGTCCGGGTGGTTGTAGGCGTAGCCAGCGCCGGCCGCCGGTCGCACGATCAGGGCGCCGAACAGTCCCATTTCCATCTGCAGGGCGGTATCGGTGCCGCTGTAATAGGTGTAGGTTCCGGGATGGGCGGCGACGAACTCGTAGGTCACGGTGCCGCCGGGAACAGCCTCACTGGTGAGAGCCCCCGCCACCCCCCGGTCGGCCTGGTCGACGACCACCCGCTGCCCCGGGAAAAACATGGAGACATTGGGGGCGGACCCGCCGCCGGCCACGCTCAGGTTATTGGTCAGGGTGATCCGGACGGTGTCGCCCTGGTTGACGATCAGGGTCGGGCCCGGATACTGGGCGAGCCCTCCCTCGGCGGCGTAGCCCCAGATCAGGTAGCTGCCCCCGTCCGGGGTGCTGACATAGCCGGTGGAGGCGCTCAGCTGAAAAGTCGGCCCGGATATGCCGTCTATCGCCGCCGCGGCCCCTGCCGCGGACAGGAGGAGAAACAGGGCGGCGGTCACGGTCAGTCGCAATGATGTAAGTGCAAGGTGTTTATTCATGACGGTCCCTTCCCTAATTGATCCTGATTTCGGTCATCATGCCGCCGAACTCTTCCATGTTGTTGCTCAGGTAGTTCAGGTTGGTGGTGTAGAGGAAATAGCGTGTCCCCGGCGCCGCGGTCGGCGGTATTTCCAGAATCGCGTCAATGGATTCGCCGCCGCCGACGGTGACGGAATTTGTCCTGTAGTACAGATCCTTGCCGTCCGGGCCGCGCAGCAGCTTGGCGTCCTTGCCCACAATCAGCATCGGCACCCCCAGGGTCCCGAGGGTGTAGAAGCGGGTGACATTCAGGTTGGAGATGCGCAGCAGCACCCGCTGGCCCGGCTCGGCGGTGATGAGGGCGTTCTCCAACTGAGACTCCTTGTCCCCGTTTTCCCCGGGCGCCGGCAGCGGGCCGGGATCAACCGTATCCGGATAGCCCCGGCCGTTGAGCATGGGGTAATCGTCCTTCATCAGGGCAAAGGGCAGGGGCTGGACGTCTATGCTGGCCCCGTGGAATCTGGAGTCAAAGGAGCCGATCTGGATCGGGTAATCCACATCATAGCCCGTCGGGCCGTCGCCGTCGTTGTAGGCGAATTTCGAGTAGTTCCGCCCCTGGTAATTGTACACTTCTCCGTCCTGGGCCGGCCGGACGTAGAGGTTGCCGAGCATGCCCGTCTGCATGTGCTCGGTGGCCTCGGCATGGCAGTGGTACATGAAGGTGCCCGGCTCCAGGACTTTGTAATAGTAGGTGAGGCTTGATCCCATGTTGATGGCAATGGCCGATTCCGGCAGCCCGTCAAAAATCGAGGCCGCCTCGGGAAAACCGTGGTAATGGACGGTGTGCGGATCAAACAGGTCGGGCCGCATCATCATGCCGACGTTGGTCAGGGTGAGATAGAATTCGTCACCCTCGTCCAGGACAATGGGCGGGGCCGGAAACGTTGCCGCCAGTATCCCTGCTTCCAGGACCTCGCTGGCCAGGTCTTCACCCAGAGGCCCGATGGCCGGCAGGCCGGTCAGGTCGGAAAAACCGAATATGTACTGAACCGTCCCGTCAGCCATGGTAATGAACCCGTCGCCGCCGCTCAGGTGCATGCACTTGGTGTTCGGCGGCTGGACTTCATCTCCCTCCCAGCTCGCGGAGCCGTTCTTGTCCCCGGGGCACTGCACCAGGACGCCG
>DSAE01000106.1 GCA_011372855.1 Desulfobacteraceae bacterium
CGCAGTCTCGTAGGTTGGAGTGAGCTCGCGAACTCCAACAATTCCCACGGCGTTGTGTCGGGGTTCGCAATCTCACCCCGACCTACGAATTTTTCCCTGCACAGCCGGCCGCGCATACATGTTCTTCCCCTCATTCGGCCCCGCAACGCGGGGTGGGGCGCTGCCGACTGCCAACTGCCGAGTTTCCCGATGCAGCCGGGTTATCGCAGAAGCTGCTCGTTGACCCAGATATCCGCCTTGCTCTCCATGAAGGTCAGCCATCCGGTCATCAATTCGTTCTCCACCGAGGTGAGCAATTGTTCACGCAGCATCGCGCGCTCGCTTTCGTCCATGGACCGGTCGCCCTGCCTCTTTTCAACGAGCTCGTACAGGTAGAAGGCATCGCCCACGGCAGCCGGCTGCTGCGGCAGCTTTTCCCCGCCGGGCAGTTCAAATGCCTCCTGCACCACCTGTGCCGGCACCTCTCCTGCAGATGCCGGATCCGCGTGCCGGATATAGCCTGATTCCTTTATCTCGATCTCGGCCGGCAATGCCGCGGCAAGGCTTTTTTTGTCCCGGGCCTCGTTGAGCAGTTTTTCCGCTTCCTCTCGGGCCAATTCCAGACTCCTGGCCCTCCGGAAGTCGGCTTCGACCTGTTCGCGGACGGCTTCCAGTTCCGGAACCTGCGGTTCCTGGACATCATCGACAAACAGGATGGCATAGCCTCCGCCTGTTTCCACCAGCGAACTCAACTCCCCTTTCTTCAGCCGAAATGCCCCCTGCAGGAACCTGGGGTCGGAAACCGGCGGTCCGGGCGGATCATTGCGGGAAAAATAGTCGGTCTGCGCAACCGGTTCCCCTTCTCCTCCCGCGGTATAGTTCGCCAGGCTCCCGGCCCGGATGATATCCTCGTAGGCCTGGGAAGCACGCTTGAAGGTAGCCCCCCTGACCTCCTTCTGTTTCAGCCGGTCGGCGATTTCGTCCCTGACCTCGTCAAGGGAACGGACACCGGCCCGACTGACCTCTTCCAGCTTGATGATATGAAATCCGAAGACCGTTTCCACCACCTCGCTGATATCGCCCGGCTGCATCCGGAAAACGGCATCGTCAAATGGTTCAACCATGGCTCCCCTGCTGAAAAAGCCGAGATCTCCCCCATTGGCGGCGGATGGATCCTCGGAATACTGCCTGGCGAGCTCAGCGAAATCGTCCCCCTCCCGCGCCAGTTCCAGGATCTCCTCCGCTTTCTTCTTTCTGGCGGTCCGGACCCCCGCATCATCGACCTCCGAGACCCGCAGGAGGATATGTCTGGCGCGGCGCCTTTCCGGGACGGAATAGGTGTCGATGTTCTCCTCGTAGTACGCCCTGACCGCTTCGTCGTCGACCGTCAGCTGGCCAAGGTCGTCGTCATAGCTGAAAAACAGATACTGCAGGCGGATCTTCGGCTCGGAAAGATAGTCGTTTTTGCGTTCGTCGTACCAGGCGGCCAACTCCGCCTCCTCGATCCGCACCCTGTCCGCCACATCTTCACCGCGCAGCGCGGCATAGGCCAGTTTCACCTCCTCGCCGACATAGGCGGCAACGGTTTCCACCTGGTTGTCGGTGACCAGGGCGAAACTCCGGATCGCCTCGGTGACCCTGCTGGCGAGCAGGTCATTCTGCAGGCCGGCCTCGAACACGGTCGGCGTCATCCTGTTCTGGCTGAGGATCTCCCGGTAGCGGGCCAGATCGAACTGACCGTCGGTCTGGAAGACCTCCATGTCCATGATTTCTTCCTGAGTGGCCAGCTTGCTGACGGTGATTCCCATCTTGCGGCCTCCCTGGCGGAGGATTTCCGCCTGAATCAACTGGTTCAGCACCTGGCGGTTCAGGTCGAGCCCTTCGAGCAGGCCCTGGGGAATGGAGCCTCCAAACTGGACGCGGAGGTTTTCCACGGCATTATCGTAGTTTCGCTGATAATCCTGATACGGGATTTCCACGCCGTTGACGGTGGCCAGCATGTTTCTCTTGCCGCCGATGTTCGTCCCCACTCCCCAGAAAATAAAAACGATGGCGATGATCAGGACTACGGCCTGGATAACGATGGACTGAGCTTTCTTACGTAAAATATTCAGCATGGGGTTTTCGCTCCTGAATCATGAAAAGACGAACAGCGTCGTTGCCGGCGGACAAAAAAATCTTTCATCCGTCGGCGACTGTATGGAATCATCCTGAAAACATGGGCTTTTTACAAGGAAAAAAGGAAAGTTGCCAGAGGAAAAACTGATTGCTCATTCATTCAAAAAAATAATGTTGTTTGCTTGACAAAGATTTTACCCTATAGTAAATCAATTTTACTCATTATGACAGGGGTAAGATTTAGTATGCAAGCACGTTAATACATTGCCGCAAGGAGGATAACATGGCAACTATCGAGCACAAGGGAAAAAGCTACGCTGTAGACGAAGACGGCTTCCTCGCCAATGGCATGGAAGAGTGGGATGAAAACTGGGTTGACTATGTAAAGACCATCGAAGGTATTTCCGAGTTGACCGACGAGCACCAGAAAGTTATCGACGCCCTTCAGGAATACTACAAGAAGAACGGCATCGCCCCCATGGTTCGAATTCTGTCCAAGACCACCGGCTTCCCTCTGAAGAGGATCTACGAGCTGTTCCCGAGCGGACCCGGTAAGGGAGCCTGTAAAATGGCCGGGCTGCCGAAACCGACAGGATGCGTCTGATTCAGCACCATCCCTGATACGTTCGAAAGGAAGGCTGAAGGATCAGTCTTCCTTTTTTTTTCAGTTTGCCACCCCATCCTCAGCCCGTGAAGAACATGACGTTGGCTCGGGCAGAAGTGGCGGAGTTCTCCAATCCCAACTAACCTATAGGAATTGTTGGGGTTCGCTGCGCTCACCACCAACCTACGGCATCTCCTGCTCCTTCTCCCATCCGACCGGCCCAGCCGGCAAACTCCAGACTGCAAACTGCCGACTGCCGACTCATGACTAGCATAACGAAAAATCAAGGACATAGGCAAGAGTAAATCCGGTTGAAATTCGCTTCCGCTGTCAATTCTCTTGAGACTTTTAGGTAGTCCCCTCATTCGGCCCCGCAAGCGCGGGGTGGGGCACTGCCGACTGCCAACTTCCCCCAAGCCGCAGGCGGTACTCTCTCAAGATTCTTTCCGTAATCCGTCCAGCGCCCGGGAATGAATCAGGTCGACCGCCTGCAGATACTCCTGCTGAC
>DSAE01000287.1 GCA_011372855.1 Desulfobacteraceae bacterium
ATACGTCACTGTATTTGTGAACTAATGTACTAAGCCGTAAACCAACGGGACCATGGCAAAGGCGAAGTAAAAAGCTCCGCAAACGAATGAAAATTCATGCAATTTCCTAACCGGACATTACTGAGTGGAGGTGACATGGGCAAAAAAATTCTGATCATCGGAGGGGTGGCCGCCGGACCCAAGGCCGCGTGCCGTCTCAAGCGATTGCAGCCGGGCTGGGACGTGACCGTGGTTGACCAGGACAGTCTTATTTCCTACGGCGGGTGCGGCATTCCCTATTATGTCTGCGGTGACGTCTCGGACGAAAAGGAACTGCGGTCAACCAGTTTTCACATGGTGCGGGACGAGAAGTTTTTCGCCGACGCCAAAGGCGTCACGGTGCTGATCAGGACAAGGGCACTGGGCATAGACCGCCGGGCCAGGACGGTGCATGTCCGGCACCTTGATTCAGGGGAGGAAAGCCGGCTCCCCTATGATAAGCTGCTGCTGGCCACGGGTTCCAGCCCGGTTGATCTGCCGATTCCCGGAACCGATTTGGACGGCGTCTTTACGATTGCCAACCTGCACAAGGCGATTGAGATAAAAGAGCGGATCGCCCGGGGGCAGGTGGCAAAGGCCGTGGTGGTCGGCGGAGGGGCCATCGGCGTTGAGATGGCCGAGGCCCTGACCGATCTGTGGGGAGTGGAGACCGCCCTGGTCGAATACATGCCCCAGCTGCTGCCGCGGGTTATTGACCGGGAGTTTGCGGCCATGCTCAAGACCCACCTGCTGGAAAAGAATGTCCGGGTCTATACCGGTGAGTCGGCCACCGCCATCGTGGGGGACGACAACGGCAGGGTGACCGGAGTCAAGACCGGCAAGAGAACGCTGGACGCCGACCTGGTGATCATGGCCGTCGGCGTCCGGCCGCGCAGCGAACTGGCCAGGGACGCCGGTCTTGCCGTGGCCCCCTGGGGGGGGATCAGGGTCAACAGCAGGCTGCAGACCTCGGACCCGGACATCTATGCCGCCGGCGACTGCGTGGCCGTGCCGCACCTGGTCACCGGCCGCGAGACCTTTGCCCCCTTCGGGTCGCTGGCCAACAGGCAGGGCAGGATCGCGGCCGACAATATCGCCAGCGGGGTGTCGCTGTTCAACGGTGTCGTCGGCAGCTTCATCATGAAGGCCTTTGACAGCTGCATCGCTTCCACGGGCATCAGTTACGATACCGCCGTAGCCGAAGGCTTTGACGCGGATTGTTCATTGAGCGCCCCGTTCGACAGGGCGCATTTCTTCCCGGGCGCGGCAGTCGCCGTCTACCAGATGGTTTTTGACCGGAAGACCAGAAAGGTGCTTGGACTGCAGGGATTCGGGCCGGCCAATGACTCCGTCTCGGTGCGGATCAATACCGCGGCGGCGCTCATCGCCCGGGGAGCCGTCATCGAGGATTTTATCACCGTGGAGATGGCCTATTCGCCGCCATTTTCCTCGGCCATTGATCCAATCAACGTCGCCGCCTGCATCGCCGACAATATGTGCACCGGTCTGCTGCGCCGGGTCGACACGGACCGCTTTATTGCCTGGATGGGCGATTTCAGCCGGGAGGAGGACTGGGTTGTCCTGGACATCCGCCATCCCCAGGAAGCGGCCCCGTATGTCGAGAAGTTCGGCGCGGACAAATGGATAGCCGTCCCCTACCATGAGATCCGCCGCCGGCATCGGGAACTGCCGGACGACAGGACCATGATTATTTTCTGCAACTCCGGGAACCGTTCCTTCCAGGTCCAGGTGGTGCTGGATCATGTCGGCAGGAAGAACAGCCTGGTTCTCTGTGGGGGGGTTAATGTCATCCGGCGGATGGGGGCCGATCTGCCCGTCTGAGGCCTGAAAGGTAGGCGGGCAGAAGATCGAAGCAGCGGCCGACCTGCTCCGGGTGATGGGCGTCCGAACCGGCGGTGAGGGGAATGCCGAGCTCAACGGCCCGGCGGAGAATCCGCCGGCCGGGGTACGGTTCGTTGCGCAGGGCGTAGCCGGAGGTGTTGACTTCCAGGGAGATGTTTTTGCGGCGGACGATGTCAAGCAGCCGCTCAACCTGTTCCCAGTGGGAATCGTTGAACCGCAGGCCGGGGGAATGGCGCATGACAGCGTCCAGATGGCAGAGGACCGTAATATTGTCAAAACAGTCCAGGGCCTTGATGAGTTCGGAGAAATAGTGTCCGATGACCGTGTCGGACCCGATGGCGGCCAGGGCGTCAAGATTGTGCCGCTTGCGGCTGACCATGTTGAGATGGCGCCTGCCGTCGAAAAAAAAGTGATAGGAGAGTCCCACCCGGTCCCAGGAATGGCGGGCCAGTCTGTCCCGGAGAATGTTCACGGCAAGGGGATTGTACCCCACCTCGACGCCAAGCCGGATAGCGATACGGTCGGCGTATATGCTCCGCAGCCGTTGTCCTTCCTCGAAGTACACGCGAAAATCCCCCTCGGTGAGCCAGGTCCGCTCCCCATAGCTGATGCCCGCTTCGAGGTGTTCGAGAAAGACGATGGTCTGCAGGCCCTTTGCCATCGCAGCCCGGACATAGTCTTCCATGGAGCCCGAAGCGTGTTTGCACAGGCTGGTATGGACGTGGCCGTCAAGGCGCAGGTCAATCGCGGGGGCGGCCGGACCGGGCCCGACTGTCACACAACGTCGTTGGGCCGGGAGCCTGCTCACGCCGGACAGGAAAAGGGCAGGGAAAGTTCAGGCATTTCCCCTGGGAAAGAAATGAACGACGCCGTCAATCTCGGAAGTATCGCAGATATGGCCGATTTCCATATCGATATCAATGATATCTTCGAGGCCTTCCATCTCAACGGACAGGGCGGGCCCGTCGGGGAGATGATAGACGAGGGTTGCAACTTTGCTGAAATCGATGGATTTGCGGAAAAACTTTTTCATAAACAGAGAAAGGGCGGTCCTCACGCCATGCGCACATGGCGCTGAAAATATCTAGTGTCCTGTCACATCTCTAATGTTGGATAAAGACGGTTCAGTTTGATCCGGGCATCTTCAGCAGTGAACTGCCAGTTGACCCCGGCCTTCATTCCGTTTCTTGTCGACTCCCATGTTTTGACCTCGTCACGCATAATTTCAATCTCGGCGATTCGGCGTTTCAGACACTGCCCGATCAGAACGTTCAGCTCAATCTCAGCCATGTTTAGCCAGCTTCCATGCTTCGGTGTGTACACAAAC
>DSAE01000195.1 GCA_011372855.1 Desulfobacteraceae bacterium
ATGGACCTGGTCCGATCGGTGGACACCGGGGGAAAACGCCTCCATGTCATCCAGAACAGCAGGAACCTGGGTTTCGCGGCTGCCTGCAACCAGGGGAGCGCGGTTGCCAAGGGAGAATTTTTCCTCTATCTCAACCCGGACAGCATAGTCGAGCCGGCAACCGTTCCCGCCCTGATTCATTGCCTGCGAAGTTATCCCCGGGCAGGCATGGCCGGGGGGTTGATCCTGAATCCCGACGGCTCCGAACAGCGCGGATGCCGCAGGAGCGTCCCCACCCCGTGGAAATCGCTGGTCAATTCCCTGGGACTGAAACGTCTGGCCGGGCTGAACAGGAAGGTCTTTGCCGATTTCCGGCTCGACGGGGAGCCGCTGCCCGAAAATCCCGTGCCGGTGGATGCTGTTTCCGGAGCCTGCATGATGATCAGCCGGGAGGCCTTTGAGGATGTCGGTCCCATGGACGAAGGATATTTTCTCCATTGCGAGGATCTCGACTGGTGCATGCGGTTTCGGCAACAGGGGTGGGAGATCATGTTTGTCCCCCAGGCCAGGCTGCTGCACCACAAGGGGGGATGTTCGTCTTCCCGGCCCTATTTTGTTGAATGGTCGAAACACAAGGGCATGGCCCGGTTTTTCAGAAAGTTTTTTGCCGCCGATTACCCGAAACCGGTCCAATGGGTCATCCTGGCCGGAATATGGCTGCGGTTCGCCGTCTCGGCCGTGCGGCTTGTCGGAGGTCGATTGTTTGCGACAGGAAAGAAAAGTGTCTGAGCAACGGACAGGGGTGATCGGCGCCTCCAGCTTTGCCGGTGAGCGGCTGCTTCCCCTGCTTGAACACGAAGGACATGCGGCTGTTCCTTTCTCGAGAAAGGGCGGCGGGGGCACGTTTTCCCTGGCAGCGGGGCCGACGGAGGTTGCCGGTTCCATCCCCAACTGGATCTATGTGGCTCCTATATGGACTGTGTCTCACCATTTTCCCCTTCTTGAGCATTTTGGCTGCCGGCGCCTCGTCGCCCTGAGTTCCACCAGCAGGTTCACCAAGAGGGAGTCCTCCTCGGCCGCGGATCGGGCCCTGGCATCCCGGCTGCGGGAGGGTGAGGAAGAGGTGGCGGAATGGGCCCGCCGGGAGAGGCGGACGGTTGTGATCCTCCAGCCCACCATGATTTACGGCCTGGGAAAGGACAAGAATGTTGCCGTGATCGCCCGGTTCATCAAGCGGTTCGGATTCTTTCCCCTTTTCGGCGGGGGAAGCGGATTGCGCCAGCCCGTGCATGTCGATGATGTCGCCTCTGCATGCCTTGCGGCCCTGAACATCCCGGAAGGAGAGGTGCGGACCTATGTGCTTTCCGGCGGAGAGGTTTTGTCATACCGGACCATGGTGGAACGAATCTTCACGGCCTTGGGCCGAAAGCCCCGGATCATCCATTGCCCACTGCCGCTCTTTGCCCTGGCCGTAAGCCTGGCCCGCCTTTTTCCCTCCGGCAGGGAACTGACCACGGAAATGGCGGTGAGGATGAACAGGGATCAGCAGTTTGATCACTCCGCCGCCGCAGCCGATCTGGAGTTTCAGCCGAGACCCTTTCATCCACGGCTGGGGATTGGTGCCGGCGGCTGGTAGAGAAACGGTTTCACGGGGAACCCATGAATCTGGACATGCTGTTTCTGCTCAATGCGGTTTTCCTGTTGTCCTGCGCAGGGACCTGGGGGCTGATGGTCCTGGCCCCGCGGTGCGGTCTTGTAGACGTCCCCAACAGGCGCAGTTCCCACGACCTGCCCACTCCCCGGGGAGGCGGACTGGCCCTGGTGTTGGTTTTTTACCTGGGAGGGGGATACCTTGCCCTGACGGGCGGGACAACCGTTCCCCACCTCCTCGGCCTTGGAATATGCGGGCTCGGCATCGTTGCGGCGGGTCTGGCGGATGATCTGTTCCGGCTTTCTCCCGCCAAGCGGATCATTTTGCATTTTGCCTGCACTGCAGGGGCGGTCTATTTTTTTCTTCCGGTGGAAAAGGTATTCACGTCTGGCGGGATTGTTCCTCTTTTTGTCGTTCGCGTCCTGCTGGTTGTCGGGATTGTCTGGCTGCTGAACCTGTACAACTTCATGGACGGCATCGACGGGATCGCCGGCGGGGAAGCGGTATCGGCGACCCTTGGGGCCGGCCTCATTCTCCTGCTCAGGGGGGAAACGGCCGATCACCTGCCCCTGCTCCTGGTCCTGACCGCGGCTTCCCTCGGCTTCCTTGTCTGGAACCTGCCTCCGGCCCGAATTTTCATGGGAGACGCCGGCAGCGGTTTCCTCGGCTTCTGTTTCGGCATACTGGCCATTCTCACCGCCTCGGCCACCGGGTTGAACCTCTGGTCCTGGATTATCCTGCTTGGCACGTTCATAGCTGATGCAACCGTTACCCTGTTCGTGCGGCTGATGCGGGGGGAAAAAATTTACCAGGCCCACCGGAGCCATGCCTATCAGATCCTGGCGAGAAGGACGGGGTCGCATGGACGGGTGACGTTCGGGTATATGGGGGCAAACTGGCTGTTTTTGTTTCCGCTGGCCCTCCTGGCGGCGTTTCACCCCGGTTACGGACTGGTGCTGGTCATTTTTTCGTACGCTCCTTTGGTTCTCCTCTGTATACTAATCGGAGCCGGCAGGACAAATGACTGATTTTTCCATGATGCAATGCCGGACACGGACGGAAAAGGAGAGGGGGACGGTTGAACTATTTTTTATGGGTTCATCATCGGGAATATGACCAGAAAATTTCTTAAACTTCTGCTGCTGAACCGCTGGTCCGCCTTCATCCATGACCTCCTCTGGGTGCCGATAGTGCTGATCGTTGCCTACTGGCTGCGCTTCAACATGGACCCCATTCCGGTCATGTTCCGGCCCTCACTCTATCGGCTGATCGTCATAGCCGTACCGGTGCAGGCCCTCATTTTCTGGTTTTTCGGCCTGTATCGCGCCCTCTGGCGGTTTGCCTCCATTCCCGACCTGGTCCGGATCATCAAGGGCGTCGGCCTGGGGATCCTGGTCATTGTCGTCATCGACGCAGTCCTCTTCCGGCTGCAGGGGGTTCCACGCACCGTTCTGTTCCTCTATCCGCTGCTGCTGGTATGCGGGCTCAGTGTCCCGCGTATCTCCTACCGCTGGTATAAGGACAACCGTTTCAACCTGCGGGCCAGGGAAGGGCAGCGAACCGTCATCG
>DSAE01000214.1 GCA_011372855.1 Desulfobacteraceae bacterium
CACCTGTAAAAATAGCTGAGTTTGGTTAAGAGCCACTTTATATAAAATCGCACGAAGAAAAACCAGCTTTTTCAGAAAAAGTTGTAAACTCGATAAGATTAGCTCATAAGTGACGCGGCCCTGGCCCCGCCCCTTTGGTTTTTGACACCACCGGTCCGGGCGGCGTATAATGATTTAATATTCTCATGCCAACACAGTCAACGGAGGTCTCCATGCGCAATCTTTTCGCAGTTTTGCTCCAAGCCGCGATGTGCATCACGATCCTTGTCCTGTCGCACCCGGACGCCCGAGCGGAAGAGAATCTGCTGGGCGGCATAACTTTTTCCGGCGACCGGGAAAACGTATGCGTGCTGATTGAGGGTGATTTCATTGATGAGAGCATTTATTTCAAGCTCGACACCTGTGATGAAAACCTGATGATCAAGGAGCAGTTCAAGGACAAGACCCCTTTCACCCTGCTTGTCCCCAAGGGCGAGCACCGGCTGGTCATCATCAAGGAGGGACGGGAGGTCGTCACCGACACCATTACCATCAATCCCGAGGAAATCCTCGAATACCGCCTGCCCTGACCGGTTGCGCGCACCGCTGCCCTGCTTCTCCGTCCGCAAAGGTTTGCGCCCGGGCGCCCGCGGCATGGGGCGGAATATCCTTCGCCATCCGGTCTTCCCGCGCCCAGGCCAATTCAGGGTGCTGACAGGACCATAATGAAGATACTTTTCATCGCGGGCATAGCGCTCATCATCGGCGCCAACATCGGGACCTGCGTACTGGAGCTGATCCCCAATGCCCACACGGTGTTCAACGTAACCGTCAGTCTGGTTTTCCTTCCCTTTGTCGGACTGATCATAGCGGTGCTGCAGAGAATAGATGCTCAAGCAGACGCGCAAGGCCTTTTCCGACCGTGATGACGGCGCCGCATAAAACGTCAGGGACAGCGAAAATACGGTGGCTGCCATCCATGAAAGGGTCGGCGCCTACCTGAACAAAATCAGCACCGTCAGGTTGAGCGAAAAAGACCGGGCCAAAAAAGGGGCCCTGCTCCCATCACCGACATAGAACGGGTTGCCGACCTGGCTGAAAACATTGTAAACTGCACCCCGAACAACCTCGCCCACAGGGCAGGAGGACGCCGGGCGAGGCGGACACACTCACAACTGGAGGTACAACAATGAAAAAAATGCTGGTTCCGGCCGCGGCCGTCATCCTGATTCTGACCTGGTGCAGCCTTCCGCAGGCTGCCGACCAGCCCCGGCCCAAGACCCAGGAGTTTCTGCAGTCCCTGCAGACCCAGGCGGGGTATCCGGTCGGCACGGTCATCAAGGCCGAAGGCCGATCCGAGCTCTACATCATGGTTCCGGTCGGCCGGGCCGCCCATATCCCGACCGTGCAGATTTTGAAATGCCTCGACCTGCAGGATCGAAAGCCGGTGGTGATTTCCAGGCAGGAACTCGGGGCCATACCCACCTCGCCCCTGCTTCTGCGAAGTCCCGGCGGCAATATCTACCGGATCAGCGGCGACAGAAAACGGCTGATTACGAGCCCGGCCGTGTTCGAGCGCCTCGGCTATGACCCGGCCTCGGTGCTGCCGATGACCGACGCCCAGCTCAACTGCATCCGGGACGGCGAACCCGTCCGCTGAGCGAATCCCGGCTTTTCCGCGTTCATTTCTTTACCGCCCGGACGCCGAGCCGGCAGGGTATTGCGCCGGCACCACCAGAACAGGGAACTGCTGCCATGCACCCGACGCATATTATTCTTGCCCTGGACCTCTTCGGGGTGGGAGTTTTCGCCGTCAGCGGCGCACTCGCCGCGGGCAGGAAACGAATGGACATTTTCGGCGTGGCCGTCCTTGGCCTGGTGACCGCCCTCGGCGGCGGCACCCTGCGGGATGTCCTGCTCGATTCGGGACCTGTTTTCTGGATCGAAAATCCCGTCTATCTGCTTGTGGCGGCGGGATTTTCCCTGTTGACATTTTTCGCCGTGCGGATCATCACCGCCCACCGGAAGGGGCTGCTTATTTCCGACGCCTTCGGTCTGGCAATCTTCACTGCCCTGGGAACCTCGACGGCTCTGATAACCACCGAATCGAACAGCGTCGCCATGGTCATGGGGGTCATGACCGGAACGGCGGGCGGCATGATGCGGGATGTGCTGTGCGCCGAGGTGCCGCTGGTGCTGCGCAGGGAGATCTATGCAACGGCCGCTCTCTGCGGGGCGTTCGGTTACGTCCTGCTGCACGGCCTCGGCGTGCAGGCCACGCCCTGCATTATCTCATCGACAATCATAACTCTCACCATTCGACTTGCCGCCATTCACTGGGGCTTTGCCCTGCCGATATTCCAGGCCGCCGACATGGACAACAACGACTGATGGGGCATGCCCACAACGGGGGCGGCCGGGAATCGGCAGCGCCCTGCTGCTGCCGGAATCCGGAGAATCTCTGCTGCGCAGCAGGAAGCCTGCAAAGAAAAGGCGTGTTCACCCTGCAGCAAGGCGGACACGCACAGGAGTTTTCCGATTGAGGAGGCTCCCCTCCTCTGTACAGGTTATTTACTTGTCCATTGGATCCGGATCGACTTCTCATCGTCTCCGTAGGTAAAGGACATGTCCCCCTGATAGGCCCGGACCACTGCCTCGCCGATGCGGCGGGCCATGTGGACGCCGGTGGTGGTGATCAGAGTATGATCGTTCTCTTTTGTGATCGTCATGATCCTTTCCATCGGGTGCTCGCCTTTTTCCAGCTTCTCCTCATTGCGCACCAGGTTAAGAATTTCCTCGCGCCGCTGGTGAAAAAAGTGCCCTCCCAACTCCACGTACCCGGCAGGATAGTTGTCGGCCAGCCGCTGACAGGCCGGGCAGACCACCCTGGCCGCCTCCAGGGGCACATTGGTCCATGTCCATCTTCCACCTTCGAAAACAGCGCCGCACTCGGTGCACACGGAAGGCTCGGTTCTCTTTCTGCTTTCCTTGTACGTGTCATGATGCTGCTCTTTGACCAATCGATCCCTTCTGCCAAACTTCCCCTTGTCCATGCACGGCCCTCCATGATTCTGAATACATTCTGAGCATTCCGGTCGAGCAACCATATCAGATGTATTATATACCACCATCAGGTCCTTATCCAAGGCGAAAGAAAAATGGGCCGGACGGCCGTTCTCTGCTTTCTTCACCTCAGTCTGATTTGAC
>DSAE01000040.1 GCA_011372855.1 Desulfobacteraceae bacterium
AACTGCGGGAGCAGCTGGTGGCAAAGGCACAGGAAGCGGGATTGAAGGATATCGGCATGCGCGGCCCCGGTTTGGGCGGCGGATGTGACGGAAAAGGTCCTGGCGGTTTACAGCGACCTTTATAAAAAACGGAACATGATTTTCCTCCAAAGAATTATGTGACAACTGCTGGTTCATCTCCTTTCCCCTGCCCCGGCTGGCGCCCCCCTCCTTGCCAGTCGGGGCATTTTTTTGCCCTTGAATCCCCTACATCATATTTTCCGGATCGACATCCAGCGCCAGGGTGATGTTCCCGGGACAGAGCCGGCAGGAATGGGCCGCCAGCGCCTCGCTCAACTCATGGAGGCGGTTCAGGCGGCTGCTCTTGAGCATGATCTGCCACCTGGTCTTATCTTTTATCCGGACCAGCGGCGCCGGAGCCGGACCCATGACCTCGACATCGCTCCCGGCCAGCTTCCTGAGAAAATCACCCGCCTTTTCAGCGCACTCCTTGACTTTCGCTTCACCAGCCGCACTGAACCTGATATTCACCATCCGTGAAAAGGGCGGGTAGCGCCGTTCCCGCCGCATTTCCAGCTCACGGTCGTAAAAACCCCGATAATCGTGCTGCTGGGCGCAGCGCACGGCATAGTGATCGGGCTGGTAGGTCTGAATAATCACCTTGCCGGGCTGATCACCCCGTCCCGCCCTCCCCGTCACCTGGGCCAGCAGCTGGAATGTCCGTTCCGACGCCCTGAAATCGGGCATGCCCAGGCCGCTGTCCGCCCAGACCACCCCGACCAGGGTCATATGGGGGAAATGCAGGCCCTTGGCGATCATCTGGGTGCCGACCAGGACATCCACATCCTGCTGATGAACGGCGCGCAGTATCTCGATATACTTCCGCCGGCTGGAAACAGTATCGCTGTCGAGACGCGCCACCCGGGCGTGGGGAAGAAGCTGGCGCACCTCCTGTTCTATCCGTTCCGATCCCAGGCCGGACCCCTCCATCCTGGTGGAGCCGCAGGACGGACAGACAATTTTAGTTGTCAAACTGTAGCCGCAGTAATGGCAGACCAGCCGCCCGATCTGCCGATGCATGGTCAGCGATACCTGACAATGACGGCACTGCACGATATGACCGCAGTCCCGGCACATCATGAAACTGGCAAAGCCCCTCCGGTTAACGAACAGCAGGCTCTGCTGTCTTTTTTCCATGTTGTCCCACAAGGCACGCATGAGTTCATCGGAGAAAAACAGGTCGGGTCTCGTGCTCCTGCCCGCGGCGAGATCGACGATCCGGACTTCCGGGAGGAGGCGGTCAAGGATGCGGCGCCGCATGGTCAGCAGCCTGTACTTGCCGCTCAGGGCGTGTTGATAGCTGACGACCGACGGGGTGGCCGAGCCGAGGATGACCGGGCAGCCGGCGAAGCGAGCCCGCAGCACGGCCAGATCCCGGCCATTGTACCGCAGGCCGTCGTCCTGCTTGTAGGCGGGTTCATGTTCCTCGTCAACGATGACCAGCCCGAGATTGTCGAGGGGGGCAAACACGGCGGAGCGGGCGCCGATAACCACCCGCGCCCGGCCGGATGCGATCCGCTGCCACTGGTCGTGATGCTCCCCGGCGGACAGCCTGCTGTGCAGCAGGGCCAGCCGGTCGCCGAACCGGCAGTAAAAATGCCCCTCCAGTTGAGAGGCCAGGGCGATCTCCGGGGCGAGGACCAGGACGCTTTTCCCCCGGTCCAGAACCTTTTCCGTCGCCCTGAGATACACCTCGGTCTTGCCGCAGCCCGTGACCCCGTGCAGCAGAAACGGCTGAAAGACGTCCCGGTCCATGGCCCCGGACAACTCCTCCAGCACGGTTTCCTGCTCTCCGGTCAACCTGTCGGGACGGGGAAAAAACAGGGGCCGGCTGTCGAACGGATCGCGGTATACCCGGCATTCTTCCACACGGACGATATCCTTCCCGGCCAGTTCGCGCAGGGCCTTGCCGGCCCCGGAATAGCGGCGGGTGACCTCGGCCCGCGCCACGGAGAGTGCCCCGGCATCCCGGCAGAGCTCGAACAGGAGGGAAAGGGTTTTCTTCTGCGCCTTCCCCAGTTCCGGCAGCACAACATCAATGGCGGCGGACGGGTCATGCACGTTCCCGCCGGCAGCTTTCTCCATTTCCGCGGAAAGGGCGGAATCAATTTTCACCCGGGTCTGTTTTTTCTCCTTGATCCCCTTATGGATCACCTGCGCCTCTATCTGTATCCATCCCTGATCCTGCCACTGGAGAAGAGTATTCCGCAAAGCCGTCTCCCTCCACAGCCGGGCGACTGCGCCCGGGGCAAGTTCCCCGGCGGTCAGGAGCCGCTCCAGCCATTGCCCGTCCCCGCCGCTCAATGCGCCGGCGCCGCCGCGAAGCTCTTTTCCGCCTTGTTCGGTGAGGAAGATGGTTCTGCCGCTGCCGGCGTTCAGTCCCCCGGGCAGCGCGGTGCGGATCACTTCTCCCAGCGGATGATGATAATAGTCGGCAATCCAGCGGAAAAAGGGGATGAGACCGGGGGGATAGAGGGGGGCCGGATCAAGCAGTTCGGCAATGGGCTTGATTTTGTGACCGGCCGCTCCTGCTTCCGTCGCGTCGACGGCGGCCAGGACATACCCCGTTACCAGTCGACGGCCCAGCGGCACCAGGACCCGCTGCCCGGGAAGGATGCCGGGCTCGCCCTCCCTTCCGTCCGGTTGCGCGTATGTCAACGTCTTGCGGATGGGGGCGACAACGGCCACTTCATACATGTTCATCACTGGTCACCAGGGAAGGGCAGGAAGGTGTGCGGATGTGGTATGGACATGTCTCAGGAAAATCGGATTGTTATCGTGTATATTGCCTGGGCGGAAAAAAACAGGCAATGATGACGGCGAGTCACCCGCATGTCATGTCCCCGCAGGTTGGGCTGAGTCAACGAATCCCAACGTAACCGGTCGGAATTGTTGGGGTTCACGGGGCTCACCCCAACCTACGATGACTACAGATTTCTTAAAGTTGGCAGCGCCCCACCCCGCCGATGGCGGGGACGAATGAGGAGACTACCATAAACCTCAAGCCGATTGATTGCAGGAGTAAATTTCCACCAATTTTGCCCGCACCTATCTGCTTGATTTTTC
>DSAE01000130.1 GCA_011372855.1 Desulfobacteraceae bacterium
CGATGGCAAACAATTTCAGGCTAATTCTCCGCCGCTTGAGGTCGTTTTTTGGGTATTGGGCCTCTTGTCGGCAACAAAATCAACTTTCAGGCTGTCAATCGTGACGGTCCGGGAATAGCTGTGACCCCAGGTCATCAAGCAATCCATACGGGGCGGGAAGTTCTTATAATCCGGACAGCATCAATAATCCGTACGGCACCTATGGCAGCCGGTACAGCAACAAGTCGGCGACGAACCCTTATGCAACGGACGCGCCCAGGCTGTATGACAGCCAGGGGAACTTTAGGGGAAAATTGAGCGCCAACCCGTATGACCCTGACTCGGTCTCCAACCCCTACGGTAGATACGGAAGCCGCTATTCACCGGACAGCATCAACAATCCCTACGGCGCCAGTAGTCCCTACAGATCCGACAGCCCCAACAATCCTTACGGTACCGGCCTGAAAATACGAGGCGCAAAATGAGGAACCGGACAACCTTGGTACATTGCGCGAATACCCAGAAACAGAGGAACCAATGATACCATCACAATGCGAAATCTGTTCCGCGTGGATGGTGGGCGACTTCACCTACAGCGAACTACGCCGAAAATGGGAGACGCTCGTCGGGGGCAGGATCACCGCCGGATACGCCAGGCGCTTCCAAAGGGAAGGCGAGCGTCTCGAACTCCCCTGGGAAGAGATCGCCCTGACCTTCAAGTACTGCGCCAAGGGGATGCTGACGCGTTTCTACATCGTCAAAGGACTTGCCGACACCAAGCCAAAGAAGATCGTCCGCAACTGCCCGGAGTTTTCCGCCGCTGGGTCGAACATCGTCGAGTTCCCGGTGCCGAGCCCCTTGTGGACGATCTGCCAGCAGGAGCCGCACGCCAGAAAAAAGGTCAAAGGCCAGCTCTTTCTCCCCGGCCTCTGCGAGAACTACACCTATTTCCGTATCCCCGCCCACGGCCGGATTGAACCGGAAATAGTCAATGACGGCATCTGCGACATCTGCGGCCGCGAATTCTCCCGCGGACTGGTGGTCCGGGAGATCACCTGCTTCTGTTGCAACAAGCATTACCTCCAGTGGTGGCGGAGGGAACATCCGGACGAATATAGCAAATTCAACCGGCACGATCCGGAAGAGAAGAACAAAGAATGACAGGAGAGGCAAATATGATTTGGTTGAAGATCACCAGGATATACCTGACGCTGGGAGCAGTGGTTATTGCCTTGAGCACCTATAAGAAATATCATCCGTCGGACGGGGCTGAGTGTCGGCATGCTCTAACCTATCCTCAATGAATCACAATTCATAGACTTGCTTGATAATTGAATCAGATTCTGTCATAGTAAAAACGGTCGGCATCAAATAAGCATGACGTTTGCGGTTCTTTCACATTCGCCGGAATTACACAACTGTCTGATTTCCCCTTGTAACGTTTACCGTTGGATCATCAGACATGACCGGGTACATCATCCATGCTGAGAGAGAATAATGCCACAACCTGACCTGTCCGTATTGTCAGGATGCATTCGCAAACTGCCCCCCTCACAATGGCAGGAAAGGATGTTTTTTACCGGCGCCCCCGACCGCTCCCTTAGAGAGGAAACAGGCTCTTTCCCGGCCACATTCCGTACGGAAAAAAACACCCATCCGCTGTTTGTTTTGCGCCCGCACTCTTCCGGTCACCTCGTCTGCCCATGTTCAAGCCGGGGCTCCCGATACCGGCAGCGCTATATCAGAAAAAACTGCCGTTTGGAGCTTTCCGGAAAGATCACTGATCGTGATTCGTTTCTTGTTGAGCAGTATTCGTTCACCCTGCCGAATGACAGCCGACTGGCCCGGCAGCTCCTGTTCATGGGACGAGTCCCGCTCACATGCTTGGCCGGCGAGGATTACCGTCCGTGAGCGCGGACATCAATGCCGAAGCGATCCGCCTCTTCCGGTCCTGGCTCCGGTCGGACCGGGGCTACCGCCATCTTGTCCGAACAGCCGGTTCCATTTTCAGGGAAGCATCCCGCCATGGAGGTCTGAAAACAGTCCTGCCCTATGATCTGCGGACCGGGCTCTCCGATGAGGCCAGGAAAGATATTGAGGAGGAAATCGCGCATGATTTCCTGGTATTCCTGCTCGATGAATTCATACCTGCCATTGGATTCGATTCTTCCCTGATGCAGGATCTGGTCAACGGCCGGCCCCATATTGTCCTGCAGTACGGATGGCATCGATTCATCGGCCGATGGAAAGACAGGTCCCGCAGCAGGGAACTCAACCCGAGGGGCTACCTCTACAGGAGGGTACGGGAACTGGTTGCCGGCAGTGACCAGTTCATCACAACCGGTCAGCAATCGGGATGCGTTGCCTATGCACCTGCCATGCGTCCCCATCCGCCCTCGGGCAAAGTATGGGCGGGTGGAGACGAGTCCAGCGGCGGATGGCCCGCCCCGGGGATGAGCGGAAAAAAAGCCGGCGAAAATGAAATATATACCTCCCGCTTTCTGCTTCCTGCCGCCCTGTTTTTCCACAAGGAAGTCGCCAAAGCGGCGGGGGAGAATATCTACGTGCCGGTTCGGGAGTTCGTCCGCTACCTCTCCTTCCATTTTCCCTGGCTGAACAGATCATGGGCATCGGAACTCCCTGAGGATGACAGCTTTCGGAACGATGCCGATTCCGGCGGCCGGGGGATGGGCATGGAGGAGGCCATGGATCGCCGTTCTGCCTTTTCTTCGATCGCCGCCCTGTCCGATCAGCTCATGAGCAGTCTGACCGTCGAGGAATGCCGGGTTCTGGTCCTGAAGGTGGAAAACCCGTCCATGCCCTTCAGGGAGATTGCCGGGCAGCTCGGCCATCCGGACCATAACCACGTCTACAGGCTTTACCATCGAGGACTGGCGACGATCAAACGTTTTTGTGACAACTGGCCTGGACCGCCGCCTGATGAGCTTCCCGAAGAGGTGAAAAAGCATTTCATGGAAGAAGTGCTGAAGAGGTGCAAAAAAAGACTTTCCTGCCCGTAACCCTGAGTGAGAGAATGCAAACCCTTTCCGCCGTGATATTGTATGGACAAACATGTCAATGATGCCATAGCCTGGCTGAGGGCCTGGCGTCACCGCTGCTGCCCTCCGTCCGCC
>DSAE01000174.1 GCA_011372855.1 Desulfobacteraceae bacterium
ATAAGCGAAGCGTGAACAGGCTCCCTTGCGATGCAATATGGTCCGTAGTGCCAACACTTTTTTTATATGCTTTATTATGCCGAAATAATTAAATTATTTTTTAGCAACTGTAGAAGATGAGTCTATCGTATTTTTGGGGGGATGTCAATAAATCAGGGCAAATTGGTAAAAAAAATTGTACCGGAGGGGAAAAAAGATCTGCCCGGCCGTAAACCGCGCAGGGAGGGGAAAGAGGAGGAAGGGGCGGCAAGTGGAAATGAATTCTCCATGCCGACCGGTCGGTCGGCATGGAGAAAGCTTAAAAAAATTGTACTGACGACTGGTGATCAGTGCACCGCTTCCCTGGCGGGAAAGGTAAAGGTCATCGTGCCGTGCCGGTTGCCGATCCTGACCTCGCCGCCCCGGCTCAGGCTGCCGAAGAGGATTTCGTCGGTCAACCGGTCGCCGATCTCCTTCATGATCAATCGCCGCAGCGGCCGGGCCCCGTATGCTGGGTTGTAGCCTTCGGCCGCCAGATAGCGGCGGGCAGCCGGCGTGATGGAGATGGTGACCTTCTTGTCGGCCAGTTGTTCCTGCAGCTCCCTGATCATCTTGTCCACCACCAGCTCCACGGTATCGATTTCCAGGGGCCGGAAGGAAATAATGGCGTCAAGACGGTTCCTGAACTCAGGCGAGAACATATTCTTAATGGCCTTCTGATCCTTTCCGGAAGCGTCGCCGAAAAAGCCGATGGCACTTTCGCTCATCTCGCGGGCCCCGGCATTGGTGGTCATGATCAGGATGACGTTGCGGAAGTCGGCCCGGCGTCCGGCATTGTCCGTCAGGGTTGAATGATCCATGACCTGCAGCAGGATGGAAAAGACATCGGGATGCGCTTTTTCTATTTCATCGAGCAGAAGGACCGAGTAGGGGTGCTTGCGGATCGCGTCGGTAAGCAGGCCGCCCTGGTCGAACCCGATATAACCCGGCGGGGCGCCGATCAGCCTGGCCACGGCGTGCTTTTCCATGTATTCACTCATGTCGAACCGTTCGAAATTTACGGCCAGGAGCGCGGCCAGTTGACGGGCGACCTCGGTCTTGCCGACGCCCGTGGGGCCGGCAAAGAGGAAAGAGCCCGTCGGCGAATGGGGATTGCCCAGACCGGCCCGTGAACGCTTGATCGATTTGACGATGGTCTCGAGGGCCTCGTCCTGTCCGAAAATAACCGCCTTGAGATCCTCGTCGAGCTGGCGCAGCGCCGTATGATCGGCCACCGACTTGCTGGTCACCGGCACCCTGGCGATCCGCGAGACCACCTGTTCAACGTCCCTGATGGTTACGGTGCTGCCCGTTTTGCCGGCCAGCCGGAAAGAGGCGCCGACTTCGTCCATCACGTCGATGGCCTTGTCCGGCAGGAACCGGTCGTTGATATAGCGCTCGGCCAGTTCGGCGGTGGAACGGACGGCGGTTTTTGAGTAGCGGATATTGTGATGCTCTTCGTACCGGGACTTCAAGCCGTTCAGGATCTTGTAGGTGTCCTCCACCGAGGGCTCCTCGATGTCGATTTTCTGGAAACGGCGGGATAAAGCCCGGTCCTTTTCAATATGGTTCTTATACTCCTCGTAGGTGGTCGAACCTATGCAGCGGATCGTGCCGGCCTGCAGGGCAGGTTTGAGCAGGTTCGAGGCGTCCATGGAGCCGCCGCTGGTCGCGCCGGCGCCGACAATGGTGTGCATTTCGTCGATGAACAGGATGGCGTGCTCCATCTTTTCTATGGCCGAGATGACCGCCTTGATCCTTTTCTCAAAATCACCACGGTACTTGGTGCCGGCCACCAGGGTGCCCATGTCCAGCATGTAGATTTCCGCGTCCCGCAGCAGGTCCGGCACCAGTTTTTTCGGATCGGGTTTTTTCTCCTGCCGTTCGACCATGTCTTCGTAAATCCGCAGGGCGAGCCCTTCGGCCATCGCCGTCTTGCCCACGCCCGGTTCGCCGACCAGCAGGGGATTGTTCTTCCGGCGGCGGCACAGGACCTGCATCATCCGTCGCAGTTCGTTTTCGCGGCCGATAAGGGGGTCAATTTTTCCCTCGGCCGCCCGCTCGGAGAAGTTGACGGTGTACTTTTCAAGGGGATCGGCGGTGGCCGGGTCCTTTTTCTTCTCGGGCAGTGCATCGGCCTTTCGCAACGGTTCCCTCTGCAGGGTTTCCGGCATGGCATGGGATATGTATTCGACCACGTCAAGCCGGCCGATCCCTTCACTGCCGAGAAAATAAACGGCATGGGAATCCGGTTCGGAAAAGATGGATACCAGCACGTCGCCGGTGTCCACTTCTTTTTTCCCGCAGCTCTGCACATGGTTCACCGCCCGCTGGAGCACGCGATTGAAGGCCACTGTCTGAGCCGGTTCTCCCGTGGCGGTTTTCATGACGGGAAGACCGCCGGCGAAAAAGCGTTCGAGGCGTTTTTTCAGGTTTTCTTCATTGCCGCCGCAATTGGTGATGACATGCCGCGCCAGGTCGTCATGCAGCAGACCGTACAGCATGTGCTCAACGGTGACATATTCATGCCTGTAGGCCTTGGCCTCCTTAATTGCTTTAATCAATGCTAATTCAAGTTCTCTGCTCAGCATATTTCTCTATTCCGGTAAAATATATAGTCAATGATTACGTTTCCACTTTTTCCAGCGAACATTTCAGCGGGAATTGGTGCTTTCTGGCCAATCCGTGCACAATGGCGATTTTTGTTTCCCCGATTTCCCGGGTGTAGACCCCGGCGATGCCCAGACCCTGGTGATGGACATTGAGCATGATCCGGATGGCTTCCCCTTTATCTTTCTTAAAGACGGTTTCCAGGATCATGACAACAAAGTCCATGGTCGTATAGTCATCATTGTGCAGCAAGACTTTGTACAGGGGAGGCTCCTTGAACTCCTCCTTGTCCCTGATTAATGTTTTTTCCTTTACTGATGTCTTGTTCCCCATGTTCGATAGAGAATTGGTCAGTACCAGCAATTCCCGGAGGGTGCTGAAACAACGTAATAGTGTAGTTTGTTAAAATGCTTTTCGTAAACTTTTGCAAATATTACCGGTAAAACCTATTTTTTTCTTGACATCTCAATGAGATAAAA
>DSAE01000193.1 GCA_011372855.1 Desulfobacteraceae bacterium
CCTGGGCAGGTATGCTTACGTTTTGACTTGCCCTGCGGTTAAGGCGTATAATTCATTCATGCACCATACCACGATCCCGGACCAGGGGACGGATTTTCCCGGCCACCTTGGTATACGCGGTCACAACCAAAGGGAGGATAATCGATGCATCGGAATACTCGAACGGGCGGCGGATGGAACCCTTACCTCGCCGGGGCCCTGGTGGGATTGCTGGCTGTCGTTTCTGCTTATGCGACCACGGTCCTGCTCGGCAAGACCACCTATATCGGCGCTTCGACAACCTTTGTCCGGGCCGCCGGTTTTCTCGAGCAGGCGGTTGCCCTGGAGCATGTTGCCGCCAATGAATACTTTGTCAAAACCAAGATCAAGATTGACTGGCAGTATATGCTGGTGGCAGGTATTTTCCTGGGGTCGCTGGTCTCCTCCGTGACCGACAGAAGCTTTGTCCTGGAGAGCGTCCCTCCAACATGGCGGGACAGGTTCGGGCCATCGGTCGTCAAGCGGGCCTTGGGGGCATTTTTCGGGGGGATAGTCGCCATGGTCGGAGCCCGCATGGCCGACGGCTGCCCGAGCGGTCACGGCCTGAGCGGGATGATGCAGCTGTCGATGAGTTCACTGGTCGCCTTGCTCATGTTTTTCGGCTTCGGCGTCCTGGTCGCTCAATTTGTGTATCGCAGGAGGTCGTGATGGGTACGGAACAATGGCTGGGTCTGGTAACGGGTATTCTTTTCGGCTTTTTGCTGCAGAAAGGCAGGGTTCTCCGCTTCGACAAGCAGGTCGGGGCCCTGCTGCTGCGCGACATGACGATACTCAAATTCATGCTCTCGGCGATTCTGGTCGGCATGGTGGGAATCCTGCTGCTGGCCGATCTGAAGATCATCACCCTCAGCCACAAGCCGATGAACGTCGGCGCGGTCGTCATCGGCGGGGCCCTGTTCGGCTGCGGCTGGGCGATCATGGGCTTCTGCCCCGGCACCTCGGTCGGCGCCCTGGGGGAAGGGCGGTGGCACGCCCTGTTCGCAATCTTCGGCATGATCGCCGGAGCGGCGCTGTATGCGGAACTCTACCCCTTCTTGCTCTCCACAGTTCATGCCTGGAAGGATCTGGGCAAGGTGGGGATTGCGGAGACGGTCGGGGTGTCGCCGTGGCTGACCGCCGTTGTTGTCTGGATCGGTGTCATCCTTCTCTTTTTCTGGTTCGAAAAGAAGAAAATCTGATCGTGTTCTTGTCGTGCAAGGGATAGGGCCATGAAATATCTTCCCGCGCAGATCCTGTTTCTGCTGCAGGACCGCCGGACGCGCCGCAACATCCGCTCCCTGACCGAATTCCTCCTGGTGCTCGGCCTGTTCATCACGGCGTACAGCCTCCTTTTCCATGTGATCATGGATTTTGAGGGCCGTGAATTCTCGTTCATCACCGGCTTTTACTGGACCCTGACGGTCATGTCGACCCTTGGTTTCGGCGACATCACCTTCCAGAGCGACATCGGCAAGGCCTTTTCTATCCTGGTGCTTCTTTCCGGGATCATTTTTCTCCTGGTCATGCTGCCCTTCACCTTTATCCAGTTTTTTTACGCGCCCTTTCTCGAGGCCCAGAGCAAGTCCCGTGCCCCCCGGCATCTGGCCGAGGATATTGAAAATCATGTCATCATCACCGGCTTCGATCCCATCACCATCGCCCTGGTGGAACGGCTGCGCCACTATCATCACGACTTCGTCATCCTTGTGCCGGACGTGCAGCAGGCCCTTGACCTGGTGGACCAGGGCTACAAGGTGCTGGTCGGCGAACTCGACGACCCTGATACGTACCACCGGGCCCATGCCGACAGGGCTGCCCTGGTGGTGGCGGTCAACGATGATATGAAAAATACCACCATTGCCTACACGGTCCGGGAAATCGCGCCGAAGGTACCCATTGCCGCCAATGCCGACCTGGATGATTCCGTGGACATCCTCCTCCTGGCCGGGTGCAGCCACGTATTCCAATTCATGAACATGCTGGGACAGTCCCTGGCCAGGCGTACCCTGGGAGCACAAACCCGCTCCAACGTCATCGGCCGCTTTGAAAATCTGGTCATCGCCGAAGCCCCGGTCATGCGCACCCGCCTGGTCAACCGGACCATCAAGGAAATTGGCCTGCGGCAGGCCACCGGCATCAACATCGTCGGTCTGTGGAACCGGGGACGCTTCAGTCTGCCCAAGCCCGAAACGCGCATAGAAGCGAGCACCGTTCTGGTGCTGGCGGGCTCCGAGGATCAACTTGAGGCCTACGGCAAATATGTGGGCGAAACCAACGGCGTTTCCGCTCCCGTACTTATTCTGGGCGGCGGACGGGTGGGTATGGCCGCCGCCCATTCCCTGCGGGGGCAGAACGTTCCGCACCGTATTGTGGAAAAAAACCCCCGGCTCGGCGCGGTTGGTGAAAACATCATCGTCGGCAGCGCGGCCGACCATGAAACCCTTGTCAAGGCCGGCATCAACGAGGCGGCCTCGGTGTTCATCACCACCCACAGCGATGATGTCAACATTTACCTCACCATCTACTGCCGCCGCCTGCGCTCGGACATCCAGATTATCAGCCGGGCCACCCTGGACAGGAACATCAACGTCCTGCACGCCGCCGGCGCCGATCTGGTCATGTCCCACGCCTCCATGGCCGCCAACACCATTATCAACATCCTGACTCCGGGCAGGATACTGATGCTCACCGAAGGGCTGAATATTTTCCGGTGCAAGGTCCCACCCCAGCTGGCAGAAAAATCCCTGCTGGAGAGCGGCATCCGCGAGGACACCGGCTGCAGCGTCATAGCTCTCCTCCGGGCAGGCAACCTGCGCATCAACCCGGACCCCTCCGCGGTTCTCGACAAGGACGATGAGATGGTCATGATCGGCACCGCCGAATCGGAAATAAGCTTTAATACCGTCTATCCGGACAAAAAATAGGGAAGGTCGCGGCAAAACAGGGCGGAGAGACAGGGTCGGGAGGGTGAACCGTACCCTGCCGGGCACAAAAAAGGCCATGGTCCTCAAACGGACCATGGCCGGAATTGGCATACTGTGCCGGGAAAAAATTGTTATTTCTTTTTGTTTTTTCCC
>DSAE01000278.1 GCA_011372855.1 Desulfobacteraceae bacterium
CAAATAGAAGCAAATTTTTGAGATTGGTTATTACAAACGCTGTTCGCGAGCGAGATGGCGGTTACTCTGGTGATAATTATTCTCAATCAATCGTTCGGATATTGCCGTTTCTGGACGGACACTTTCTAAATGGTGGAGGCGGCGGGAGTCGAACCCGCGTCCGGAAATACTCCCCTCACGTATCTACATGCTTAGTTCCCTGATTGAGTGTCGCGCCGGGTTCTCTCATGGAACCAGGATATTCCGACGCCAGCCTGCTTTATCTCGTCAGCGGGGCGACAGGCGCGCCCGGCCGACCAACCCGCGAAGTCGGCGCTCCGGACCGGTCCAGCGGGTGAGGACCGGGGGAACGGCAAAGCAGACTAAGCTGCTACTGCGTAGTTATAATCGTCTGCGATTATATTTAGGTTCCGTCTTTTTTACGAGCTGACAGAACGCTCGGCATGCAACGTTGAGCTTACATATCCCCGTCGAATCCGTTTCGCCCCCATATATCAGGATACAGGAGACAGGATACAGGAGACAGACAGTCTCGGTCAGTAGTTTGTGTTGTGTATCCTCCTGTCTAATCTGGTTTTATTCCTTGCGGCGGATGGCTCTTTCCATCTCGCGCTCGGTCTGTTTTTCCTTGAGCGCGGCCCGTTTGTCGTACAATTTCTTGCCGCGGGCGAGGCCGAGTTCTATTTTGGCCTTCCCATTAGGTATAAAGTAAATCCTCAGGGGGATAAGCGCAATGCCCTTTTCGTGCAATTTGCCGATCAGCTTGCGGATTTCCCGGTTGTGGAGCAGGAGTTTGCGCACCCGCAGGGGGTCGGTGGGGTTGTGCGTGGCATAGACGTACGGCGAAATATGGACGTTGTAGAGAAAAACCTCGCCGTTTTCCACCTTGGCGTAGCCGTCCTTGAGGTTCGCCCGGCCGGCCCGCAGAGATTTGACCTCCGGTCCGTTGAGGACGATGCCGGCCTCCAGGGTCCCCTCGATGTGATAATCATGGTAGGCCCGCTTGTTGGTGCAGACGATTCGCTTGGACATCGATTTTTTCGTTTGTGGATTTAGTAATCGCCGGTTACCCGCAGGGCTTCCTCGACGGTGGTGATTCCCTTCCTGACCTTGACCCAGGCGTCCTCGCGCAGGGTGGTCATGCCTTCGCGCACCGCCACCTGCCGCAGTTCGGCATCCGAAGCCTGGTTCGACACCAGTTTTTTCATCTGGTCGGACATGGGAAAGATCTCGAAGATCGCGCCGCGGCCATAGTAACCGGTGCCCCGGCACTGGTGGCATCCTTTGCCCCGCTGCAGCTTGATCTCTCCCTTCTCAATCAGCGGGAACCCCATCCGATTCAGGTCTTCGGCACTCACGCTGTACGTTTCGGCGCAATGGGGGCATATCCGGCGGACCAGCCGCTGGGCCAGGGCGCCGAGCATGGTGGAAGCAATCAGGAAAGGCTCCAGCCCGAGGTCCTGCAGCCTGGTGATGCTGGCCACCGCATCGTTGGTGTGCAGGGTGGAGAACACCAGGTGTCCGGTCAGGGCGGCCTGGACCGCATAGGAGGCGGTCTCCACGTCCCGGATCTCGCCGATCATGATGATGTCCGGATCCTGGCGCAGGATATTGCGCAGGATTGAGGAAAAAGTGACATCGATCTGGGGCTGGACCGCAATCTGGTTGAACTCGTCATAGACCATTTCCACCGGGTCTTCCACGGTGATGATGTTCTTGTCCGGGGTGGCCAGCTTCTTGAGGGTGGAATAGAGGGTGGTCGACTTGCCGCTGCCCGTCGGCCCGGTGACGAAAACGAGGCCGTGGGGGGATCCGGTGAAGCTATTGTAGACCACGGCGTCCCGGCGGGAAAATCCCAGGTCGTTCAGATCCTGGAAGATGACCTCCGGGTCGAGGATGCGCAGCACGGTTTTTTCGCCAAAGGCCACCGGCACGGTGGAAACGCGGATCTCGACATCCCGCTTGTCATCCCCCTGGCCGACCTTGATCCTGCCGTCCTGGGGCCTTCTCTTTTCGGCAATATCCAGCCGGCCCAGGGTCTTGAGCCGGGAAGTGATCGCCGAGTGCACGACCTTGGGCAGCTTATAGATCGTGTGCAGGGCCCCGTCGATCCGAAAGCGGACCACGCAGGCGTCCCGCTTTGGTTCAATGTGAATATCGCTGGCCCGCTGGTCCAGGGCATAGTTGAACAGGTGGTTGACCGCCGCCTTGATGTGCTGGTCGGTCGACGACAGCTCCTGGGACGAGGAGAGCTTGACATACTGCTCAAGGTTGCCGATATCGACGGACGGGCCCACTCCAGGGGAGCCGAACTGCACCTCGGCCGCTGAGATGGAGCGCTGGAAGCCGAAAAACTCGGCCAGCATCTTCTTGATGTCGCTCCTGGTGCTGAGATACCGCTGGACCTTGAGCTGGGTGGCCTGCTCGATATCCTCAAGCACGGCGCGGCCGTCCGGGTTGCAGGTGACGACCTCCAGCACGCCGTTGCGGATGTCGAAGGGCAGGACCATGTGCTTGACCGCGAAGGAGCGGGGAATCGTCTTGGTGACGATCTCCATGTCCAGCTCCAGGGGGTCGAGCTTTTTGAAGGGAATCTTCAGCTTGAGGCTGATGGCCCGCATGATGATCTCTTCGGTGAGGATCCTCGTTTTGTCGCCCATGATGCCGAGGCGGAGGGACACCGCCAGGTCAAGAAGGTCCGGTTCGAGCTGGTTCAGCCGGCGCTTGTCGTCCCGCCTGCGGCCCCCGTACTTGCGGAGAATGAGCTGCCGCTGCTTCTCCTTCTGCTGCAGGACAAGCTTTCGCTGCTCCGGGGTGATCAGCTGCTCTTCGCACAACAGGTCAAGCAGGGCTTCACTGTTCAAAAAACTCATAGACGATTCCTTGCCGCATACGATTAAAGGGAACAGCTCTATCATCCCTCGACTTCAGGGGAGAATCAAGTACTTTTCGCGCAACCGGCATCTCTGCCATTTCCCGGAGTCGGAACAGATTCGCCTCTCCATCAGTCCGGGACGATGATTTGCGATGATAGCCCCTTGTTCGAAGCGACCCCAGTAAAATAATTCTCGCACCCGTTGTCA
>DSAE01000264.1 GCA_011372855.1 Desulfobacteraceae bacterium
ATTGAGATGTCAAGAAAAAAATAGGTTTTACCGGTAATATTTGCAAAAGTTTACGAAAAGCATTTTAACAAACTACACTATTACGTTGTTTCAGCACCCTCCGGGAATTGCTGATTGAGAGTGGCGTTTCACCCTGCGTCGGCATATGAGATTTCTCCCTCCGGTAGAAATGACGGGGAGGGAACCTAAATACCGGGAGGCCGTTGCAATACAGAAAGGCGCTCTAAAGGCAAAAACACATGATGCAAGTTGGGCGGGCATGGAGAAATTCGCCCGGGGGATTGCTGGGAAGCAGAAAATTTTTGGGCGAAAAATGTAACCAATAGGAAAAATATCCGTTAAATATAGACGAGGTGCTGTATAATAACTCATTGTTACTGCGATTATTTTGTAACCTTGTCGCACTAAAGATACTTGGGTCGCCATCTGCTTCTCTGTCAGGAGGGGGTTTACTTCCCGAAATTGTGCCCCTTCTGAAACTGCTCAATTTTATTATAGGAAAACAGAAAGTCGACCCATCAGGTTATTCGATGGCATACCACACCGGTGTGATTTTCTTCCGTCTTGACTGCCACAGTGTCATGTTTTAACAAAAAGAACTATTTTCCACTGTCGCAAAACCAATCTATCCGAATTCCCGTCTATATCCCGTACCCCAGGCAGTTTTCTCTATCCCCGTAGCCGTAAACCGACAAGTTGCTGTTGTTGCAACTGTTGTTTCAAGGGGCAATGATCGAATCCCGGCGGTTGGAGCAAGGGCGTCTGGATCTGGGCTACGATTTTAACATATTGGAACAACGGTATTTTTTCCCTAATTAAGCGATTCGTCGGGTTCAAAGGGGAGGGCAGTACCAGGCACGGGATGAAGAACTGGCATCCTTTTCGCTTTAAGAGGGCAAGTGGCTGGCGCACATATAACGCAATCCGGATTGCCAGAAAATTTTCCTGAAGGAGGAATTGACAATGAAAAAAATGTACGCAACAGGTTTGGTTGCACTGATGTTGACTTTAACCGTTCCAGGTCTGGGCCTGGCACAAAACGGCCATGGCGCGGGAGACGGCACCGGCCCCTATGACGAATGCAGCGGGCCGTGGGGTTCCGGGAACGGTGACGGCATCTGCCAGGGGTGATTGGAGCTGCGCTTCACCCCGGCCTGATCCGCCGGGAACAATTGGCGTGACCGCAAATCCGGCGCAACGATCTCCCGGATCTGTTGAACCGCCCGGAGTCAGCGGTTCGGCTGGATAGGGCAAATCGCAAGGGGAGGGCTGGTGTCGGCACCTCCCCTTGTTTATGTGTGAGACCGGGCATCGGTGTGATGGGCGGTTCAGCCTCCTGGGGTACGGGCAGGGCCTGAACCGCCGGCCGGAGAGCATTGCCACGGGGTCAACTCCTTGAAGTAAATGCAGTGTCTGCTCCCGGCTTCCAGGCATGTCAGCGGGCATCCTGGCGCAAAGCGGTCCGGCAGAGATCTTTTGCTTCCTCGATCCAGGAAAGCCGCTGTTCCATGGTGCTGGTGACAACCACGGAAAACATCCGGCGATAAAACCTCGTGACCCCGCACAGATCAAAGATGCATTGCCGCCAAAGGGCGTCCAGGGGGTCGCCGAAGGCTGCCTGCTCCCTGGCGGCGGGGGTGTTCGAGGTGTTGATGACCACTGCCGCGGAGGCCCTGAGCAGACCTGCCGGGATTCCTTCGCCCCCATCGCCCTCCTCGAACCGGTAGGCGACACCGGGACGGAATACCCTGTCGACCCAGCCCTTGAGGATGGCCGGCGGCTGCCCCCACCAGTTGGGATGGACGATGATGATGTCATCCGCCCGGGAGAGTTCCCGGCAATGGGCCGCGATCGTCTGACTGATTGTACCGTACTTGGGGATTTCCCCGGCAGTCAGCAGCGGATCAAAACCTTCCCCGTAGAGATCATGGAAAATGATGTCGTGGCCGGCGGCTGCGAGGTCGTCCCTAACCGCAAGGGCAATGGCGTGATTAAGGCTGCCGGGGTCAGGGTGTCCGAGAATGATCAGTATGTTCATGGTTTCGCTCCAATGGCGGCAGCAGGCAGGCGAATGGTTCAGCCGCCGTTTCCGCCGTCCCTTTGACCGGACGCGGGAGTCGATTCACCCAGCGGAATGATGTCCGCATAGGCGAACCCGTTCCGCTCGACGACCTCGCCGACTTCGACCGGAATGCGTTTCACGAACATGGGCCCGTTGACAACGATGGTGTGGATTTCGCCGTTCTCTCCCGCCGGATCTATTTCCGCCGGCAGTTCCTGGAGAAGATCGCGCGTCCAGCGCCTGCCCGCGAAGCCGGCGGGCAGCTTCTTGAGATCAACGCTGCTGATATATGCTTCCAGGCCGGCGGTGAGCATCTGCTCGATCAGCTCCATAGCGGGCAGCCGCCACAGCGGAAAGAGCGGCTCGATCAAGGTGCCCTGCATCTGCTTTTCACGGTACCGGCGCACCTCCTCAAGAAACAGGTCGCCAAAGGCGATGCATTGGATTCCCCGGGCCGCGGCATCCGCGGCAAACCTGCCCATGATCGCATCACACTGCTCGTTGGTGCAGGGGTCGGGCAGGCTGATCGTCTCCAGCGGCAGGCCCGTCGCCTCGGCCTGCAGGCACAGCAGCTCCACCCTGGCGGCATGCATGGAGACGCGGTTGTACCGCTCGTTCAGAACGGTGAACAGCCCAGCCATTTCGATTCCGGGGTCCCGGCGCAGAACATGCAGGGTCCAGGCGCTGTCCTTGCCGGTGCTCCAGCTCAATAGCGTCTTCTTTTTCACAGCATACCTGTCGGAACCGTCCCGCGAACCCTGACCGGGAGAACGGCACGGGACCTGCGGATCGTGTAGTTTCTTAATGGTTAAAATTCCTTCTGTCTTCTGTTCCCTGTCTTCTGACTTCTGGATTGCCGACTCATGACTAGCATAATGACAGATCAGGTAGATAGAATACAGCAATTACCGTGTACCAAAAAGCCCCTTGGTATTACAACAATCAGGATTCGATCCCGATCCCGACGGCTGTAAATTTTCGTCACCCCAGCGCAGGAAATATC
>DSAE01000161.1 GCA_011372855.1 Desulfobacteraceae bacterium
GCAACACATTTGCGCCCGACAAACTCTGCACACCTTCTGTTTTTTATCCCCTCAGCTCTGTCTCGTTACTGACGCTTACCCCTACAACTTTAATTTGACGGGGCCGTGGACCCCTCAAGGAATATGCTGACAAAATTCCCTTTTCAGGGTATATTTCAGGTTTTTCAGTTTCACGCCATTCCCCGGCAATTTATCCGCGATGCCGGAGAGCGTGGGGCCTGCAGGCCTCCCGCCGGGACGGCAACAAATCGTCATGCAAGAAGGCAATATTTTGAACAGTACGCTTCACAAGGAAATCCTGCGCCGACGGACATTCGGCATTATCAGCCACCCGGACGCCGGCAAGACAACGCTGACCGAAAAACTGCTCCTGTTCGGCGGCGCCATCCAGATGGCCGGGGCGGTGAAATCCCGGAAAACCAGCCGCCACGCGCTCAGCGACTGGATGGCCGTTGAACGGGAGCGCGGCATCTCGGTGACCTCGTCGGTGATGAAATTCGACTACCGCGGCTACGAAATCAACCTGCTCGACACCCCTGGCCACCAGGATTTTTCCGAGGACACCTACCGGGTTCTCACCGCGGTTGACAGCGCCCTGATGGTCATCGACTGCGCCAAGGGGGTGGAGGAGCAGACCATGAAGCTCATGGAGGTATGCCGCATGCGCAATACCCCCATCATCACCTTCATCAACAAGCTGGATCGCGAAGGCCTCGATCCCCTCGACATCCTGGCCGATATCGAGGACAGGCTGCAGATCGAGTGCGCCCCGCTCTCCTGGCCCATCGGCATGGGCAAGAGCTTCAAGGGCGTCTACAACATGTACAGGGGGCAGCTGCACCTCTTCTCCCCCGGCGGCGGCAGGCAGGAAGGAATCCTGGTCCGGGACATCCAGGACCCGCTCATCGACCGACAGCTCGGGCACCAGGCCCAGGCCCTGCGCGACGACCTCGCCCTGCTGGAGGGAGCCGCCAACCCCTTTGACCACCGCCAGTACCTGACGGCCGGGCAAACCCCCGTCTTTTTCGGCAGCGCGGTCAACAATTTCGGCGTCCGTGAGCTGCTGGACGCTTTCGTGGAACTGGCGCCTCCTCCCGGCCCCCGCTCAGCCGTCAACCGGGTGGTCGACCCGGAGGAAGACTCCTTTTCCGGCTTTGCCTTCAAGATCCAGGCCAACATGAATCCCGCCCACCGCGACCGGATCGCCTTCTTCCGGATATGTTCGGGCAAATTCACCCGCGGCATGAAAATCGTCCACCACCGCCTGGGCAAGGAACTGACCCTGGCCAACGCCACCATCTTCATGGCCCAGGACCGCAGCAATGTCGAGGAGGCCTACCCGGGCGACATCATCGGCATCCACAACCACGACACCATCAAGATCGGTGACACCTTCTCGGAAAAGGAGCAGCTCAAGTTCACCGGCATCCCCAACTTCGCCCCGGAGCACTTCCGCCGGGTGCTGCTCAAAAATCCCCTCAAGGCCAAGCAGCTCAACAAGGGGCTGGAACAGATGGCCGAGGAAGGAGCCGTGCAGCTTTTCCGACCTCTGACCGGCAGCAATTATATCCTCGGGGCCGTGGGCGTCCTCCAGTTCGAGGTGATCCTGGCCCGTCTCAAGGCGGAATACGGCGTGGACGCGACCACCGAACCCGTCTCCTACTCCACGGCCCGCTGGATTTACCATGCCGACCGCAAAAAACTGGACGAGTTCAAAACCAGCAACCAGGCCAACCTGGCAATGGACGCCGAGGGCCACCTGGCCTATCTGGCCGCTGACCAATGGTGGCTGGAACACACCATGAAACAGTTCCCCGACATCGCCTTTCACAAAACCAGGGAATACAATTAGCGCCGGCCCTCATCCGGAAAGCCTGACTCCGCTTGGTCGTCGACAATAATCGGGCAATCGGGTACATTGTTCCCTTGAACACATGGATTGAAGTTACAGCTCACGAAAGGAGACACCATGCAACTCAAAGATGCGAATTCCCAGCAGAAGCTCCAGGAGATGTGCGACTGCTACATGGAAACCGATTTCGCCGCTCAGCTGGCGGCCATGACCAGGACCAGCTCCAAAGATCCGCGGGAAGACGCGGTCAAGTATCTGGCCCTGGCCATCATGTACGGCGTGACTGAAAAGGCGCGCAAGGCGAGGTTTGAAAAGAAGGGGGACGAAATCCGGGTCCGCCTCAAGACGGCCGACGAGAAAATTGAACTGCCACCGCCCGACGCCGACCTGTTCGACGCCGTCCGCGGCCTTGTTTTCGACATCCTCCACCTGGAGAAGGAGGGCGGCGATCCCCCGCTGGCCCTGGGACTGCGCACCAGCCCCCTCGAACTGCAGGTGAAGCTCAAAGAGAAAAAGGACAAGACCTCCCTCAAAATCAAGTTTCCGGAGCTCGGCGAATAGCCGGCTGAAACCGGAGCGGTGAATGCCAGCCGGCACAGCCGTGCATCCACCGCCCTCCATCGCCACTCACCCGGTAAGGGCGGCCGGGATCAGGGCGTCCTTTGTTCCATGGCAACGTACTTGAGGGAAGTCGGCCCCGTATAATTGGCCAGCGGACGGATCAGCCGGTTATTGTCCCATTGCTCGAAGATGTGCGCCGTCCAGCCGGTCACCCTGCTCATGGCGAAAATCGGGGTAAACAGCTCGTCCGGGATGCCCATGGCATGGTACAGGGATGCCGTGTACAGGTCGACGTTGGGGAAGACCTTGGAATGCTCCGACATGACCCGGTCAATTTCCCGGGTGATGTCATACAAGGTCGTATCGCCGGCCTTGCGGGTGACCGTTTCCGTATATTTCCTGAGAACAGTGGCCCGCGGGTCTTCGCATTTATAGACCCGATGGCCGAAGCCCGGGATTTTCTTCCCGGCGGCCAGACTGTCCATGACCCACTGCTCAGCCTTGTCCGGCGACCCTATTTCCGGTGCTTCCGGGTTTTCAGTGGGTAACCGGGTAGAGGTCGAGTCCACCGAGATGAAAAAGAATCACCGTCCTAAATCGCTCCTTGTTACGAAAGCCGCAGGCCGATTTCCAGAGGGTTCCA
>DSAE01000110.1 GCA_011372855.1 Desulfobacteraceae bacterium
GTTTCAATCCACGCCCCCGCGCGGGGGGCGACCGTCATCTTTCTATTAGCTGCAGGATGACGCTGCAGATGTCGATTTGGGCGGACCTCCATTTTCCGCAGCTTGATTTTTAATGTTTAGGATTTAGTGTAAAAAATATACCATAATTTCAGTCGAATACCATGTCCGCGAATCTGCCGGCCATTTTCTGGTCACTTGAGGTTCGCGCCAAGTCAATTCATTCAGACGATCAACGGACCCTCCTGGTCCAGAGCTGGTTTGGCTCCCACATGCTCGACCCGGTGTTCCCAGTTGGAGCCAAGGAAATAAAAGCGCAGGCTGTCGGTTCCCTCATCGATCTCATCGATCAAATTTTGCCTGAGTCTGGCCCACTGGGCCGGATCAACGATACATTCAAACACCGAGAACTGCACCCTCTGGCCGAAATTTCGACACGCTTTGGCTACCCGACGGAGTCTGCGCTGACCGCCGGGGGTGGTAGTCGATACATCGTAGCTGACAAGGACAAACATATTTTTCCTTACTTCCATAAAAACGGCGGGTAGCCGTCCAAATCGCCCCGCAAGTACCTGGCCAACAGCAGAGCCTGGGCATACGGCAGCAGGCCGACACGAATCCGTTCATTCAGGAACGGGTGCATGATTTCATCCTGCTTGCGCTTCTGATAGGCCACCAGCACGGTCTTCCGGGTGTCGTCATCCATAAGAACCGCTCCTGATTCGGAAATGGTGAATCCCTTGGCCCTGACCTGCCCCAAGTTGACCAGGGACAACGCCAGGCGGTCGGCCAGCAGAGGACGGAATTCCTCCATCAGGTCCAGGGCCAGCCCCGGCCGGCCGGGCCGGTCCCGGTGGAGAAAGCCGACGGCCGGATCAAGGCCCACCGATTCCAGGGCGGAGCGGGCATCGTGCAGGACCAGGGTGTAGAGAAAGGAAAGCAGGCAGTTCATCCGATCCAGGGGCGGCCGGCGGCTGCGCTCATGAAAATGGAAATCCGCTTTCTGCCCGGTAATCAACTGGTCGAAGACGCTGAAATAGGTCTTTGCCGCCTCACCCTCAAAGCCGCGGGCGGTGTCCAGATCAAGGTCCTGCTTCAGGTGCATGAGGATCGAGGAGAGCCGGTCCGCGGTTCCCCGCAGCACCGGTTCATCAACTTTTTCGCAGTGGTCGCGCAGGCAGCGTTGGATAATCGTGCGGCAGTTGAGGGCCTTGCCGATGACAAAGGCGCGGGCCATGCCGGCGGAGAATGCGGTGTCATCGGCATAACGGTACTGCTGGCGGCGGAGCAGGACATTGCCGGAGACCGGTCCCTGCACCCGAGCCAGAAACCGGCCGTGCTCGGTGAGGAAGCTGACGGTCACGTCCCGTTCCGCGCAGAATCCCATCAGAAAGGGGCTCATCATGACATTGCCAAAGCAGACGATCCCGTCCAGAGTGTGAACCGGCAGCCGCAGCCGGACCTCACGCTCCACGTTGACCGTGACCGTTTCCCCGTCCTTGTTGAGATACGCCCCCTGGGTGGTGACAAAGAGGGTGTTCAGGTGCTTTCTCATGGCCGTCTCATTTTGATGGCGTCGCAAAAACTCCCCAACAGCGGCGTTGCACTGCATTCTTCGTCACTGCGGCGTACCCTGTGTACGAATCATTCCTCAGAATTTTCGCGCCTTGCATTGGGGCTTTTTGCTTAGACATCACTCTTGATAACTTTTTACAAGATCATCCATTTTAGCTGACGAAAATATTGGGTTGCATTTTTCAATCGCACTATGCTATCTTGTATATACAAGATAAACAATAATCGGAGGCTTCCATGCCATCCCAAATGATTCTCCGCATGCCTGACGACCTTAAAGAAAAGGTGGGCAGGCAAGCCAGGGCGGAAGGTAAGAATGTGAGCACCCTGGTCCGGGAAGTGCTCGAAGACTATATCAGAAACCACGATATGTCCTCCTACGTCGATGATCTCTGGGGCCGCATCGGCAACAAGCTGAAGGCCAAGGGAAAAGGGCCGGAAGACATCGAGTCCGCAATCCGTCGGGTCAGAACCAAAAAATGAGCAGAGTCGTCATCGATACCAATGTCTTCGTGTCCTCCTTTTTCGGCGGTAATCCCAGACAAATTATCGATCTCTGGAAAAACGGCGCCACTATTCTCTGCCTGTCTCGTCCTATCGTCGAGGAATATGTCGCGGTCCTGCAAAGGCTTGGCCTCCGGGATTCGGAAGAGCTGGAAGAACTGCTCCGGCTCTTCGCCCAGGGATTCAATTCGCTGTATGCCGCAAAAACGCCTGCCCTCGATATCGTCCGGGATGACCCGGATGACAATAAATTCATCGAATGCGCCGTTGCCCTGCATTGCAAGGTTATCGTTTCTGGTGACAAACACCTCCTTGCCGTACAAGATTACATGGGCATCAAAATCGTTCCGCCCAAGGAATTCCTGCACAGCCGTTTGCCTGGATGAGCCTGGTCGAATTTCGCCATGTGTTGATTTCATAAAGGCATCCGCTCCAGTCTCTTGAGCTGCTTGTATTCCGAGGGCGTGAGGCCAAAGGCGGCCATGGAGATCTCCGAGGTGAGGATGGCGTATTCCGGCTCGCCGCCCACCCCGCGTTTTTTCCATTCGTCGGTCAGTTCAGCGCGGAGCGCGATGCCCCACATTCGCTTCTCGATCCAGGCCTCGGAATAACCCTTGGCCCGGTAGAGCGCCTTGGTCCGCTTGCCGGCCAGCTCCGGGTCTTCGATCTCCTGCACCCGCTCGTAGCCCACCCGGGCCAGCCAGCGTTTGTAGGGTTCGGCCATGGGCGAGGGAATGGACTGGATAATGCGGAAGATGCCTTGGGTGTTGACGCAGTTGGTTTCGCGCATCTTGCCGTCAGGAGCTTTGAGAACAAGGGGGGTACAAATTGTACCCCAGATGGAATTCAATTCCGGATCAGTAATTTCCGGTTAGAAAATTGCATATGATATTTTGCAATATTTTTGTTAATAATCAAGCCGTTGGGAGCATTTTTTTCTTGACAAATCCATGAAAGGCGCATTGTGCGTTTTGTAAGA
>DSAE01000002.1 GCA_011372855.1 Desulfobacteraceae bacterium
CATCTGGATCACCGTTTTCGGCAACAGCGCCATCAATATCGAAATGTTCGGGGCCGGCGATATCGCCAGGGCGGTGCAGGAGAACATCCCCGTCTCCCTGTTCAAGCTGCTGGAACACTATCCTCTGGGGACGCTCAGTTCGCTTCTGGCGATCCTGGTGGTGACAACTTTTTTTGTCACCTCGTCGGATTCCGGCTCCCTGGTCATCGACATTATCACGGCCGGCGGTAACCCGGAGCCGCCGGTCATCCAGCGGCTGTTCTGGGCAATCCTGGAGGGGGTCGTGGCGGCTGTCCTGCTGCTCGGCGGCGGCCTGGTTGCCCTGCAGACGGCGGCGATATCCACCCGGGCTGCCCTTTTCGCTGGTCCTGCTGGGGATGTGTTTTGCCCTGCACAAGGGATTGGCGGAGTACAAGGAGGGACAGGCCTTTGAGATTTTTACAGGAGAGGCCAAAACCGTGGAGCGCCGTACGCGTCCGACGGAAAAGCTGCCGACGTACGGACGGCGCCGTTTCTGGTAATGGCCCTTGCTCATTGAGGAGGTATCGTGTGCATTCCATGACCCGGATCATTTTCTTTCTTGTGCTGCCGGCGGTCTTCCTGTTCACCGGAGATCCTGCCGTGGGAAAGGATCGGCCGGTGGTGACCCTGGCCTATACGGATTGGTCATCCTCGGTTGCCGGCGCCCACCTGGCACAGGCTGTGCTGCAGGAGGAACTCGGTTGTCGGGTCGTCCTGCAGCGCATGGAGGCCGTGGATATGTGGCGGGCCGTGGCCGAAGGGCGCGCGGACGCCATGCTTTCGGCCTGGCTGCCGGTAACCCATGCGGAGTATTTCGACCGCTACGGTGGGCAAGTGGTTGATCTCGGCCCCAATCTGGAAGGGGCGCGCATCGGCCTGGTGGTCCCCGATGTCGGAGTGGGACGGCAGACCGATCCCCAGGGAAAACGTGTTCGTCCCTATATCAGGGCCGAGTCCATCGCGGACCTGGGCAGGTACGGGGCTGAATTCCGGCGCCGGATCGTCGGCATCGATCCGGGAGCGGGCATCATGCAGCGAACGCGGGAGGCGCTGGCAGCCTATGGCCTGCACGACTACCGGCTGATCGAAGGCAGCGAGGAGTCGATGACCGCCGAGCTGTCCAGGGCCATTCGCCACCAGGAATGGATCGTGATCACCGGCTGGGTCCCGCACTGGATGTTTGCCCGCTGGAATCTGCGTTTCCTTGACGACCCAAAGCAGGTCTTCGGCGGTCTTGAATCGATTCATACCATGGCGCGTCCGGGGCTCAGGGAGGAGATGCCCGATGTGTATGCGTTCCTGGACCGTTTTGCCTGGACCCCGGAGGAGTCGGCACAGTTCATGATATGGAACCAGGCGGACCAGGGGCTGTATCCGTACGAAAAAGCGCTGCGCTGGATGCGCACCCACGAGGAACGGGTTGCCGGGTGGCTGGAAGGGCCGAAATAGCGGGCGACACGTTGCCCTCCCTGTTACCGAAAAGGGAAAGGGCGCAAAAAGTATCGGAGGACGCATGTTACAGACGATATGCCTGAAATTCAGCGGCGGCTGCATGATGGTGATGCGGCAGCAGGGTGATGCCGTACACTTTCTCGGCACGGCCTTTCTCGTGCACGAGGCGGGCTATCTGCTCACCGTCGCGCATACCCTGCCCAGGGAAGGGAAACTGCTGGTGGTGCCCGGCGATCCGGGCGCTGATTTTACCCCCGTCAGTCAGAAACGGGTGACCACCCTGCCGGTGAGCATCGTCCAGCGCGATCCGGACCGGGATGTCGCCCTGCTCAGGATCGACCAGCCCATGGAAATGCGCCTGCCCGATCATTTTCTCGGCACGGCGGAAAACATGTGCCTGGGCGGCAGCGTCATGACCATGGGCTATTCCTTCGGCCACCAGACCCTGCACACCCTGGTGGCCATGGGCGCCGTCGTCTCCGCCAAGGTGCTCTCCAACAATCAGAGCCGGCTGCTGCTGTTCGACACCATGGTGCACGACGGAGACCGCGGCGGTCCGCTGATCAGCGTCGCAGACGGCCTGGTCGTCGGCATCATCAACGGGCGTTTTGACCCGCTGGAGGCCTCCCGCGAATACACCGACGGCAGCAAAACGGTCGCGGCCAACACCAACATTTCCTATGCCATTGCCGTCGAGTACGGCATCGAACTGATGGAAAAAGAAGGACTGAAGGCGCACTGAGGCAAGAAGCCCCATTGGCGCTCATCGGTCCCACCCTATGGACCTTGCCGGCCAAAACCGGCATATCTTCAGCGCTTTTTCTGATTATTTCCTTGACCTGGAGCGAAGAGCGCTTCGTGCCCTCTTTCTTGCAAGGAGGCGTATTCAACGCTTCTGTTTCCGGCATACAGCCGCAGGCCTGTCCAACTTTTATTTCCCGCCGACAATTGCGCCGGATTTGTCTCGATCCGCCAGTTTCTGGTGACTTTCTCGACAGAAACTGGCGGGTCAGGGTTGGCTGACATTTTGTCCGGGTTGTAATCCGGAGAAGAGTCAGCAGACAATGAAGCCATTTTGTTCAGTGCAATTCCCACCGCCGGCTCCCGGCATTCAGCCGGATCGTCAGGGTTCCGGTCCGGGTGCATCATTCGTGTCAGGCCGTTGTTTTCCCGGAAATTTGGGAATTTTTCCCTTTGGCACATTTCTTGATTTTGCAAAGAGTCAAGAGGGGTTGTGTTTACAGAAAATGTTGTCAGAATCTGTCGGGGCAGCGGATGCCGTTCTGGCCTGGGCGGTGAGCGGAATACACATCCCGTCAAAAATGCCGATACCGCTTCTCCCGGTTGATAACCATGGACAAAGGCACAAACAGGAGGTGAACGGGACAAAAATACAGTTGCCACGATGAGTCGCCGTTTTGGCGTTTTGCGTCATCCGGCATAAGGAGAAATGAAGTATTGGAGGGGGCACATATGTACGGAACAAAATGTTTATTCGTATTGCTGTTTGTTTTTGCCATCGCTTCCGCCGCAGGAGCGGGAAACGGCTATATGGGAGGGGATGGAGACTTTAATGG
>DSAE01000007.1 GCA_011372855.1 Desulfobacteraceae bacterium
ATTATCCCCAGCGGCAACACATTTGCGCCCGACAAACTCTGCACACCTTCTGTTTTTTATCCCCTCAGCTCTGTCTCGTTACTGACGCTTACCCCTACAACTTTAATTTGACGGGGCCGTGTCATATTCCTTGTCCTGGATAAAGCGCAGCAGCTTGGCCTGGGTCGGCAGGGCCATGTCGCCGATCTCGTCCAGAAACAACGTCCCCCCCCCTCGCAGGCGGCGATCCGGCCGGGATTCTCGTTCACCGCTCCGGTGAAGGCACCCCTGGCGTGGCCGAACAACTCGCTCTCCAGCAGTTCGTTGGGGACGGCCGGGCAGGAGACGATCATCATCGGTTTTTTCGCCCGCGGGCTCCAGTTGTGAATGGTCCGGGCAAAGATCGACTTGCCGGTGCCGCTTTCTCCTCGAAGCAGGATGATTGCTTCCGAGAGCGCCGCCCGCTGGAGGGTCTCGATGATTCGCCGCATCTCCGGAGTTTCACTGTGCATCATGGATTCCGGAGCGAAACGGCGGCGATCCTCCTTGAGGACGGCAATCTCGTTTTCCAGGTCGCGGATGTGACCCAGGGTCCGAATCAACAGCCGGACCTAAGCGCTGGTGAAGGGTTTTTCGATATAGTCGGCCGCCCCCCGCCGCATCGCCTCGACTGCGGTTTCGATGGTCGCATTGGCGGTGATAACCACCACCTTCATCCATGGCGTCTCGGCAAGCAGCGGGCCGATAAGGTCCATGCCGTCCTCTCCCTTCAGTCGGAGGTCAATGAAGGCTATATCGAAGGAGCGCCGTTTCGCCTCCCGCAGCGCCTCTTGGGATCCCGCGACCGCGACAACGCTGTGGCCTTCGGCCTCCAGGCAATAGGAGAGGGTTTTGCGGATATTGCTCTTATCATCGACGATGAGGACATTGAGTTCGCCACAGGAAGAGGTCATCGTCCGACCGCATAGACAAAATAATTGAATAATGCCCGAGAGAAAGCCACCTGTCCGGGCCGTTCCCCCACAGGAAGGATGGGATTGCTCCGGCACGGCGATACAACGCTAAGGAACACTACCATAATGAAATTACCTGGGCGGGACGAAAGCGGGAAAAGAAATACCGAACTCAAAAAAACCTGATTTAACTGCGGGTTTGCACCACCTCACTTCTGCGGTGCCAGCCTTGCTGAGCGCTGATGCATCATCATCCGATTCAAAGAGAACCAGAGAACCGGACGGAAGCTCCCGAGGGCTTTCAATCCGGAAGCCGCCATGACTCCCTTCCAGGCTCATGGCCTTGAAACCGTTTCTGTCCGGGCGTTTACTGATTGTATCATAAACATAGATAGTCAGATGCAGCTGTTCGGAATACCGAGGGTATTTACGGCGCTCAACCATTATGGTACCGGCTCATTAGGCACATAATTCTAAAGTAATTATTATGAATTATGGGAAGGGTAAATACAATTTGTCAAAAAAAAAGTATAATTGCCCTCAATTTTTAACTGGGAATTTATTATTGCCGCAACTGGTGCATTGCAGCCGCCGCAGGGCGGGCAGTGCTTTGGGTCAAACATCTGGATTGCTCGTTTGTTCGTAATGACATGGAGATAGGTGGGGGGATGCGGAAACTGACCAAGAGGGACCCGCATAGTTTGAGAACCCATGGAGTCGTTCAGTAATCCGGGCAGAGGAGGAAAAAAACCATGAAAAAATTCGCCTTGTTTGTCTTCAACGGCGACCCGATGTGCTTCATCCATGTGCTCCTGAACGCGTTGGACATGCACGCCAGGGGAGTGGAAGCGAAAATCATCATTGAGGGCGCTTCAACGGGACTGATTCCGGAGCTGGTCCGGCCCGGCAACCCCTTGCACGGGTTGTGGAAAAAGAATCTGGAGGCCGGTCTTGTCGCAGGGGTGTGCAGGACCTGTTCAAGCAAACAAGGGACCCTCGAGGCGGCAAAGGAACAGGGGCTGACCCTGCTTGACGAAATGTCAGGCCATCCCGCCATGGCGGCATACCGGGCCGCAGGATACGAAATCATTACCTTTTGATTCGAGGGGCGGGGCCGTGATGACCCCCGGTTTCAGCGCCGATCATTCAGGGCCCTGACCGCAGGTTCTTTTTCCGACCTTTGCGGAAGGAGGCCGCAGGGCAGCGAAGGGCCGGTCGGAAGGTCAGTATTCCTGCTCGGTGACCACCTCGTTCTTGATGGCGGCGATGAGCGCTTCAAAGGCAGGCAGGACATCGGTCCTGAATCTGCCGGCAACAAGCACGTACATGATGGGGTCGCCGATGGCGAGACGGCCTTCGTTGATCCAGGCCCTGACCGCCTCGATCCCTTCCAGGGCGCTGTAGTGCCGGATAAGCTCCGCGAGCCTGTTGGTATCCACGGCAAGGTTTATCCCCCGGACTTCTTTGCCGTCTTTGGCGGTGGCCCGCACCAGGCCGTTGTGGACCAGGATCATGCCCAGCTCGCGCGGGTCCGTCTGCTGCTTGACTTCCGCTATCCATTCATCGATCATGTCAGCTCCCCAATTACCGGGCCGGGCCCGGCTAATTTTTCTTTTTTATATCTTTTTTGCCGGCAACAATTCAAGCGGATTAAACCGGCCCATACCTGTTTTCCGCCTGATGAGCCTTCCCGGAAGTTTTCGACCCGTCAGCCCGGTACCCTTCTGCAAGTTGTGCACAACAAGCATCACGGGTCGTATCGCCTCCCCGTGTCGGAGAATCGGCGGGTATCGGGGGATAATCAAGTTATCTGTCGGGCTCAGGCAGGGTTGCCGGAGCATTCGACGGGACGGGTGGTGTCACACGGTACAATACCAGGCAGGAAAAAGTCCATTGCGGGGCATGCCAAGAGGAATATTATTTGAAATTCTGTCGGAATTTATGAAAAGAAATATCTAAAATTGTAAGTGGCTCTTAACCAAACTCAGTAATTTCCGGTTAGAAAATTGCATATGATATTTTGCAATATTTTTGTTAATAATCAAGCCGTTGGGAGCATTTTTTTCTTGACAAATCCATGAAAGGCGCATTGTGCGTTTTGTA
>DSAE01000151.1 GCA_011372855.1 Desulfobacteraceae bacterium
GAGAAGTTGTTTGAGCTGTTCGCCACCGGGTACAGCCGCTGAGGGTGGGGCGGAAAAAGAAACCCTCCTTACTGCAAGGAGGGGAACAGCAAGAAGGGTTATGGCCCTCTCATAGGAGGATATTTTAATTATACTCATCTTTTGATATTTTACAATGGCCAACCTGCGCTTTTTGTACAGATAGTTGATGTTTTTGTATTTTTTCTTATTGATCTAAGAGGTTCAGGATATCTCCGACGGCCAGATCGTGCCAGTTCAGCGGAAATTTATTCCGTCCCGGAACGCCCTGAACCGGAAGGCGGACAAAGGAGGGGGAGCGGTTTTTTCCCGCGAGGATGGGGCCGCTGTTATGGTCGCCCCGGCCGGGAGGCGGCCGGGGCGGGTACATGTCAGCCGACCTTGACGAAAGCGTTGCTGTTGGCGGCGCAGACAGGGCATTTGTCCGGGGCCTTGTCCTCGCAGGTGTAGCCGCAGACGGAACACACATAAAAATCTTTCTCCACGGGGTTGTCCAGACTCTCCAGGGCCTTGCGGTACAGTTCGGCATGGATTTTTTCGACTTCGTTGGCGTAGGTAAAGCTTCGTTCCGCCGCCTTGTGGCCTTCTTCCTTCGCCGCTTCGATCATGTCGGGATACATGCTTTTGAATTCGTGAATTTCCCCGGCCATGGCTTCCTTCAGATTGGCGGCGGTGTCGCCGATCCCTTTCAGGGCCCGGAGATGGGCGTGGGCGTGGATCGTTTCGGCATGGGCAACCGCCCGGAAGAGTCTTGCCGCCTGTTTATGACCTTCTCTTTCCGCCTTGTCGGCAAAGGCGAGATATTTGCGGTTTGCCTGTGATTCACCGGCGAATGCTTCCCTGAGATTTTGTTCGGTTTTACTCATGGTTATCTCCTTTTGTTGTCCCATTTGGAGGTTGCCCGTGGTGGCTGAGGCGGCCGGCACGGTTCATCGACCCCGCATGCTGATACCGGACGAAAAATGTACCAGAATATCGGCACGAGTTCACGCACTTTCATCCCTGCAGAAGGGTGTGTTCGATCAGGATCTTGCATCCTATGCCGATCAGGATCAGGCCGCCCGCCAGTTCTATCCTGTCTTTGAAAATGTGGCCGAAATATTCGCCGATGTACGTACCGGCAAAGGAAAAGACAAAGGTGACGATGCCGATGATGAGCACCGGCTCGATGATGGCTATGTTCAGGAAGGAAAAGGTGATGCCGACGGCCAGGGCGTCGATGCTCGTGGCAATGGCCAGGCCGAACAGGACGTACAGGCTGAAGGGGTTGGCCGCTTCCTCGATGTCCTCTTTGAGAATGCGGGACTCATACACCATTTTGCCGCCGATGAAACAGAGTATGCCGAAGGCCAGCCAATGGTCGAAGGAGCGGATGAAAGCGCTGGCAAGAATCCCCACCTTCCAGCCTATCCAGGGCATCAGTCCCTGGAAGAATCCGAAAAACAGGGCAAGACGCATTGCATGGCGGAGCCGCAGTTTTTCGATAATGGCGCCGCTGCTGACGGAAACCGCGAAGGAGTCGGCGGCGAGGCCGACGGCGATGAGGAAGATCTGGAAAACCTGCATGGTGTGCTGATCGAACACGGGACCCCTCCGGGGTCAGATTTTTCGGTAGATGGGCAGTCGGCCTTCCCAGGGGGCAAAGCCCGTTATCCCCGGCGGGATCGTTTCGTGCTTGCCGATGATCAGCGCCCCGCCCTGGGCAATTCTGTCGCGGAAGGAGCGGCAGATCCGCTGCCGCAGGGGCGCATCGAAATAGGTGAAGGCCAGGTTGCGGCAGAAGAGCAGGTGCACCGTTTCCTCCGGGGCCTGTTCCCGGATGTCCACCAGCGCAAACCGGACATAATCGCTGACCGCTGCGCGCAGGCAATGGCGGCCGTTTTTTCGCTCAAAGGCCTGGGCGGTTAGCGGAGGCGGCGGATTCCGCTTGACTGTTTCCCCGGTCAGGCGGCAGTACTTCACGCGTCCCCGCTGGGAGGGAGGTGAAGGATGCGCCTGGAGGAAATCGAATGGTATCAGTGGAGAAACAGTGTACCCAACCGGCCCGGCAATGAACAGGAAATTTTAGCTGTCGGCGGTTTTTCTCAACGGCCGGCGGTCGCGGAACTGGGTGTTCCAGATGGGAAAGCACAGCAAGGCGCAGAAGGCTCCGGCAGCCATCCCCGTCACCAGCCAGAGCAGCAGGTCAGGGAGTCTGCCCAGGAACAGGGCGGACACTCCGGGGAGGATCGCGCAGAGCAGTCCGATGAATGCACCGGACCGGAGCAAAAAGAGGAAAAAAGAGGTGCGGTTTTTCGTCCCGGACTTCCCGTGCACATAACGGTGGATGAGAAAACACCATAACAGGGAGGCGGGAATGAGAACGGGCGAAACGGTGATATACGAATAGAGGAGGATGGGGATGCCGACAAGCTCGTTGGCCATAATCAGCTCCGGACGGTCCCAGATTGAGGTGACCAGTACCGTGCCGATCATCGGGCCCGCGGCCCACATTATAGCCAGGGAAGGTATGCAGGGGGAGGGCAAGCCGTTCATATGTCACCGCCTTGAATCCACAGGTCTGTTTCTCTTCTGCACAAATATGCTGCTCCTGCGGGACCATCCCCTCTCGCAGCCGCCCGTTTTCAGCGGGCAACCTTCCGGGCGAATGTCCCTTGCTTTGGTCACTGCAAAAATCAAGCCGATGTTGCTGCAAGACAAGATATTGAGTGAATAAGAATAGTTATCCCCTGCCAGTCCATGGTGAATGGAGTGTTTGGGGAACGATTCGGTGAAATTCCCAACCGATAATCCGGGAATTTGCCCACCTCTTACAATTGGCATTGTGCATTAAATTGAAAATGGAAAGGCACAAGAGTCGTCAATACCGCTAATGGGTGATGCAGCCGTTGCATTTGATTTACGGGAAAGCGGCTGATACTATAACAACAGTACAATGATGGCGGCCGGGGAACGCATCGGGTTTCAGGGGCCGGAAGGCAACCTCTATTTCACCAGC
>DSAE01000031.1 GCA_011372855.1 Desulfobacteraceae bacterium
AAAGGCTACGGCATGAAGTTCTTCTCCCATGCCTCATTATATAAAATCGCACGAAGAAAAACCAGCTTTTTCAGAAAAAGTTGTAAACTCGATAAGATTAGCTCATAAGTGACGCGGCCCTGGATTGCCCCCCTCTCCCGATCTTGTAAAATTACCGAAAAGATGATTTACTCCTGCCATGAAAAAAGGCCGGAAACGATATGCCGGACCGCCCCCCGGCGGCCGCCCTGCTCACCCCCCGGTAAAACGACCGGGGGCGGACCGATGAGCCGGAACGGCAAAGAGCGGCTGGGCTTTGTCTGCCTGCGCTGCGGGTATGCGGCCGGCAAATGGCTGGGCCGATGCCCGGAATGCGGGGAGTGGGACAGCATGGCGGAAAGGAAGCAGCCGGATCGGCGGTGCTCTCCCGAAGACCATGAACCCGCGCTGCCCCTTATCCATGCCTCCCGGCCGACCCTGTCCAGACTGGTCACCGGCATCGGCGAATTGGACCGGGTCCTGGGCGGCGGCATCGTACCGGGCTCGGTGGTACTGGTCGGCGGCGACCCCGGGATCGGCAAATCAACCCTTATCCTGCAGCTGCTGTCCGCCCTGGCGGCGGACAACCGCCGCGTCCTGTATGTGACCGGCGAAGAATCGGCCGAGCAGATCAGGATGCGGGCCGATCGTCTGGCCATCGGCCAGGAGCAGATCTTCCTGGCCACGGAAAACCGGGTCGAAGCCATTGCCGCCATGGCCGGAGAGGTCAAACCCGCCCTGCTGGCGGTTGATTCCATCCAGACCATGTACACCGGCGAAATCGCTTCCGCGCCGGGCGGCGTCACTCAGGTCCGGGAGTCGGCCGCCAGGCTGCTGGCCCTGGCCAAGGGCAGCGGGCTGCCCGTCATCCTCATCGGCCATGTGACCAAGGACGGCGCCATCGCCGGACCAAGGGTGCTGGAACACATGGTCGACACCGTGCTCTATTTTGAAGGCGATCGCGGCCAGGTCTTCCGCATCCTGCGGACGGTCAAGAACCGCTTCGGCTCCACCAATGAAATCGGCGTCTTTGAAATGAAGGAAAGCGGACTCACCGAGGTGGATAATCCTTCCGCCCTGTTCCTCGCCGAGCGGCCGGTAAACGTCCCCGGCTCGGTTGTTCTGCCCAGCATCGAGGGAACCCGGCCGATCCTCGTTGAGGTCCAGGCACTGGTCAGTCCCAGCAGCCTTGGCACGGCCCGCCGAACGGCCATCGGAGCCGATCACCAGCGCCTTGCCCTGCTCACCGCGGTGCTGGAAAAAAAAATCGGCGTCAGCCTCTACGATCACGACATTTTTCTGAACATCGTCGGCGGCATCCGGATCGACGAACCGGCCCTGGACCTGGGGGTGGTGGTTGCCCTGCTGTCGAGCCTGTATGAAAAACCCGTGGCCGCGGATACAGTGGTCTGCGGGGAAATCGGCCTGGCCGGGGAAGTGCGGGCCATCGGCCAGATGGACCTGCGCCTGCGCGAAGCGGAGCGACTCGGGTTCACCACCTTTCTCATGCCGGACTCCAACCGGAAACGGGTTGAAAAGAAAAGCGCCCCGCACATGCGGGTCATCGGCATTCAAACGGTTCAGGAACTGGTCGAGACGATTTTTCATCCCTGACCCGCATCTCGGGCGGGTCGCCCTGCCTCCCCCGGACAATCCCACCTCCAGCGGCAAACTTTATGCCACCGCGGGGTTGCCGCCTTGCAATGCTTCCCGTAAATACGTACAATCAAAAAAACGCAGAGAGGAGGATACGCATGGATTTTAAGAAACTGCTTGAAGAAACCTGGCGGGTTTTCACCGGATTTCTGCCGGCCCTGCTGGTCAACACTCTGGCCCTGATCGGCATATCGCTCTTCACCCTCGGCATCCTGGCCCCGGTTGCCGCCGCCGGCTACATGCAGTCGCTGCTGCTGGCGGTACGGGACAAGCGGAAGCCGGAAATCGGCGACCTGTTTTCCCAGATGCGGCTGTTTCTTCCCCTGCTGGGCTTCACGGCTGCGGCAGCCGTCGCCCTGATGCTGGGCTTCGCCATGCTTGTTCTGCCCGGCATTATCATGGCCCTGGCCCTGGTTTTTTTCTGCCTCTATATGCTGCCCCTGATGACCGACCGGCAGATGGGACTGATCGAGGCGGTCAAGGAAAGCAGCCGCATGGCCTTGGAAGAGCCGGTGACCGAACACCTTGCCGTGGTGGCGATCTTCCTGGGCATCACCGCCGTCGGCCAGTCCTTTATCCTCGGCACCCTCTTCACCCAGCCCTTTGCCACGATTTTTATCCTTCTGGTCTATGAGTGGAAAACCGGGACCGCGGCCGGCAAACCGGTGCAGCAGGAGGAAGCCCCCGCGGCTTCACCGGAAAGTGGAAGCAGCGGGGCCCCGGAGGGCACTCCATGAAGGCAGTCCCGCCGCCCCCTATGGACCGGCGGGGTTGCCCGGAACTACCGGCTCCTCATCAGGCTTTGATCATTTCCTCGGCCAGCAGCCGGTCGATATAGTCGAGGACAAAATTCCGCTGGGCCAGGGTCGCCCAGGCGGTGCAGGTGCAGCGCATGTTATGGGAACTGCGGACCAGAAACTCGCACCGCAGGGTCTTCTCCTCGAGAATCACGGAAAAGTAAAAGGGGCCGCAGCCTTCATGTCCCATCTGCTCGGGACCGTACAGGTCGGGCGGCAGCTCGAGCCAGAAAACCCCCTCGATGGGTCCCTGCTTGAGCGACCGTTTCAGGTAGCTTTCGATATTGTCCCGTTCCAGGAAGGAAATTTCATCAATCAGATACTGGCGCATACGGTTTATTCCTTGAGATCACTGATATTCAGCGGCAAGCGATGAAAGGCTCAGGGTTACATGCTCGACACCGGCGTATTGTTGGACGAAGCCGCTACGCGGCAGATGAGTCCCGACCAAGCCTGTTTGGCCATGATTAACATATTGTAATCTCACGGCATACAGTAATAGAAAGAGAGTGGCGGGGCAAAGGCAAGGCC
>DSAE01000044.1 GCA_011372855.1 Desulfobacteraceae bacterium
CCAGTGTCTTATCGGTTTCTGTCCTGTACGCGTATGCCAAGTATGCTCAATTGGTCGAGGTTGTGCTATGTTATTCTCCTCATTCGGCACCGCCATCGGCGGGGTGGGGCGCTGCCAACTGCCCACTGCCAACGCCGACTGCCCAACTCCAGGCACAGCGGGTGGGCAGGAAAGAGGCGGTTGACAAAAAGGTTGGCCGGGATTAATGTGAAAGAGAATTCACATCTGGAGGAATGGTGGCAGCGGAAAAATTATCCACCGATATACGCCGCGAGCAGATTGTCGCGGCGGCCCTGCAGCTCATGAGCGAGAGTTCGATACGGCGGCTGACCATAACGGCCATCGCCCGGCGCATGGGTTTGGCCCCTTCGGCCCTCTATCGGCATTTCAGGAACAGGGATGCCATGATGAGCGCCATTTTTGAACACATCCGGACCAGGCTGTTCCGAAACATCGAAACGGTCCGCCAGGAAAGCAACGACGCGGTGGACCGGCTGCGCGGACTGCTTGATCGGCACATCGGTCTGATCCGAAAGGAGCACGGTATTCCCGGAATTTTCTTTTCCGATGAATTATGGGGCCGGCAATCTGAGAGGCGGCGGAAAATGTTCCGGATCGTCACCGGTTATCTGGCCGAGGTGGAGGATATTGTCCGGGAAGGTCAGAGCAGAGGGACCATCAGGAAGGACCTGGACCCGGCGGCGGCGGCCAGGCTGTTTTTCGGGATCGTTCAGCCGGCCATTCTGCTCTGGCACATGAGCGAGGGCAGCTTCGATATAGACGGACACGTCGCGGCGACCTGGCCTGTCTATGTGGAGGCCCTCACGGGTGAAGTTCGTGCCGATTGAGGAAACAGCAGACCGACAAGGGTGTTTGACAGTAGGTTGGGGTGAGCCCCCGCGAACCCCAACAATGCCGACCGGTTACGTTGGGGTTCGCGGGGCTCACCCCAATTTACCCAACTTGGATTTCGGCGAAATATTCCCGCGTGGTTGCCGGATCAATTGCGCGGGATAATGTGAATAAACTTTCACTCAACAGGAGGACAAACGACATGAAAAAGCCGGTTGTGGATGAGGAACTGTGCATCGGGTGCGGCGTCTGTGCCGAAATCTGTCCCGACGTGTTTGAAATCATAGATGAAAAATCCCATGTTATCGGGCCGCAGGGATGCGCCAACTGTGACTGCGAAGAAGCCGAGGCTTCGTGTCCCGTTGACGCCATTGAGCTGGTAGAACAATAAACAGGAGGAAAAAAAATGAATGGACGTTATCTGCGCGCGGTCATGCTTGGCACGCTGTTTCTGCTGGCAACGGCGATGCTGCCCCCCGGCGAGGCCGGTGCCCATTGCGACACCCTGGAGGGCCCGGTGGTGCAGTCGGCCAGGACGGCCCTGGAAACAGGCGATGTGACGCCTGTCCTGAAATGGGTCCGTCAGGATGATGAACACCAGATGCGAACCGCCTTCAATCGGACCCTGGCGGTTCGGGGCAAGGGCGAGGATGTGCGGGAACTTGCCGACATGTATTTTTTTGAAACCCTGGTGCGCGTTCACCGCGAGGGTGAAGGGGCTCCCTATACCGGCCTGAAGTCCGCCGACACAGTGGATCCGGCTGTGGTCCTGGCCGACCGGGCCCTGGAAAGCGGGAATGTTGATCATCTGGCCGCCGTTCTGACAGGCGCCCTGGAAAAGGGAATCCGGGAGCGGTTTCAGCAGGCGCTGCAAAGCAGCAGGCATGCCGATGACAGCGTCGACGCCGGTCGCAAATTCGTGCACCGCTACGTGCTGTTCACCCACTATGTCGAAGGACTGCACAACCTTATCCAGGGAGGTGCAGGCCACCATGGCTCCGGTGAGGAAAAGGCGGAAGGGCATGGTCATTGAAATATTTCCGCCCCGGTTTCAGCAGCCCAAGGGCGCAGTGGAGGTCGCAGCATGAAGACAAAGGAGGGATGGAGCGGACAGAAACCGCCGGAGGCAATACCCCCCCGCTTTGAAATTTCCGATGAGGATATCCATGAAGCCATGAAGGAAATTCCGGGTTATCTGGATATCACCGCCGCGGATTTCAGGGAACTCTACAGATATTCATTCCGGCACGCCCTGGACCGGCTGATCAACTCGGTCCGGGTCGGAGATATCATGACCAGGGCGGTTGTCACCGTCGAGCTCGCAACCCCGCTGCACGAGGTCGCCGACCGGATGGCCGCGGCCGGTGTTTCCGGCTTGCCCGTACTGGATGGAGCGGGGCGGGTGGCGGGAATCATTTCCGAACGGGACTTTCTCAGGCACATGGGTACGGCCGGAGCATCCTTCATGTCCATCGTCGCCGCCTGCCTGCGTGGACAGGGATGCGCGGCCGTGGGCATCCGCAAAGGCACGGCCGCCGACATCATGAACAGTCCGGTGATTTCGGTCGGCGAAACAGCCACCCTGGGCGAGGCGGCGGCCATACTGACGCAGCGCGGCATCAACCGGGTGCCGGTCCTCGGTGGGGAGGGCGAACTGCTCGGCATCCTGACCCGGAGCGACCTGGTAAAGGCCCATGTTTTCGGCTGAAGGGGAGGGTCATGGAATATTTTCGAAAAATGAGAGGGTCGGCCAAGAGCCCCCCGGCCCCGGGGCTTCAGGAAATAGCCTGGTCATGGCTGGGGGCTTTCCTGGGGATCGCCGCGGTTGCCGGCATTCATTACCACCTCCTGGCCTCCAGTGATCTGATCCTGATCATCGGCAGTTTCGGCGCCTCGGCGGTGCTGATCTACGGGGCGCCCAAGAGTCCCCTGGCCCAGCCGCGGAACCTGCTGGGCGGCCATATCCTGTCGGCCCTGATCGGCGTCTTCTGTTTCCAGGTTTTTCATGGGGAAACCTGGCTGGCCGCCTCCCTTGCCGTGGCCACCGCCATCGCGGTCATGCACGCCACCAGAACCCTGCATCCGCCCGGCGGGGCCACCGCCCTGATAGCCGTCATCGGCGGAGAACAGG
>DSAE01000034.1 GCA_011372855.1 Desulfobacteraceae bacterium
AGGCCGATCATGAAATACAACTTGATCAGGTCCCAACCCAGGGCAAAGGCATCCCGGCAGGTCTGCAGCAGATCAACTTCGCTGATGCCCTTGTTGATCACCTCCCGCAGTCTGTCGGTTCCCGCTTCGGGCGCGACGGTGAAGCCTGTCATGCGGACCCGCCTGATCTGGTTCATTATTTCCGGGGTCAGGGTGCCGACCCGCATGGACGGCATGGAAACCGAAACGTACCGGCCGGCAAACCGATCCATCAATTCGGTCATCAGTTCGGGCAGGCAGGAATAATCCCCGGAGGAAAGCGACAGCAGCGCCAGTTCCTCGAAGCCGCTGCAGGCAATTCCTTTTTCAGCGGCCTCCAGGATATCGTCAATGGAGCGCTCGCGGACAGGACGGTAAATGACGCCGGCCTGGCAGAAACGACATCCCCGGGTGCAGCCCCGGGCGATTTCGACTGCCAGCCGGTCATGGATCGGTTTGACCACGGGTACCAGGGGACTGCCTCCTTCCGCTGCTTTCGGCAGCCCGGGCAGCACCCGCCGCCGAACGGACGTGTATTCCGGCCGGAGCGGATGAATTCCCCGCAGTTGCGGACCGGAATATCGCGGGGCAAAAAAGGCGGGAACATAGACCCCCGGGATCCGGGACAGTTCGACCAGCACGTCCGAACGAGCCGCTCCTCCCCTCCTGGCCTGGCGCACGGTTTCAGCCACCTCAAGAATAACCTCCTCACCGTCTCCCAGGACAACGGCATCAAAAAAATCCGCCACCGGTTCGGGATTCATGCTGCAGGACCCGCCCCCGACCACCAGGGGGGCGGTATCCGCCCTTGCCTCCGCCCGGAGCGGGACACCGGCAAGATCGAGGATGGTAAGAATATTCGTGTAGCACAGTTCGTAGGGCAGGGTAATGCCGATCACATCAAAATCGGCAAGCGGCCGGCGGGATTCGATGGCAAACAGGGGCGTTCCATGGCGGCGCAGCTCCCGCTCCATATCCAGATCAGGCGCATAGCACCGCTCGGCAAGCATTCCCTCCCGGCTGTTCAGGATATGGTAGAGGATCTGGAGGCCGAAATGGGACATGCCGATTTCATACAGGTCCGGAAAGACAAGGGCGAATCGGACCTCGGCGTCATGCCAGTTCTTTGCCGAGGCATGGAGTTCGCCCCCGGCATACCGGCCCGGTTTCCTGACGAACGGCAGGATATGATCAATATTCACAACTTCCGGCATATTCATCCAATGTTCTGCGGGGTCCGGCCCTTATACTGAAAAATCATTGACATTTCAAGCTTGCGGGAGATAATCAACATATTATATGCTCAATAGAACCGGCCGGACCATGACCAATGAGCGCCCGGCCCCCCCTTGATCCCATTCTTCCATGGAAGAGATACCGATGAAAAAATATTTTTCGCCCGGCCCGTTCCTGTTTATCGCGTTCCTGCTTCTTGCCGGCCTGTGTTCGGCATCGTCCGGCCAGGTGCTGGAAAAGATCGAATTCGATTCCTCCACTCCCGGCGTCGACCTGGTCACCTTCACCCTGAACGGGGCGCATCTGCCCACCTCTTTCGCCCTCAAGGGAGACCTGCCCCGGGTCATATTCGATTTTCCCGACGTCGAACCCTCGAAAAGCGTCAAAAACATCATCCCGACCGATGGCCGTTTCATCAAACAGATCAGAACCGGCATCCACAGAGGAGAAACCCCCAAAACCCGGGTTGTCTTTGATTTGCGGTCCGAGGGCGCGGTGGATTTCAAGCAGGACTTCGATGCAGCGACCAACACCCTGCGGATAAGCCTGTTCACCGCCGGCTTCCAACCTCCGGCGGCCGGTTCCCTGTCATGGAAGCCGTCTCCGGGGAGTGTGGAAGCCCCGGCTGCTGACCAGGCCCTGGCCAAACCGCAGCCTTCCGAAGGAACAGCCGGGCCGGCGGGCATGCCCGGCGAACAGCCGGTAACGGAACCCGCCGGACCGCCTGCCGCCGCGGAAACCCCTGACGACCATCTTTTTGCGGCCATCCCTGATTCGAAAAGTGAAGAACTCCTGCCCGAGGAAACAACCCGCATTCAGCCATTATCAGAGATCGGCAGCCAGAAAGCACCTGCCGGCAACGGCGGTCTGCCGACACTGTATTCCATCGAATTTGACCAAACATCCGGCCGCGGTGAAATGATAATCTTCAAGCTCAGCAGCTTCAACCCACCGGTGGTTTTCGGCATTGAGGAAGACATTCCCAGGATAGTCTGCTTTTTCAAGGATACCGGCGCCGGGGAGGATCTGGTGGAGCTCATTGAATCCAACGGCCGCTTCGTCCGGAACATCCGGGTCGGCAAGTACCGGAATCCCGATAACGTCAGGGTTGTCCTCGACCTGGTTCCCAACCATAATTACGATCTGCAGCAGGTCTTCTTCAAGGAAGACAATATGTTCATGATCATCATCAACACCGCCGGCGAGGGGGCAGCCGGCAAAAGCTGATCCCCTCGGCCCTGACTCAGAAGGCAGAATGAAGAATACGGTTGGGCTGAGCTCGCGAAGCCCAACGTAAGCGATGGGAATTGTTGGGGTTCTCAGGTTCACCACAACCTACGGCCCTCATGAATAACATAACGGTAGAACGGGCAGATAGGGCACAAAAACTCGATCACGCCAAAAGATCCAATGGAATCAGCTCTGATCTCATTCGATCCCGGTCCCGATAGCGATCCCGATCCCGATCCCGATGAGTGTGCATTTCATCAACCGGCGCAGGAAATATCTCATCGAAATCGAAATCGGGATCGGTATCGAAATCGAAAAAACCCTTCACTCTATGTGGGTCGGATGCGCAAACATGTTCTTCTCCTCATTCGGCCCTCAGCGCGGGGTGGGGCGCTGCCGACTGTCCCCGCGTATTCTTCCCCCTCATCCGCCCCTTCGGGCACCTTCTCCCCCAGGAGTAGGGTGTTGCAAATCCCCTCTCCAGGGGAGGCAAGCGAAC
>DSAE01000136.1 GCA_011372855.1 Desulfobacteraceae bacterium
GGATCGTCGTCGGTGGGACGCATATACTGAATATATTTGAATCCCCTGGCCTCGGGGACCAGCGCGGGGAAAAAAGGTTCAAAGAGGACCCGGCAGCTCCTGTCGTAATTGATGATGTCCGCGGCCCAGGTGGTGCCGCTTCTTCCCATGCCGATGAGAAGAATGGCATCATCCGGTTTGCCCCTGTCCAGAAAGGGCGACCGGAGAGCGTATTTGAGGGCATCGAGCTGCATCTGCATGGGCACGTCGGGGCGCGGCCTGACCGTCAAATTCTGAACAACCTGCGGACAATCCGCCAGGGAGCGGCGACCAAGCTGCCGGCGCGCCAGGTGGCGGACCGGTATATTTTGTCGATCAAATCTTCCTTTTCTCGAAACTGCCGCTCCAGGGACGTGACCCGGCCGTCAACATCGGGGTTGAAGTGGGCGAGGGCAGGGGGCGCATCGGGGGCTGCCCCAATCAGTGGAGCCCCGGTGCTGGAAGGTTTCCGGAAGATGAGGTTGAGCACGCAGCGGGTGAAGCCAAGGGGGATGGCGAAATTCTTGTGCTGCACATACCAGCGCAGCAGCTCTTCCTCTATGGTGCAGGGAAACCAGTCGAGGATCTCAGGTTCAAATCCCCCGGCAACGAGAAAATCGCCGTAGTCGCCGCCCAGGGCCAGTTCAAAATCATGGTAGCTGGCTCCGCGTCCCCACCGGGAGATCTCCAGGTCAAGCCGGTCGTCGGCCATGTTCTTTTCATCGGCGAAGGATCGGGCAAAGGCCGGCCGCGGCGAATGGGCCGCGTAGCGCGCGTAGAGCCTGTTCGGCAGCATGTGCAGAAAGGGAAGTTTTGAGGTGTGAAGGTCGAAATAGTGCAGGATGTTGGGGGTGTCGATGACGGCCATGATGCCGCCCTCGGACAGCAATCCCCAGCAGGCCGCCAGGGTGTCGTGCCGCTCGGCGACGGTTTGGTGTTCGAGCACGGCGAACAGGAGGATGATGTCGTACCCGCCCTCGGCATCCCCGGTGATCCGGGTGATCAGTTCCTCTTCCTTGATAACGTGCAGCCGGGCGTTGTCCAGCCCCATGATCTCCAGCCGTTTTTCAGCTCCCCGGACCGCCAGGGAGTGGATGTCATACCCTTCGATCCGGCGGACGAAGTGGGCCAGGGCCGCCGTGCTGGAGCCGGTCCCGCAGCCGATCTCCAAAACGTTTTTTCCTGCCAGGTCAATCACCCGGCTAAGCCAGGGGACAACATGGCGCAGAGAGTGGTTGTATCTTCGAAAGACATTGTTTTCTATGTCGTTTCTGCCGTTGTCGGTCAGCAGGAACTGTTGATCGTAGCCGGAAAAATAGGTTTCGCGCAGGGCCTGCTCGATGGCCGGGATATGTTTGCTGTTGTCTGCAATGAGTTGTTCGAAGACCTTCATGTTCGTTCAGCTTCGTCCTTTTTTCGAAACCATTCTGGAGAGCAGGAATCGGGCTCCATGCCTGGCCATGACGGTATAATTGAACAGCCGGTCCTGACCGAGGCGCAGCGGGCCGCGGTACTCCGGGCCGGCTTTCTCAATGATAAACAGCAGTTCAAAGCCGGAGTCAAATGAAAAGCTGTTGATCACCCTGATCGGTGTCCGGCGGTGCATGACCTGCAGCAGGGCCAGAACGTTGGCCCTGTCAAAAACATGATAGTGGGTGTGCAGGTTGCTGGCAACGATGGCCGCGTACCGCTGCTGAAAGAGTTTTTTGTCTCCGGGATCGATCCCGTCGATAATTCGAATATGCTCATAAATATGTTCGCGGGCGATATCCTCGTTCCTTCCGGCCCGCTCGGCGTCGCTGACAAGATGGGCAATGGACGCCGGTTTTTTCTCGAAGTCAAACTCGTTGGCCTTATAGTTGGGGAGGGTCAGGAAGAGGACGGCTCCTGTCCGCAGGATGCGCAGCCAGCCCGACAGCGTGCCGATCGGATTCGGGCTGTGTTCCAGGACATGATTGGCGATGATGAAGGCGGCGGAGTCCGAAGGGATGGCATCGAGGTGGTTGGCATCGGCGATGATGTCCACCTCAACACAGTCTTTTTCGGGAATATTATACTTTTGCGCTGAGTCTTTTCTGCTCAGATAATCGATATAGATGACCCTGTCGGCATTTTTGCAGAGCAGCGGAGACTTCTGGGCGCCGATTTCATATCCGGTGCCCCGTATATAGCGGGCGGCGAAATCATTGCGGATGTGGTACAGCCTGCTGGTGGTGAACGACAGGACGAAACGGGAATGAGGGGGCAGGTGGGCCCGGTGGTGTTGCCATCTGGTTGTTCTTGCCGACATGTCAGCCTGGGGAGACCGTTGCGCCGCGCGGCATGGAGCCCGGCTCAACGGTCGGCACGGGAAAAGATGTTTCTGATTTTCCTGCCGACGATATCCACCTGCCGGGAAAAAGGAAGCGAGGCAAAAATCATCCTGTTGATCAGTTGGGCGCTGTAAATGAGCTGGTCCTCCTGCCGGGCATGGGGCACGACCAGGCCCAGGTGGCCGTAGCCTGAATAGACCGCCTTGTGGGATATATGATGCTGCTCGAAATAATCAAGCAGCCCCGCCGACTCCGAGCTGCCCCGTATAAGATGGTCACCCTGAAAATCCCTGCTTTGGCCCAGTCCGTCACAAAAAATCACCCCATGCTCAACAAGGCGGGGAAACGTCGCGGTGAGCACATCCAGCACCGACTGGCGGAGATCGACATCAAGCCATATGAGCATAAGGTCCTGATCGAAGTTTTGCAATGATTCATTGAACCAGCCCTTGACAAACGTCACCACCCCCGGCTTCCCCAGCCGCCGCAGATTGTCCTGAACTTCCTCCAGGCTTCCCTTGAAATCGCCCTTGCCGTAATAGCCGTCGCTTGCCGGCAGACCTTCGAAGGAATCCGCGGCAATAAGCTCCAGGCCCAGATAATCACAGATGTGGCTCAGGCAGCAGGTGGAGCCGCCTTTGAA
>DSAE01000127.1 GCA_011372855.1 Desulfobacteraceae bacterium
GGGAAAGATTCAGAGTGATTTACTCAAGAACAAAGTCGTCCCTACGGTTCTGGGCCCAGGAAAATTCATCCTGCCCGAAAAAGAGGGGCCGCTCTTCGCCGAAGCTGACCGTGCGGATGCGATCGGCGGCAATGCCGACTTCAACCAGATACGATTTGGCGCTCAGAGCCCGCCGTTCGCCCAGGGCAAGGTTGTACTCGTTGGTGCCGCGCTCGTCACAGTTACCTTCTATCACCACCCGGGCGGAGGGATTGTTCTTCAGGTAGTCGGCGTTGTGTTCGAGGGTGGAAAACTGATCGCTGCGTATGGTTGCCTGATCGAAATCGAAATAGATGGGGAAGAACTGTTCCGAAGAGCGGCCGTACATTTTTTTGTACTCATCGCTGGATTGATCGGCCAGGGAGCCGAAGGCGCCGGCCGTTCGGGCACCGGCTATCCCGCCGGTATCCAGGGACTCCTCACTGGGGCCTGTGTCATCGGCGTATTTGGGAGCGGCATAGTCAATATCCCGGCCTTCACCCGAGGGGTGATACGGTCCGACCTTTTCCTTGGCGCATGATGCGAACAGGGCGCCGGAGAAAAGAACAAGAAAAATGACGAACAGACGGGTGCGGATCTTCATGGCATCTCCCTCCGAATCGGGCTTGACAAAAGGGGGTGAACATTTTTTTGTATTCTATCTGTTTGGATTATAACGTCAACAGAAATCGTGGGCCAACATCGCGGTTTGCGCCTTTGCAAAAGCGACGCTGGTGCCGGAACAGACCAGGGTCGGTATGGAATGGGACAGGCCCGCCGTCGCAGCCCTTCCGACAACCTCTGCCCGGTGTCCGGGACCATTCGTATCTGGGTCGACAAGGGGCAGGGCGGGGAAGTTCCTGCCGGCAATCAGGGAAGGATGCCGACGGCGGAAAAATCGGAGTAGCCGTTCAGGTTGCACTTGCCGGTAACGTACAGCCGTACGCGCTTCCCGGACTGCACTGCCTCCAGCAGGGTGTCGAACATTTTATCCGACCCCCTGAGGCCGTAGTCCTGATAGAACCAGGAGCTGTTCCTGCAGCCGCTGGGATTCTGCTTCACCTCGAGATGGACCTCGTAATAGGGACGGGCCGTCGGCACCAGTTCCGCTATCGCCGCGTAATCGGTCCACCCGGCTTCCGCCGCGGCAACGGCGGGAAGGATAATCAGGGCAGGGCCGGCCAACAGGGATAAGGGGAATTTCATCACCGTTCCTCATCAATCAAGGACAATTGCCGCCTGGTTTCGGTATGGGGTTGCATCATGCACCGGCGGGAGCCGGGGTTAGTGCAGGGGAGCCATCACCAGGCGGATGTCGTCGATCCAGACTTTGCCTTTGCCGGTGACGACCAGGTTCATTTTGGCGTTGTCGGGGTTTTCTCCTTTCTGCAGAAGGAAGGATGTTTCCTGTGTTGTTCATTCGTTGGTCCCGGACAGAGGGGCGTGGAGGGCGCGGGAGAAAAATTCCCCCTTCCCCGGAAAACTGCACCACATTTCCAGGTATGCCTGTCCTTCGACGTTTTCTGTGCGCAGTCGGGCCCGATAGATCAGCCGCGCGTTTTCGAGGTGAATGTCTCCGGTTTCATACAGCCGGACGGTGAGGGGCGCGTCGGCCGTGACGAGCAATGAGCCGTTGCCGTCGCTTGAAATTTCCCGGTCGATCCGGACACCGGTCCGGGTGATGATCCCCTCCATGTCGTCGACGGGGAAAAGCTTTATTTCTTCAGGCTGCACCGGACCCCGGGAACAGGCAGCCGCCAGGGCCGCAAGGAGGAAGAGGGAGAAAAGAGCCGCAATCGGTTTGTTCGCCAAGTTCATTTCACCTCCGGTCGATCAGCAGGTTTTCCGCTGCTTGTTCATCGGGTTTTGAAAAAAAATCCCTGGAAATTCATTTAACGCATTCGCTCAGCACTTCATGATTGTATCGTATCATGATCGGTTGCTGAGAAGAAAGAGAATCGGAGCCCGCTGCGCCGTCACTCTCCGGTGACCATTAGCATTGGCCGCGCAGGGGGTCGGAGCAGGCTCTTCCCTGATACTACAATCCAGTCCCATGCACGTTCATTGCTTTTTTTTCCAGGCGCAGAATCAACCGGGGTACGCCTGTCCATTCATCGGCCGTTCCGGTTCTCAGAGGATGGGAATGATTCCATGGCTTGCTCCGGTCAGGCATTGGCCGCCGCCGGGAGTGACCGCAAAGGTGTTTTCCACTCCGACCATGCCGAAGCCGGGGATGCCGATCTTCGGTTCAACGGCAAGGACCATTCCGGCTTCCAGGGGCAGGTCGAAGCCCCCGGCCAGCACCGGATATTCATCAATGGCCAGGCCGATGCCGTGGCCGACGAAATGGACCTTGTTGCCGCCCAGGGCCATAAATCCCTCGCCCCAGCCGCTCTGCTCCGCCCAGCCGCGACAGTGCTCCCAGATCGCGCCGGGCAGTTCTCCCGGCTTGAGCCGGTCGGCTATCCATTGCTGGACCTCGATGCAGAAATCATGGGCCGCCTGTGCCCGATCAGGGATGTCGGCCGGATCTCCGGACCAGTAGACCTGAGTTTTGTCGGTCTGGTAGCCGGCCAGACCGAAGCCGGCGTCAATGGTCAGAATCTCGCCGGCCCGCCAGCGGCGCGCGGCCGACCCCATATGGGGGGTGGCGGGGTGCATGCCGCGCAGCCCCACCGGACCGTTGAAGACGCTGGGATAATTGCCGCTGTCACCGGCGGCGATATGGCCCAGGAAAGCTTCCTCACCGTAATTTTCCATGCGCAGGATGCCCTGGTGGCCCTGTTCCATAAACAGGGAACAGAGCCGGCGGGAAATTTCCAGCTAGTGTCCATCCAGCGGGATCTATCATGCTGAATTATTGAAGAAAATAGAGAAAAAAGGGGTGGACTTTTTTCGTGATTTCTGGTTTATATAATATGGCAACCACGCGATATTACATAA
>DSAE01000030.1 GCA_011372855.1 Desulfobacteraceae bacterium
CGCTACAGCAGTATAAAGTGTGGGTTACGGACGGCAGCGAGGCGGGTACGTTTGTTCTGAAGGATTTTCGGCCGGGAGCATCTTTTGAGGGGTATTTTGTCGGGGCGTATCAGGATGAACTGTATCTGATTGTCAACGACGGGGTGCATGCGGTCGGGTTGTGGAAGACAGACGGGAGCCCGGAGGGAACGGTGAAAGTCAAGGGGATTGATACCAACCCAAGCGGCACTTTTTATAGTCCCGTCCTGGTCTATCGTGACCGCTTGTACTTTTCCTGTCGGGACAGCGTCCACGGCGTGGAATTATGGGGGACGGACGGAACGGAAGCGGGAACCTATATCCTGAAAGACATTGCTCCGGGCCCGGCGGACATTGACGTGAAGGCCCTGGCGATTGTGAATGATCTGCTGTTTCTGGATTTGGCCGTGGGGGGGCAGGGGCAGCCATGGATTTCGGACGGGACAGAAGGCGGTACGGTTCCCTTGTCTGATTGGGAGGGCGTCAATACCCTGGGTCATTTTAAGACGCAGCCCTTGTATCTGCGTGTGATCCGCAATACCCTGCTCTTTGCGGCCGGTCATCCTGTTTATGATGTGGAACCGTTTTTTTTTCGTATGGACCGGGGCGATACCAATCTGGACGGGAGCATCAATCTGCCTGATTTTCGAGTGCTGGCCGAACACTGGCTGTCCGGCAGCAGCATTACGAATTATTGGGGTCAGTATTCGGACATTACCGATTTCGGGCAAGTGGACCTGGCGGACCTGGCGGCGCTGTGTGAGAACTGGGCTTTTTGAAGTTTTCAGGGGCGGTTTCTGAGGGCTCAGGCCGAGAGGGATACGTCGCCGGCGTTGCAGACGAGGATGACATCACCGGGCAGGTTGACGACCTCCTGCATGGAAGAGAGGAGTGGGCAGGCCTTTTGGGGGTCTGCCGGTTCGATTCCGGCGAAGAGGACGGCGGATGGCTGCATGGCCTGCCGGACGGCCCGGATGGGGTTTTCTGTGGGCAGGACAACGATGTCGGCCCTGATGCGAGCGGCCGAGAGGGTTTCCCGCATTTCGGCGGTGACGTTTTCGACATCGGCTTTGGGGGGTACGGTGCGGAGGATGCGCAGGGGGCAGTCTCTCCATTGCTGATTTGTCCGGGGGATACGATGCCGCGGTCGGCGGATAACAGGCAGGCATAGCTGACCAGGTGGATGCGGCTTTTTGGGGTTGCCGCTGAGGGCGAGGATGGAGGGGCGCCAGTTTTTGGGATGATAGCGTTCTTTTTCGAGCCGCAGGATGGCCTTGCGTGCTCGCTGGAAGGCCATTCCGCTGGTCAGGTCTCCCCACTGGACGACGATTTCGGCGCGTTCGATGAGCAGGAACATGCCGGCGGCCAGGACGATGGCGATGACGGCCCAGAGGGTGCTGATCAGGAACATAACGGCCAGGCAACTGAGAGTTCCGATGAGAGCGAGGAACCAGTGGTTCATTTTGAAGGTGGGGCGGAAGCTGGGGTTTCGGGTGATGCTTTCGTAGAAGCAGGCCAGGTTGATGGTGCCGTAGGTCAGGAGGAAGAACATGGTGATGACCTTGGCGGCCAGCAGGATCAGCAGGGTGGTCCACAGACCGGCATAGCCGACGACGGTGGAGAACCGCAGGAACATGATGACGCCGAGAATGGTCAGGACACTGGGCGTAAAAACGCCGCCGAAGGTTCCAAACCCGGCGGCCTGAGCGCCGGACGGGGTGTTTTGGGCTCGGTCAGTTTCGATCTCCTGTTCCCTGGAGTTTGCAGTCGGTGCCGGTTTACGACTGGTATTGTATCGGTCCGGCGGAAAAGATCAATCTGAATCCGGGCCCGGCGACGGCGGCTGGATGGGGAAGGAGTTGGATTTTTGTAAAGATTCTTGCGAAAACGGTTTATGGTGGTATAATAGAGATCGACGGCGGCGAATGGGTCGCGGCCTCGGATTGTTCATTTCAAACTGAGAAGGGAGCCGAGCATGTTTGAGACACTGGATAAAATTTTTCTGGCGGGACTGGGTGCGATGAGCATGACCAGGGAGCGTGCCGAGCAGATTTTTGATGAGTATGTGGAGAAGGGCAAGGCCAAGCGGGAGGAAAAAAGCGGGTTCGTGAAGGAATTGCTGGATACGGCCGAAAAGAGCCGGGCGGACCTGGAAAAGATCATCTCGGATCAGATTCACAAGGCGATGAGTCAGCTTCCGCTGGCGACGAAGGAGGATTTGAAGCGGATCGAGGAAAAACTGGATCAGGCACTGAGTCGATAGGCAGGATCAGGGCGGTGCGAGGCCTTTTCTTTCGAATGAAGCGTACGGTTGCGCACCTGGCGCGGTTCCGTCATATCATGGCCGTACTGGTCAAGTACGGGTTTGAGGAACTGGCCGGGATCATGGCGCATCGGTTTAAGGTGGGGCTGGGCTCGAAGGGTCTGCCTTCGGGCCGGCGGGAGGAGCTGGCGCAGTCCTCGCTGGCGCGGCGTGTTCGGATGGCGATGGAGGAACTGGGGCCGACGTTTATCAAGCTGGGCCAGTTGCTGAGTACGCGTCCGGACCTTGTTCCGCCGGAGTTTATCGAGGAACTGGAGCATCTGCAGGATCAGGTCAAGCCGGAAAAATATGAAACGATCCGGGAGGAAGTCCGGCAGCAACTGGGGGATTATCCGGAAGCGTTGTTTGCCTTTATCGATCCGGTTCCAATCGCGGCGGCCAGCATTGCGCAGGTGCACCGGGCGCGGACGAAGGAGGGTCGTGAGGCGGTGCTGAAGATTCGCCGGCCGGGGATTGTCAAGGTGATCCGGACGGAGCTGGAAATGCTGGATGACCTGGCGGCGCTGCTGAAGACCCGGATGAAAAATGCGCGGGGTTTTGATCCCCAGCGGATGGTTCGGGAGTTTGCCCAGGCGGTTGAAAAAGAGGTGGACCTGTCGCGTGAGCGGAGGAA
>DSAE01000254.1 GCA_011372855.1 Desulfobacteraceae bacterium
AATACCTTGCACCGTAAGTCACATTACGCCACCGTCCAGACATTTCACCGGGGCCGGAATCACGGAAATTGAAGGCGGCGTTTTTTGCTTTATCGATGGAAACAACACGTGCTGATCGAAGGACGAGTCATGATCGAGAGGCCGACGGTGATGGCGAAGCAGGGAGATATCTCGGCCTGGGAATGGATTGAGCAGGGCAGAGGTTGCCGGTTCCAGGAAGTTCTCGACAGTTCTCCGAGCAAGGGGGGAAAGACGATCACCACAGAGGTGCCCCTTTCCCTGCTGCTGGTGAGCTGTATGGTTCCATTGTGATCCTCGATGATCTGTTTCACGTACGGCAGGCCGATGCCGGTTGTTCCTTCTCCGGTGGAGAAATACGGCTCAAAGATGTGTTTGACCATTTCCGCGGGGATTCCGGGGCCGTTGTCTTCGATGCGGACGGTAACCGATTTTTCTCCTGCTTCGGTGGCGACTTCGATGGTGTCGCCGTTGCCGCATGCTTCAATGGCATTGCGCAGAAGGTGCATGAGAGCGATTTTGACCAGGTGCCTGTTTCCCTGGAAGGTGAGAGGGGACGGAGCACGGTCAAGAAAAAGAATGATGCCTTTGCTGGCGGCCTCATCCTGTACCGCGGCGAGAGCTTCTTCCGTGAGCGCGCTCAGCTCGAGGGCGGAGAATGTCCATCTCCCCTTTTTTTCCGACAGGTCAAGCTTGGCCACCAGCGACTCCAGTTTTTCGACCTGTTCCTGTATCTGGTTGATTTTTTTCAGTTCAGGGCTGCTTTCGGGGAAGTTTTTTTTCATTCGCCGGACGAGGCCGCCGATGATCATGGAAGGATTTCTTATATCGTGGGCAAAGCGCAGGGCCATTTCCACGCGGGTCCGTTCCGAGACGATTGATTCGATGTCCCTGTTCAATTCGAGCAGTTCCCGGTTGAAGGACGAGATTTTTTCCCTGTCCCTTGCCATCCGGTTCATAATGGTTTCCATCCGCCCGAAATAGAGGGTGACCGAACCGATGATCACAAAAGTTATGGTATTAATGGAGCCGCTGACAGGGGAGATCTGCCGCCATACGTCATAGTGACCGGAAAAATAGAGAAGATGCTTGAGGATATGGCCCGCGGAACGGGAGACGGAAAAGGCGAACAAGGCAACGGTGAACCAGAGCATGTAATTGGCCAGGGCGTTTTCAGGCGCCTTGCGAATTATTTTCCTGGTCGTGCCGAGACATATGGTCGAAACAACGATCATGCCGAATGAGCCGGCAATATCGATTATCCACACCGGAGCCATGGACCATGTCATGGGCGGCCACCTTTTTTCCCGGTTCCGTTTTCCTGAAACGAAGAATGGAGTTTTCTCAGGCCGGCGCAAAAAAATATCAGGGCCGGCAGGCAGAGGAGGTGATCCATTTTCAAAACATAGTATGCCGCTTCACGCCAGGAGTTGACCTGGAAGGAAGGGACGATACGGTCGGGCAGCACGACCAGCATTGATTCCGGAATGAAGGTTTCCACCACATGACCGGCAAAAGCCCAGGTATTCCAGAGGGTGAGCAGGAGTGCTCCCGCGGACAGCAACCGCCAGGCCTTCTCGGCCTCAAGGCGGGAGCGGCGAATATTGAACAGAAAAATAATCAGGGAAAGGATGAGGAACAGGTGAGCTCCCTGATGCACATAGAGACCTTCAGGCCCCCCGTGCGCCTGGAATGCGAAAGCGGTCTGCGGAACGGCTGCCAGGGTGCAGAGAGTCGTCCACGCAAAAACGATGGTTTTGCCTACCCGTCCGGTTCCCTTCATGGTGCCTTTTTCTTTTGGTTCGAACAGGTTCGAATAACCCGGAGCAACATGGACCTAAAATACCATACGTTCCAAGTGTATCCGAGCAAAACTTCTTGAAGGCCGGGATAAAACGACTATTTGCGGTCCTGGAATCAACACAGGCCATGGTGAAAGAGGCTATGATGCATGATCTTGATCGGGCACCATCCCGAACGCAGACCGATGCGGTAAATATACCGTTTATATCGCGATACCCCGCGTGAGCGGCTTTCTTTTTAACAGGGAGGATGTCCTGCCGTTCCGGGTGGCGGACAGGGAGTTTTCGTCGGCGCCGGCAATCCTGGAGAGCCTGGCCGGGAAGGTGGGTTGTCCCCGGGTCCATGCTGGAACAGGGGCTTGACGGAATTACAGCCGCCTTGCAATGCCAACCGGACGAGGCAGGCCTTTTGCCTCCTCCCGGCCGGAGGTTCGAGGCGGAGGAGCGGTCATTTTCCTGAAGCTCCGCCAACCCTTCCCACGGCGGAAAAGGAAACAAAGGGCCACAGCGCCGGGCACAGGGAATTGCCGGGTGGTCCCGTGGTCAGGGAGGGTCAGGCACGTTACCCGGCGTGGCGGTACTTTGATTTCCCGATGATGTCGGTAAATGTCTTCCAGTTGCCGAGGGTTTCCACGATCGTTGCGCCTATGTTCTGCTCAGACCCCTGGTACAGCTTCCACCTGGGTCTGACCTGCATATGGACGCTCTCACCGGCCCCGGTCAGAAGCACTCCCATCCTGTCCGAATCCTTGTTCAGCCCTCCAACCGGGCAGGCGAAACATATGTCGCGCTGAGAAAGATCGCTGACCGATACCCGGCAACAGTTGACTCCGTCCGAAACAAGGGCAATGACCCCGTCCAGGCCCTGCTGCTTCCCGGATTCCCTGCCTTCTCCGCCTGCCGGAACAAGAGAGACAGAAGCCGTTCTGTTTTCAGGCCGGCGAACCTTGGCGAAGTTCCGACGTCCTCTCAGAAGAATCAACGGCAGAAGCAGGAGCGGCAAAACAAACACCTCAATCCGTGACGAAACAACAGTATTTTTTGCTGATAAAATCAATTAACATGTTGATTTTTATAACAAAATGTTGCAATATACACCTGTCGTAAAAACTCACTTGGCAGGTGACCGAATG
>DSAE01000103.1 GCA_011372855.1 Desulfobacteraceae bacterium
AGGTTCAGCATCTTCGGAACGCGAGCAAAATCCGAACGTTACCCTTTGCAAGAAATCATTTTTTCTTGCCGACAGGGAAGTTTATTTATTGACAAAGGGCCTTTTAATGGATGACCCCTTTTAGCCGACCAGGCGGCGGAGGGCTTCCTCGTAGCGGGCCTGGGTCTTGGCCAAGATCTCCTTGGGCAGCGGCGGAGGCGGGGGCTGCTTGTTCCAGTCCAGGGAAAACAGGTAGTCCCGCAGGAACTGCTTGTCGAAGCTCGGCTGGGCGCGGCCGGGCCGGTACTGGTCCAGGGGCCAGAAGCGCGAGGAATCCGGGGTCAGCACCTCGTCGATCAGGAGCAGTTCGTCGCCGGCCATGCCCATCTCGAACTTGGTGTCGGCAATGATGATCCCCTTGTCCCTGGCATAATCGGCCGCCTTCTCATACAAACGGACGCAGACGTCCGCCACCCGCTCGGCCATCTCGGCGCCGACAATTTCCTGCATCCGCTCAAGGGAAATATTTTCGTCATGGGCCCCCAGGTCCGCCTTGGTCGAGGGGGTGAACAGGGGGCGGGGAAACTTGTCCGACTCCTGCATGTTCGGGGGCAGCTGAAACCCGCAGACGTTCGGGTCCTTCCGGTAGGCCTGCCAGAACGAACCGGACAGATACCCCCGGACGATGCACTCAATGGGCAGTACCCTGGTGCGTCGCACCAGCATGGAGCGGCCCTCGAGCTGATCGCGGTGCGTCCGGCAGACCTCGGGGTAGTCGTCCACCTCGGCGGAGATCAGGTGGTTGGGCACGATGTCGCCCAGCAGCTCAAACCAGAACAGGGACAGTCTGGTCAGCACCTTGCCCTTGTCCGGGATCGGGTCGGCCATGACCACGTCATAGGCGGAAATACGGTCGGTGGCGACCATGAGCAGTTTGTCGTCATGCCCCGGAATGGCGTACAGGTCCCTGACCTTGCCGCGATGCAGCAGGTTCAGACCCACCAGTTCGGTTTGAATCACCGGTGTGCCCATCTCATCCTCCTTTGCCCGGGCAGGCGGTCCCCCACGCCCGGAAACAGCCCTTGGTGTTACAGCCCCAGCTTGCCCTTGATGCCGTTGACCACCGTGTCGCTGTCGACCGCTTCAACGGTGTACAGCAGCCCTTCCTTTTCGTAAAAACCGATGAGCGGCGCGGTTTTTTCGTTGTAGGTGGCCAGCCGATGGCTGATGGCCTCCTCGGTCTCATCCTCCCGCTGCACGACCTTTGCGCCGCACTTGTCGCAGATCCCTTCCTTTTTGGGCGGGCTGGACTTGACGTTGTAGATGGCCTGGCACTTGGGATTCTCGCAGGTCCGGCGGGTGGTGAGCCGGTCCAGGATAACCTCCCGTGGCACCGCGATGTTCACCACCAGGTCGAGGCTGATACCCAGTTTGGCCAGCAGTTCCTTCAAGGCCTCGGCCTGGGGAATGGTCCGGGGAAAGCCGTCCAGCAGAAAGCCTTTTGCGCAATCCGGCTCCTGCAGCCGCTTTTCCATGATGCCCATGATCAGCGAATCCGGAACCAGGTCGCCCCGCTTCATGTACCCTTCCGCCTCTTTGCCGAGTTCGGTGCCGGCCTGGACCGCGCCGCGCAGGATGTCCCCGGTGGAAATCTGCACCGATCCGTCAAGCGCCGTCAGCAGCTTGGCAACCGTCCCTTTTCCGGCCCCCGGGGCCCCAAGTAAAATAAGTTTCATCGCTTCCTCCTCAAGATATATTCTGCCCTCTGGACAGAGTGGTTATGTGATTATGTGACCCGGCATCCACCGGGAAAAGAGATGTAGGTTGGGGTGAGTCCGACGAACCCCAACATCTACCCGCACCTTATTGTTGGGGTTCACCAGCTCACCCCAACCTACGCCACTTTTTAGGCTGTAGGCTGTTAGCCTGTAGTCATTTAGCTTTTTAGACTGTAGGCTGTTAGCCTGTTAGGTATTTATTTCCCTTTCAGGGGGAGAGGTGCCAGCGGCGGGTGAGGAGGTTATGACAACCGTCAGCAAAGCTGCAAACTCAAAACCTCGAACCCCGTACCTCGAACCTCATACCGTTCGCCCCAGAGAACTAATCTTCTATCCCCTGACTTCTGACTTCTGACACGGCGCAGCCGTACACCCTAACAGCCTACAGCCTACAGCCTAAACAGCTACACATCCTGACATTTCCGTCACCTGAACCTGGAACTATACCCGAAAATCAACCGTGATGGTAGGGGAAAATGGTGACAACAGCACCTCCCGCATCCTTGACAGGGCATGAATTGGAATTATTTTCTCTCTAACGAAAACGACTTGATAAAATTATGTTTTTCGCCCTGACCGTCAGATCAACCCCCATTTGATAAGGAGACTGCTATGGCAATCATACGATTTGGAGACTGGCCGGAACCGAGAAATCCCTGGGCCGAATTCGAACGCCTCCGCCAGGGCCTTGACAGGCTGTCGCGGGGTTATTTTACCAGGGAGGCTCCTTACGGAGGAGCAACCGTCTTCCCGGCCCTGAACGTGTACGAGGAACAGGATGCCGTGACCGTCAAGGCCGAGCTGCCCGGGGTGGATGTAAAAGACCTGACCATTTCCCTGGAGGGAGACACCCTGACCATCAAGGGCAAAAGGGAAGCGAAACAGGAAGAGGAAAAACTCTCCTATCATCGCCGTGAGATCGAATCCGGGAGTTTCAGCAGGGCGGTGAATCTGCCGATCAAGGTTGACCCGGATAAAGTTACGGCCAGGCTGACCAACGGCATCCTCACCATCACCATGGAAAAAGCGGCCGAAGTCAGACCGCGCCAGGTGAACGTCATCACGGAATAGGAGGGCTGAACATGAACGAACAGGAACTCAAAGTACAGCACAAAAAGGAAGTCCAGCACCGGGGGGAAACCACCAAGCCCGAGAAATATTTCATTCCCGCCGTCGACATCTACGA
>DSAE01000098.1 GCA_011372855.1 Desulfobacteraceae bacterium
CAGGATGTGCGCATATCCCGGCAGGAGAGGAAAAACGCCGTCATATATTCCGACCGGGTCCTGGGGCATGGACGGTACCCGCCTCTGCAGGATATCCTCTATGTCAGGCCGGAGGTGTTCGACCCGGCCGCGACCAGGAAGATTGCCGAGGAAATCCGCCTCCTGAACAGCACCCTCAGCAAGGAAGGCAGGCCCTATCTGCTGATCGGCTTCGGCCGCTGGGGGACGGCCGCCCCCCGGCTGGGCATCCCGGTCCGGTGGCACGACATCTCGGGCGTGGGCGCCATGGTCGAGGTGCATGGCTGCGGTATCGTGACCGAACCTTCCCGGGGGACCCATTTTTTTCAGAACATCACCTCCCTGGACATTCCCTGCCTGACCGTCATGGAGAGCGGCTGCGCGGGCAGGGGAGGGAAGGCGGAAGGCGGCGGCGTCGACTGGCAATGGCTGGCGGCCCAGGAGGCGGTGCGCGAGAAGAAATATGTCCGCCATGTCCGGCCGGCCGCCCCCCTGGTGGTCAAGGTGAACGGCCGGACATCGCGGGCGGTGGTCGTCAAGGGGGAGGGAATACGGAATGCAGAATGAAAATAAAAAGGAACCCTGATGGAAAACATACTGTCAACCATTGTGCAGCGGGATCCGCATGAAAAGGAATTCCACCAGGCGGTCCGGGAAATGCTGCAGATGGTCCGGCCGGTGTTCGAGCGGAATCCGGAGTACCGGCGCGAGGCCGTCCTGGAGCGGATAGCCGAACCGGAGCGGGTCATCATGTTCCGGGTCCCGTGGATGGACGACCAGGGCCAGGTCCAGGTCAACCGGGGATACCGGGTGGAAATGAATTCGGCCATCGGCCCTTATAAGGGAGGACTGCGCTTTCACCCTTCGGTGAACCTGTCCATCGTCAAGTTTCTGGCCTTCGACCAGGTGTTCAAGAACAGCCTGACCACCCTGCCCATGGGGGGCGGCAAGGGAGGATCGGATTTCAACCCCAAGGGACGGTCCGACGGCGAGGTCATGCGGTTCTGCCAGACCTTCATGGCCGAGCTGTTCCGGCATATCGGACCCGACACCGATATTCCGGCCGGCGACATCGGGGTCGGGGCCCGGGAGATCGGCTACCTGTTCGGGATGTACAAGAAACTGCGTAATGAATTTACCGGGGTCCTGACCGGCAAGAGTCTGGATTGGGGCGGCAGCCTGGTTCGCCCTGAAGCGGCCGGATACGGGGTCGTTTATTTCGCGGCGGAGATGCTGGCGGCGCGGAGCGAAACATTCGAGGGCAAGACCTGCCTGATCTCCGGCGCCGGCAATGTGGCCCAGCACGCGGCGGAAAAAATCATTGATCTCGGGGGCAGGGTGGTTACCTTTTCAGATTCCTCCGGTTATATATTCGACGAACAGGGGATCGACCGGGAGAAGCTGGCCTTTGTCAGACATCTGAAGAACATCCTCCGGGGCAGGATTCGGGAGTATGTGGAAAAATATCCCGGGGCGGTTTATACGGAGATTGATCCGGATCGCGACCACAATCCCCTGTGGTCCCATGCAGCCGACTGCGCCATGCCCTGCGCCACCGAGAACGAGCTGAACGAAAAGGACGCGGTCAATCTCGTCCGGGGCGGCGTCAGGCTGGTCTGCGAAGGGGCGAACATGCCCTCGACGCCGGGGGCGATCGGGGTGTTCGACGAGCACGGGGTTCTGTTCGGCCCCGGCAAGGCCGCCAACGCTGGCGGCGTGGCCGTTTCCGGCCTGGAGATGGCGCAGAACTCCATGCGGCTTCGCTGGCCGAAGGAAGAGGTGGATGAGCGGTTGCGGCAGATCATGAAGAACATCCACTCCATCTGCCTTGATGCAGCGGCGGAGTACGGCATGGAGGGCAATTACCTGGCCGGCGCCGATATCGCCGGCTTCGTCAAGGTGGTCAACGCCATGCTTGACCAGGGCCTTGTCTGAAAGGCTTCAGCGACGGGAAGACACGGTATGACCTTGCGCGGGCAACGGGACAATGCACGGGAACTGCGGATCGACAGCGAACTGGAGCAGTATTTCGTCGATATCAGCGTCGGCTGTCCCTACGGGCTGGAACGGCTCGCCGTCTATCATCAGGCGGTCTTTGCCTCCATGGGCGACGAGCAGCTCGGCATGTTCCTGGCCAACGGCTACCGTCGCAACGGCAACTGCATTTATGCCATGCGCTGTCCGGACTGCAGCGCCTGCGTGCCCATCAGGCTCAAGCCCGCGGACTTTATCCCCAACCGGAACCAGCGGCGGACATGGAAGAAAAACGCGGAGGTGACGGCCGGGATCGCGCCGCTGCGCATGAGCAGGGAAAATCTCGATCTGCTGGACAACCACCTGCGGACACGGTTCCCGGAAGGGAAAAGTTCGGCCGAAGACTACTACACCGGGTTTTTCATCAGCGCCATCAGCCGCTGCTTCGAGATTCGTTACCGGGTGGCGGACAAGCTCATCGGCGTAGCCATCGTCGACGGGTCCGCCGACTGGCTCAACGCGGTCTATTTTTATTTTGACCCCGCCGAGGCCTGGCGCAGCCCCGGCACCCTGAATATCCTTCATCTCATCCATTTCTGCCGGCGTCACGCCATAGAGCATCTCTACCTGGGCTACGTCATCAAGGAGGTGCAGGCCATGCGGTACAAGGCCTCATTCAAACCCCATGAGCTGCTCCTGAACGGCCGATGGCATACCGGAAGTCGGAGGCCGGAGGGTAGATGACAAAACCCGGCTGCGCCCGGGGTGGGCAGTTTGCAGTCGACAGCATACCAGAAGACAGAGGTAGGATGAGAAGGCTGGTCTTCCTCGCGAGCTGTGATAGAATCACGCTCAAAAGATTAACGCAGTCCAAGAGGCTGCAAAGAGAGGAGGACCAGCCATGCATAGAATAA
>DSAE01000188.1 GCA_011372855.1 Desulfobacteraceae bacterium
AAGGCATGGGAGTCGACAAGAAACGGAATGAAGGCCGGGGTCAACTGGCAGTTCACTGCTGAAGATGCCCGGATCAAACTGAACCGTCTTTATCCAACATTAGAGATGTGACAGGACACTAGGGTATATTGCTGGTCAATTCGGGTGGAGTTGCGAAATTCCGGTTAAGGATGTCGCCCTGATGCAAAAACCGCATATCTCGAACAAAAGGAATGTAAGGATTGATCGAAGCACGGCGCGGGAAAGCACCACTGAAAAAAATTGAAGTTTGTCATGATTATGGAAAAGTCACCTTACAAATCAGGAGACCGCGAAATCGCCCGCCGCCGGACCTTCGCCATCATCAGCCACCCGGATGCGGGCAAGACCACCCTTACCGAAAAACTGCTGCTGTTCGGCGGCGCCATCCAGATGGCGGGTTCGGTCAAGGCCCGTAAGGCGAGCCGTCACGCCACCAGTGACTGGATGGCCATCGAACGGGAGCGCGGCATCTCGGTCACCAGCTCGGTGATGCAGTTCGACTATGGCGATTACGAAATCAACCTTCTGGACACCCCCGGCCACCAGGATTTTTCCGAGGACACCTACCGGGTGCTGACAGCGGTGGACAGCGTGGTGATGGTGATCGACAGCGTCAAGGGGGTGGAGACCCAGACCCGCAAACTGATGGAGGTCTGCCGGTTACGCAACACGCCGATCCTGACCTTCGTCAACAAGCTCGACCGCGAGGGCATGGAACCCCTCGACATCCTCTCGGACATCGAGGAAACCCTGCAGATCGAGTGCGCGCCGCTTTCCTGGCCCATCGGCATGGGCAAACGCTTTCGCGGCACTTATGACCTCTACCGCCGGCAACTGATTCTTTTTACCCCCGGCCAGGAACTCCTGCCAGGGGACACCATCACCATTCGCGACCTCAGTGACCCGCAGCTGGATGCACTCCTGGGCCATCAGGCCGATGAGCTGCGGGAGGATGTGGCCCTGCTGGAGGGAGCGGCCAATCCCTTCGATCTCCAGGATTTTCTCAAAGGAAGCCAGACCCCGGTCTTCTTCGGCAGCGCGATCAACAACTTCGGAGTACGCGAATTGCTCGATACCTTTGTGGAAATCGCCCCCGCCCCCTTGCCGCGACCGACCACGACCCGCACGGTTTTTCCGGAAGAGGAAACTTTTTCCGGCTTTGTTTTCAAAATCCAGGCCAACATGGATCCGGCCCACCGCGACCGGATCGCCTTTCTGCGCATCTGCTCCGGCCGGTTTCAGCGGGGAATGCGGGTCCGCCACCATCGGCTCGGCAAGGATATTCTTATCGCTAATCCGATCATCTTCATGGCCCAGGACCGGACTTTTGCGGAAGAGGCATGGCCCGGGGACATCATCGGCATCCACAACCACGGCACGATCAGGATCGGCGACACGTTTTCGGAAAAAGAGCCGCTGACCTTCACCGGCATTCCGAATTTCGCTCCCGAGCATTTCCGCAGGGTGCAGTTGAAATCCCCGCTCAGGGCCAAGCAACTGCAAAAGGGCTTGATCCAGCTGGTGGAAGAGGGAGCGGTGCAGCTGTTCCGCCCGCTGCTGGGCAACGATTTTATCCTGGGAGCAGTCGGAGTGCTGCAGTTCGACGTAACCATGGCGCGGCTCAAGGCTGAATACGACGTTGACGCGGTGTACGAGCAGGTCGATTACGCTACCGCCCGCTGGCTGCGGTGCGACGATAAACGTCGGCTGGCCGCCTTTGAAAAGGCGAATTATGCAAACCTGGCGCTGGATGTCGAGGGCAACCTGGCCTATCTGGCTCCAAGCGAATGGGATCTCAAATACGAGGTCCAGCAGTGGCCGGAAATCGCTTTTCTCAAAACCCGTGAATATAACTGACCACCGAGGCCATGATCTCCGAGGAATTAAACAAAACAATGCCGTCACCAGATGACCGGATGACATAATGTAAATCTGTCCAGCTGCCACATGAAATTGACTAAAACCATGATCAACACAACGGAAACGATGGAAAGGGCGCATCTTGAGAAGGTGCGGATAAAGCTGCGCGCGACGATGGTGCAAATCGATTCCAGGCTGAGGGATCAGGCGGCAGAAATCCGGGAGCAGAAGAACTATTTATGGGAGCAGCGGGCGGAGATGGATCACGTCGAAAAGATATCGACGCGGCAATCCATTGAGCAGACAGTTCTTGCCGGCGAAAACGTCCTTGCCCGGAAAAAACGCCTCCGGCAACTCCTCCTGTCGCCCTATTTCGGACGGTTCGATTTCATCCGGGACGGCCAGGCGCAGCCAATAGCGGTTTATGTCGGCATTCACACTTTTTTCGACGAGGAACAGAAAAAGCACCTGATTTACGACTGGCGCGCGCCGATCGCAACGATGTTCTACGATTATGAAACCGGCGAGGCTCGCTACGAATCCCCGTCGGGCGTAATTTCCGGCAGGATCGAATTGAAGCGCCAGTTCCGCATCCGCGACGGGCGCATGGAATTCATGCTGGAGAGTTCGCTGAATATCCTGGATGATGTCTTGCAGGAGGAACTCAGCCGGGCCGCGGACGACCGGATGAAAAATATCGTGGCCACCATCCAGCGCGACCAGAATGCCATCATTCGCAATGAGGACGCCCATGCCCTGATCATCCAGGGAGTGGCCGGCTCGGGAAAGACCTCGATCGCCCTTCACCGGATAGCCTTCCTGCTGTACAGGTGTCAAGGACACCTTGACTTCGAAGGATATACTGATCATTTCACCGAACAAGGTCTTTGCCGATTACATTTCCAATGTGCTGCCGGAACTCGGGGAAGAAAATATAGCCGAAACCGGAATGGAGGTCCTGGCGGATGAATTGCTGGACTATAAATACAAGTTCCA
>DSAE01000225.1 GCA_011372855.1 Desulfobacteraceae bacterium
AGCGAAGCGTGAACAGGCTCCCTTGCGATGCAATATGGTCCGTAGTGCCAACACTTTTTTTATATGCTTTATTATGCCGAAATAATTAAATTATTTTTTAGCAACTGTAGAAGATGAGTTTAAAAAAGAATCTGACCTCCGGCGTGAAGGAGGGAAACATCGTTTTCTCCCGCCCCCGCTCCCCCCTGCTGGAAATCGCCTGCCGGCATTTTCCGGGTCTCTTTGCCGGCCGGCTGCCTTCCATACCGTTACTTCGTCTCCGCCTTCCGGGCGCAGGAAATGCACGTCGGCACGCTGGGATCAAAGCGCAGCCGCCCTTCGGCGATCTCTTCGTCGCAAACGACACAATAACCGTACTCTCCGGCATCCATACGCCTGAGCGCCGTCTCGATGCGCTGCAGTTCAAGATCGTTCAACCGGTCCGCGGCCCGGGCCATTTCCTGCTGCTGCATGGCGTCCATGCGCGACAGCCGGCCCAGACGCCCCTGGTCAAGTTCAACCGGATTTTCATCCTTTTTTGTTTCCTTCCCGGCCATGATCACCGCCCGCCGCTCCTCCAGGCGTTTTCTGAAATACTCGATATCCAGTTTGTCGCGCATGCTGTCCGTCTCCCATCTTTTTTCACAGGTAGTACCGCAGCCGCAGTTCAAGCCGCCAGTCGTTCTGCTTCTCGCCGTATTCGCTCAAACTGCCGCCATGCAGCCACGATCCCTTGAGACGCAGCTCCAGGTTGGTAACCGGAGTGTAGAGGATCTCGGGGGAAAAAGAAAAACTGTTGTCATCAAGATTGACGATCGCGGTTGCGGCCGGGGTGAAGTAGAGGATGTCAAAGGGCTCTTTCTGGCTGGCCCGGACATAGAGGTAATCCCGCATGGGGTTCATGCGGGCGTAGCCGCTCTCGGCCAGACCTCGCATCCGCCGCAGCAGGGCGTCGTCGCCGGTTGCCTGAAAGACATCGTAACTCCGGTTGACCAGGGTGAAGAAATCCTCCATTTCCTCCCGGCTGAAGCCGGCGCCGTTGTGATAATACTCGGCGATCCAGGTGGTTTCGGCCGCGGTCAGATACCGCAGCCCGAAAAGCCAGCTCTGGGCGTCCTCTTCCTTCTCTGAGATGAATCCGGCGGAGTCGATGCTCCGTTTGCGGAGGTCGCGCAGAAAAGCATACTCGCCATGGACCTCGAAATTGGACGTGACGTTGCGGGAAAAATCGATGCCGTAACGGTTGCTTCGGCTGCCGCCGGTCAGAAAGAGCAGATCGATGTCGGTATCGGCGAACAGAAGATATATCCTGCCGCCGAAATTGAGATGATCGGACTCGCCGAAGTCATCGTTGACATCCCCGTCCACCGGCAGCAGCACCGGGGCCAGGGAGACGGTCTGCAGTGGGCCGGCCAGGCTTCTGATCATCTCCGCCGTCGCCACGATATAGCCTTCCCGGTTCAGTTCCGGGTCATCCGGGTCCTTGGGTCGGTCGAGAAAGGCGACCGGATTCCAGGCATAGCCGGTACCCCAGCGCAGGGTCTTCTTGCCCGCTTCCAGCACCAGGGTCGGCGAGGGCTTGAGCAAAAGATAGCCGTCGTAGAAGACGGCCTCGATGGATTGGCCGAGATACGAGTCGCGATAGTCGGTGTTGAGGCGGACAAAGAACCGGCCGATTCCCTTTTCCAGGCTTGCCTCAAGCTGCAGCCGGCCGTTGTATTCGGCTGTGGTATCCCCCTCGTCACGGTCGAAAAAACGGAGCCGGTACAGGGCGGCATCGGTGTCGAGGCCGAACAGTACCGGCCGCAGTTCCGTGTAGCCGCCGATATGGTACGGTTTCTTTTCAAATTCCGCGATGTCGAAGCTGTATTCCTCTCCCAGGGCAGAGGACACCAGGGCCGGGAGCAGGAAAACAGTCAGAAACAGCCAGGCCCGCCGTTTTGCCATCTTTCTCATTCAACGGCCTTCCTGTTCCTGTCGTTCCACCGAATCCGACCCTTACTTCATCAGCGCAGTGATTCCAGATTGGGCATGAACGTCTGGGTGAACACCTCGTCCGCCAAAGTTCTCTCCCTGATGCCGGCAAAGATCATCACCGAACGGTACCCCTGGTAGAGGGGGCTGTCGGTCTCGATGATGGACGGCCGGACAATACCGCCCCCGAAATCCTTGACCTCCTTGAAATAAATGGTCTTGATCAGCATCTCCGCCTCGGTCAGGCACTCGATGCGGGTCGGCAGCAGGGCCTCCCGGTCGGCCCACAGTCTGACCCTATCGTAGGCGACGCCGCGGCTCTTCGCCTTCAGGTGCAGCAGGTAGCCGTCGCCGGTTTCCTCGACCTTCTCCACGTTGTACTCGGCTGCGTAGTCGAGCTGCAGGATATCGCTGTTGTTGAAAACCCCGCCGACCAACGACTGCAGGCTGGTGATGCGGATCGGCTTGCCCACTCCGGGCATGTACAGCCACATGTTGTCGCCTAATCGCAGGGTGGAGCGCCCCTTCTCGCTGGCCGGAGAGATGAACAGCGAGGCCACCTTGTCGATGCCCTTTTTCACCGTGAACAGGACGTATTCCCTTCTCCGGCCGTCCGGCTCGATGTTGACGAGCTTGCGGTACGATTCGTAGGTTTCGGGATTGAGGTTGCGGTCGATTTGCTGCAACAGCGCGTCACCGTCCGCGACCGCGCCGTCCTGGGCGTGGGCCGGAAAAGTAAGCAGAAGAGAGAAAACTGCCATCATAATAGTGCGCATATTTTTCCTCCTA
>DSAE01000116.1 GCA_011372855.1 Desulfobacteraceae bacterium
AACGCACAGGACATGACCAGGCAAACGGCCGCCAAAGTGATTTTTTTCAGAGTCATAAGTCTTCTCCCTTCCTGATAGTTGAACGATAGTTGATGATGAATAGCATTCTCGTTTATTTCTGTGGAAATCTTAGAGGATTTTTTGGGTGAATACAAGATTTTTTTCGCGTATTGCATACTTATTTTCCGTTTTCATTAGCATTCCGAAATATTTTCCTCCACGGGAAGCTCGATCGTGGCAGGACTACCTGTTGAGCCTCTGGTATTCAACAAAGGCGGTGGTAGCTCCGGCCATGATCGTTTCATCGTGTTCCTGGGCTTCCTGGGAAGACGGTGTCGGGGAGTTGGAGAACTCCTCGAAGGCGGTGCTGGCTCCGGCCATGATCGTTTCATCGTGTTCCGAGGGTTCTGCTTCCCTGGCGGACGGTTTCGCGGGATTCATGAATTCCTCGAAGGCGGTGCTGGCTTCTGCCATGATCGTTTCATCGTGTTCCTGGGCTTCCTGGGAAGACGGTGTCGGGGAGTTGGTAAATTCCTCGAAGGCTCTACTTGCTCCGGCCATGATCGTTTCGTCCTGGTCCTGCGGATCCGGTATCGACTCTGTGGCGGGGTTGTTCTGGTATTCGGCAAAGGCGACGGATACGTCGTTCATGCCCCCTTCCCCGGTTTCATCGATTTCCATTCTGGCGGTCATGCTCGACGGAGGTGTCTTTTTGTCCAGAAACACGAGGTTGAGTTTTTTCTGTTCATTGTCACAGATAACCGAAAAATTGAGCTCTTTCAGCAGGCGGCTGAGGGCCTGATTGAGCGGGGCCTGCTTGAGGATAATTGTCTTGGTGCTGTTCAGGACGGTTTCATCATCTACTTCAATGGCGTAATCCGTCTGTTTTTCAATGTCCCGCAGAATATCCCTCACCGGTTTGTCGATTGCTTCGAGGGAAACCGGATGTTCACCCCAATCGCAGCCCGCGGTGCCGGGGTTCGGGAAGAGGAGAAAGAGTGAGAGGGAGCCAAGAAACACAAATTTGAGAAAGAAAGAAGGGTTCATATACGCTACCTTGTTGAATGCATGTTGCGGTCAGGCGATTATCTAATCATAAGCACTTCCGGCCGCGGGTTCAAGCAAGTTCGTACTGAATACTCGTCTTTTTGAGATTGGGACTGTAATAAGGATCTCCCAGCCGCAGCCGGCTTTCCCACTTATGGTGGAAAATTGTTCTTTCCGGCAATGCATTCAGTACGTTGAGACGCGAAGTTTTTGCGGTAAAAACAGCCGCGGGGACGTAGACGATGCGCCACCGGGTCTGGAGGGCGGAGAGGGCAAAATCAAGCAGGGCATGGGGGCAGCGGAAGCGGGAGTCGAATCCGTTGAGCTGCCGCCACAGCTCCGTCCTGATCATGACGCAAAAGGGGTTCGGGGCGCTGATATTCCTGGCGGTTTTGGTTATAGCCATGTATCCGGGCTCGGTATGGTCATAACCGGCATAGGGGGTGATTATTTCCCCTTTCTCCCCATAGAACATGCCGGCATATAGAAATTTCCGTTCGTTGTCGAGCAGGCAGCCCGAGGCCATGCCGACGTTTTCCAGGGTCAGCCAGGATGCCAGGATGCCGATGCTTTCCGCATCGGCGGGGCGGCATTCCTCCCCCACAATGAAGATGTAGGGCGGAGGATCGGCAAGGACAGGGCTTTCCCGGATAACAGCGGCGTATTGGTCGGGTTCGGCCGCCGCTGGAACAGTGATGCAGCCGATCTGCTCCCGGGGGGGAAGGGGCAGGGATATCTGGTAATTGCCCCGCCACAGCGATTCGTTCTCCGTGACTTCCGCCCGGATGTTCCTCCTCCGCAGCGCATCCCGCAGGGCCTCCATGCCCGCCTCAAAGGCATAGCTTTTCGCGTCATCGGCCATGGCGACGGATTCAGCGTGCTGCCGCCAGTGATAGAGGACCTGCGGCAGGTGTTTGACTCGGGGGGAAAATTCCATGCAGCGCAGGATGAGGTCGTAATCCTGCGAACCGTCATAGGCGGAGCGCAGGCCTCCGGCCCGCAGAATCAGTTCCCGCCGGTAGCACATGAGGTGAAAGATGTAGTTGCCGCCGTACAAATTTTCCGGCGACCAGTCCGGTTTCATCAGGTGCATGAACCGCTTGCCGGCCGGGGAGATCATGTCCCGGTCCGAATAGAGAATATCGAGGGTGGGATCGTTTTCAATGGCGTTGATGAGGGACTGAACGGCTTCGGGGGCAAGGCGGTCATCGTGGTCCAAAAAGACGATGAATTCTCCCCGGGCCGCGGCTATCCCCCGATTGGATGCAGCCGAGATGCCGCCGGGCGATTCCGGTTCCGAAAATATGACCGTGATGCGGGGGTCCCGGCAGATTCCTGATCTGAGCACTCTCCGGGTTTCTTCCCTGGTAGACCGGTCATCGACCAGAACAAGCTCCCAGAGCGGAGAGGTCTGGACCCGGACTGAAAGAATGCATTCGGTCAGAATGGGCGGATCGGTGTTAAAAACCGGGGTCACAATGCTGATCCTGATTTTTCCCGAGGCCTTTCCGGCCAGGTTGTGCTGCCGCCGCCATTGTTCCCTGGTGAGTATGGAATGTCGGTCCAGCCAGTCCTGGTACGCCGGCCACTCGCTGGTCTGCCAGCGCCTGAGGGTCTCATCGTCGGGGACGACATGGGGATAGTATCGCAGGAAACCCCAATCCCGGGC
>DSAE01000248.1 GCA_011372855.1 Desulfobacteraceae bacterium
CGGAAAGGGTTGCTGCGCTACGAGACTTTTGCGGTCTCTTCGCTCCGCAACCCGACTTTACTCAGATGGCGCCATACCCGCCGGGGTGCATGGGGGTTACCCACTGACTTCCCGGAAGGACCCTATTTCCCGCAGCACCTTCATGACTTCCGTATTGGCACCGCCGTGCAGGGGTCCCTTCAACGTGCCGATGGCGCTGGTCACGGCGGAGTAAATATCCGCCATGGTCGCCGCGGTGACGCGGGCCGCGAACGTCGAGGCGTTCAATTCATGGTCGGCATGGAGAATGAGCGCGACATCGAGGGCGCGCACGATTTCCGCGTCCGGCTCCCTGCCCTGGAGGGTATAGAGAAAATTATAGGCGATGTTCTGGTTGGGAACGGGCGCCAGCGGCTCCAGACCTTCCCGGAGCCGCTGGTGAGCGGCCAGGATGAGGGGGATCCTCTTGGTAAGGCGCTGGGCCTTCCTCAGGCAGGCGTCGAGACGGGTGTTGCTGCTGTCCGGGTCCCAGTGACCCAGGGAAGAAACCGCGGTGCGCAGGACCTCCATGGGGGTGGCCGCTTTCGGGAACATGCGCAGAATCATCGTGGTTTCCACCGGCAGGGTCATGCTCCCGGTAAAGCCGTCGATAAAGGCATGAAATTCCGTGCGTCCGGGCAGACGACCGTACCAGAGGAGATAGGCGACCTCCTCGAATGTGCTGTGCCGGGCGAGATCCCGGACATCGTAGCCGCGGTAGACAAGCCTTCCCAACTTGCCGTCGATGAAGCAGATGGCCGAATCGCAGGCGACGATGTCGGCAAGGCCCCCCTCACTTTTTTTCCGGGCGGCTGTTGCTTCGGGAGATGTTTCCGCGCATTTCCTTTTCATGACGACCCTCGTCCCGGCCGGTCAGGCCGGTTCAACATTTCAGCAGGAAGGCAGTGGATCCGCCATCAGGTAGCATCCACGCCCGGTATGAAACAAAAATTATTCCTGCCGGTACAATTATCACATTCCCTCGGCAGACGCCACGAATTCCATCATCGGCCATACAAAAGCCTGCAGCCGAACAGCCTTCAGACTGGACACAAACCACGATTTCCGGGTTCAGCGGCACACGCTACCACACGGTAACACAATTTATCCTGTCAGGTTACCACACGGTAACAATATCGCACCGCTGCCATATAATTTACTGACATTATTATATATTTTTTCTGGCATACCCTTTGCTTTAATAAGACCAAACACCGCGCGGCCAGGAGTTTCAGACAAAATGAAACCCGGGGCCCGGTTCATCAGGGCTTTTGTGAACAAAAGGAGGAGGGACGGATGAAAACAAATACACTCATGAAATATGTTTCGGTTCTCACGGTTGTGTCGGCCTTCGGGATGTTTGCCTATGTCGTCCACGCGTCCAAGGCAACCTCGTACCTTTCGGAAGATCCGAAGGTCTGCATCAACTGCCACACCATGAACACCCCCTACGCGACCTGGCAGCACAGTTCGCACCGGGGGAAGGCATCTTGCGTCGACTGCCACCTGCCGCGGGAATCCCTCGTTGACAAAATTCTCGCCAAGTCCCGGGACGGATTCAACCATTCCTACGCCATGACCTTCCGAACCTATGAGGGCCGGAACATCAGGGCAAGCGAAGACGCCCGGCAAAGGATTCAGGCCAACTGCATTTCCTGTCACCGGGAGATCGTTTCGGAAATAACGGCAATGGACGAACTGTACCGCACCGGCGGCAGTGGAGGGGTCGAACGCGTTTGCTGGACGTGTCACCGGGATGTGCCGCACGGCAGGGTCAGGGGTCTGACCGCGACTCCGGACAACATAGGGATAAAGGAAATCTGATGCAAACAAGTAAATGCCTGGAAGGAAAAATCAAGGAATGAAAAAGACAACAGTAGTTACGGCGATCTCAGTGGCGGCCATCGTGCCCATGGCATTACTGGCCATCTCGATCAACGAGAACAAGGCGGAGCAGCAGGCCCTGAACACCGTGCCGCCCATCAAGAAATTCGAGTCGCGCAGCTCCGAGTGGGGCAAGCACTACCAGCGCCAGTATGACTCATACATGCAGACCAGAAAAAGCGACAAAATCGACGACATGCTCGAGTCAAACCCCGCCCTGGTCGTCCTGTGGGCCGGATACGGCTTTTCCAAGGATTACAACGCCCCCCGCGGCCACTTCTACATGCTGGAGGACAACATCAATACCCTGCGGACCGGCGGCCCCACCGATGCCGGCGCCGGCCCCATGCCCACGGCCTGCTGGACCTGCAAATCGACGGATGTGCCCCGGCTGATTGACAAGATCGGCGAGGAAGACTTCTACACCGGCAAGTGGGCCCGGCACGGCGGCGAGATCGCCAACCCCGTGGGCTGCGGCGACTGCCACGACAACGAAACCATGAAGCTCACCATCACCCGGGCACGGCCCCGTCAAATTAAAGTTGTAGGGGTAAGCGTCAGTAACGAGACAGAGCTGAGGGGATAAAAAAACAGAAGGTGTGCAGAGTTTGTCGGGCGCAAATGTGTTGCCGCTGGGGATAATTGAGCAGGTTGGCATGATTTTGGGCGCACGTCCCCGTTGGGCCGGTGGCATAGAGGTCCAGGGGA
>DSAE01000212.1 GCA_011372855.1 Desulfobacteraceae bacterium
ACGGCCATGATGACCGCGGCCAGGTAGGGGATCGACTGGACCAGCAGGACCATGATCCAGATCAGCACGTCCAGGGTTCCCGGGTCGTGCCGCTGGAAAATGACATATGCCGCCGACAGCAGGGCCGTCAAGATCAGCCCCTCCTCGCGCGCGGACTGCAGGGCATTCCAGACGGCGCGGCCCCGGACGATTTTCGGCGTCCGGAAAAAGGGGATGCTTTTGGTCACGAAGCCGTACAGGATGGCCTTGGCGATGGTGTGGGACAGCGACAAACCGGCAATGGCCGAGGCCAGGGTCTGGGTAAGCGACGCTTTGACCCTGCTGCGGTAGAGATAGAACATCTTGGCCATTTTGAAGACAAAGAGCGACAAGGGCAGGGCGGACAGGATCACCAGGGGCGGATCGAACTTGAGGGGATAATGGATCATGGCGATGGACCAGGCGATGGCGGCCAGGGTGAACAGCAGGTTAATGCTGTCGGCGATCCAGGGCAGCCAGCCGGCCAGGAAATGGTAGCGCTGCCCATGGGTGAGCCGTGACCGGCCCCGCCACAGCAGGGCGCGGGCATGGCGGCGCATGATCTGCATCGCGCCGTAGGCCCAGCGGTAGCGCTGCTTCTTGAAGTCGACGAAGGTGTCCGGCATCACCCCGCGGCCGTAGCTTTTGGCGACATAGATTGCTTCATGCCCCTTTTCGAAAATTTTCAGCCCCAGTTCGGCATCCTCGGTAATGCACCATTCAGCCCAGCCGCCGACCTCCTCGAGCACTGATCTGCGCACCATGGTCATGGTCCCGTGCTGGATGATGGCGTTGCGGTCGTTGCGGGTGACCATGCCGATATAGAAAAAGCCGCGATATTCGGCGTAGCACATCGCCTTGAACAGGTTGTCGCTGTCGTCGCGGTAATCCTGGGGCGCCTGGACAATGGCCACGGAAGGTTTGGTGAACTGCGTCACCAGGTCCCTCAGCCAGTCGGGGGTCACCATGTAGTCACTGTCGATGACCGCCACCACTTCGGCTTCCGGGGCGGTCCGGGCCAGGGCGTAGTTCAGGGCCCCGGCCTTGAAGCCGGCGAGCTTGTCTTCGTGAAAGAACCGGAACCGCTGCCCGAGCCTGGCGCAATGGTCCCGCACCGGTTGCCAGACGGCCGGGTCCCTGGTGTTGTTGTCCATGACGATGACCTCAAAACGGGGATACTCCAGGCGGGCCAGGGCATCGAGGGTGTCGATCATCATCTCCGGCGGTTCGTTGTAGGCCGGGATATGCACGGAAACCATGGGCAGGTCCTCATCGGCGACCTGCACCGGCGTAAAGGGCCGCCGCCGGAAGGCGGCCCAGAGGGATTCGGCCCATTCGTGCGCCTCGGCCAGCAGAACGATGACCACCCCGATAATGCCGAACAGCATCAGAAAGCCGACCAGTACCGAGGTCACGGTCAGATACTGGCGGGAGTACTTGTACACGATCCAGACCGCGCCGGTGGCGGCGAGATAGGCAATGATTGCCAGGAAACCGCGGCCGCGGGTGCGCAGGGTCCGGCTGTCAATCAGCAGCAGGGTGAAGGTGATGATGGCGACGATCCCGGAAATGCCGGCCAGGGCCCGCCATTCCGGAATGTTGACGATGGGGGAGGTGAAGGGAAACTTGGGGTTGCGGTGAACATCATACACCCCCCAGTAGGCGCCGACCGCCCCTTCGGAGGTCCGCTTCCAGGGCTGATCGAAGGCCTCCATGACATAGTAGACGTAGTTCAGCTCCTCGGCCCGGTCGAGAAAACGGCGCAGGAAAACCGCTTCGTTGGCGGGGGAGGCCACGGCCTCGCGGCGGGTGCGCCCGTTGCTCGGCCATCCTGCTTCGGCGATGACGATCGGGATTCCCGGAAAGGTGCTTTCCAGAAGGTTGACGCGGTTAATGACATAGTCGATCGCCCGGTCCAGGTGGATGCCTTCCCAGTAGGGCAGCATATGGGTGGCGATGAAATCGACATGTTCCGTCAGTTCCGGGTTGTTGACCCAGACGTGCCAGGGTTCGGCGGTGCTCACGGGCATGGAAAGGGCCTTGCGCACCCGGTCGAGATAGGCGGTGAGCTGCTTGACCGTCAACTCCTCCCGCAGAAGCGTTTCGTTGCCGATGATGACCCGGATGACGTTGCGGTAGTTTTCCCGGGCCACCTTGATCACGGTTTCGATCTGGCGCTCGTTGTTCTCCAGGTCGTCGTCGAGCCAGGCGCCGAGCGTCACATTGATGCCGTGCTTGCGGGCCAGGGCCGGGATGCTGGCCTGCACCCCCTCCACCGTGTAGGTCCGGATCGCGTTGGTCTTGTCGGCCAGCAGTTTCAGGTCGGCGTCGATTTCCTCCTCGGTGGGCAGTTCGTTTTTCACGGGATCGTGCCACGCCCGCATGGGCGAGAAGGAAAACCCCTGGATCCGGCTCGGCCAGGCCGGCTCGATTTCGGGCTGATTCAGCATCGCCCAGAAGCTCATCGAGATAACGGCGATGGCAATGTAGATCAGGATATTTGCTCTGGTCATGAATGCAGTGGTTCATTCCGGGCGGCATGACAGCGGCCCGGACAGGGGAGAGATGCCATCGGAC
>DSAE01000009.1 GCA_011372855.1 Desulfobacteraceae bacterium
GAGTGGCCCGCTGGATCTACATCCGCATCCACCTGGAAACCCTGTCCCTGGAAATCATTGCTCCCAATGACCTGCTCCACTTCAAGGAACAGGTCGTGACCGGCAGAAATTCGCAACCCTGGATGCTGGAAATCGATTTTGAACCGTTTTCCCGGGAATTTTTCAAACTGCAGGAAGAACGTTCCATAGGCCGCGGCGTAGAATTCCTCAACCGGCGGTTGTCCAGCGGTCTTTTTCAGGAATTGAACCGCGGGGACAACCGGCTGCTCCGTTTTCTGCAGCTGCACCGCTACCGGGACCAGCAGCTCATGGTCAACGAGGTGATCGCCAGCACCGACGAGCTCCGCCGCGCCCTGCGGGAGGCGAGGCGGGTGCTGCGCGACAGGGATGACGCCGAACAGTGGGAAGCCATCAGGGTGGACATGAAGGATCTTGGCTTTGAGCCCGGCTGGGGCCGGACCGTCGGCCAGGTCAAGGAAACCATGGCGATCCTCCTCGACATCCTGGAGGCGCCTTCTCCGGGAACCCTGGAAATCTTCCTGGGCAAAATTCCCATGATTTTCTCCATCGCCATCCTCTCCCCGCATGGCTTCTTCGGCCAGGGAAACGTTCTCGGCCGGCCGGACACCGGCGGCCAGGTCGTGTACATCCTCGACCAGGTGAGGGCGCTTGAACATGAAATGCGGCACCGGCTCGGCGAACAGGGGCTGGACATTGATCCGCGGATCATTGTCCTGACCAGGCTGATACCAGAGTCCGAGGGGACGACCTGCCATCTGCGGACGGAGTCCATTTCCGGCACCAAAAACAGCACCATTCTCCGCGTCCCGTTCCGCAACACCGAGGGGCTGGTGATTCCCCGGTGGATCTCCCGCTTTGAAATCTGGCCCTATCTCGAACAGTTCGCCCACGAGGCGGCCAAGGAACTCCTTGCCGAACTGGGCGGCAGGCCCGACCTCATAGTCGGCAACTACTCCGACGGCAACCTGGTCGCCTCGCTGATGTCCGCCCAGCTCGGCGTCACGCAATGCAACATCGCCCATGCCCTGGAAAAGGCGAAATATCTCTATTCGGACCTCTACTGGCAGCAGAACGACGCCCAGTACCATTTCTCCTGTCAGTTCACCGCCGATCTCATCTCCATGAACGCGGCCGATTTCATCATTGCCAGCACCTACCAGGAGATTGCCGGTACCGAGGACAATCCCGGCCAGTACGAAAGCTACATGACCTTCACCATGCCCGGCCTCTATCGGGTCATTCACGGCATCGACGTCTATGATCCCAAATTCAATATCGTCTCGCCGGGCGCGGACCCGGACATTTATTTTCCCGCCGGGGACCAGGACCGGCGGTTCATGCATCTGAGCGGGGAAATCGATTCCATGCTCTTCGGCGAACAGCAGCATGACCTCAGCCGCGGCATGATCAGGGAGCCGGACAAGCCGCTTATTCTGACCATGGCCCGGCTGGACCGGATAAAAAACCTGACCGGACTCGTCCGCCTGTACGGCGGCAGCGATGAACTGAGGAAACAGGCCAATCTCCTGGTCATCGGCGGTCACATCAATCCGGCGGCATCCAAGGACGCGGAGGAGGTGGAACAGATTCACCTGATGCACCAGTTGTTCGACCAGTACGATCTCGACAGCCAGGTCCGCTGGCTGGGGATGCAGCTGGACAAGCAGACGGCCGGGGAACTGTACCGGCGGGTCGCCGATCTCCGCGGCGCTTTTGTACAGCCGGCCCTCTTTGAGGCATTCGGTCTGACGGTCATCGAGGCCATGGGATCGGGCCTGCCGACTTTTGCCACCTGTTTCGGCGGCCCCATGGAAATAATCGAAAACGGGATTTCCGGCTTCCACATCGATCCCAATTACGAGGATGCCACCGCCCGGACCCTGGCGCTCTTTTTCACCCGCTGCGCGGAGGAACCCGGCTATTGGGAACGGGTCGCCAGGGGCGGAATCGACCGGGTGCAGGCAAAATACACCTGGAGACTGTATGCCGACAGGATGATGACCTTTGCCAGGATTTACGGATTCTGGCGCTACGTCTCCAACCTGGAGCGGATGGAGACCCGAAGGTATCTCCAGATGCTCTACAGCCTCCAGTTCCGGCCCCTGGCCGAAAAGCTCGGTCCCTGACCCAAAAAATCCCTGCACGATGGAAGCGGCAGATAAACAGGATAAACGATACATCTCAAGAACCTGACGGAAATATGCAATAATGTGTGGGATATGCGGCGAGATCCGATTTGACGATGCACCGGCGGACGTGCAGGCCGTCGAAAAAATGACCTGTGGAATGAAGGCCCGGGGCCCCGATGCCGGGGGAATATATGCCCAGGGACGAATCGCCGCCGGCCACCGCCGCCTCAAGATCATCGATCTGTCCGAGCACTCCCAGCAGCCCATGATCGACAGCGAGCTCGGTCTGGGCATAGTGTCCTGTCACATCTCTAATATTGGATAAAGACGGTTCAGTTTGATCCGGGCATCTTCAGCAGTGAACTGCCAGTTAACCCCGGCCTTCATTCCGTTTCTTGTCGACTCCCATGCCTTGA
>DSAE01000267.1 GCA_011372855.1 Desulfobacteraceae bacterium
GTTTCCAAAGAAACCGTATCTTCTTTTCTCGCTTTCCATATGCAGCCAGGGCAGACCATACGGACGGATGCGCTGCCAGCCTTGAACGCCGTTGGTGAAGATCATATTCACGAGAAGAAAGTTCAGACATCCTGATCTCGAGATTACGCTTTACAAGAATTCAATGTTACCAACATATTGATTTGCTGTTTAAATAATTATTTTTATCCTGGTTGTCACGGGTGGTTCTTGCTGCTGAGCCGGGATTTTGATACGGTACCGGGATTCAGTTTCAGATTGCATTCTGCCGTTTGACGAGGTGCCTTATGCCGCAACTTCAGCTCCCTGTTTTTGCCCAGGGCATGACCCTGATCAACGCCAACCTTGGCTTTGTGCGTGAGCAAAACAGTCTCACCTATTTTTACGGTAATTTGCCGGTCTTTACCCACGACGTGGATGATGTTCGCTCCTTTCGGATGATAACGAGCCAGTTTTATATCAACGGCAGTGCCAAGCAGTCTGAGATCTGTCGGGCGTTTGGGGTCAGCCCGATAAGCGTAAAGCGCTACGTGAAGCTGTACAGGCAGAATGGCATTGCCGGTTTTTTCGAGCCGCCGCGACGACGTGGGGCGGCGGTCTTGACTCCGGATGTGCTCCGTGCCGCCCATGATCTTTTTGATGAAGGTCTGGAGACAGGAGAAGTTGCGGCCCGACTCGATTTACTGGCAGATACGCTGCGCAAGGCGCTGCAGGCGGGCAAGCTCCATAAGCCACTAAAAAAAACGGCAAGGAAGCCGGAGGTGTCCAGTCAGCGAGCAGCAAAAGCGAGCGAAACGCCATAGACGCATCGGCGGTTATCGGCATGGGGGCGACGGACGTCATTGGGCGACTGGCCACCAGCATTTTCGGGTGCGAGGCGTTCCCGCCGGTATTTGCCGGCTGTCACGATGTCTCGAACGCAGGGGTCCTGTTCGCCCTGCCGGCGCTTCTCGCGGTCGGCCTGCTCACGCATACAGAGCGGTATTTCCGCCTTCCCTGTGGATTTTACCGGATGGACACGATCTTCATGTTTCTGGCATTCATGGCCCTGGCCCGGCTGAAGACGGTAGAATCGTTGCGCTATTGCTCCCCTGGCGAATGGGGCAAGCTTCTTGGCATTGATCGTATCCCCGAGGCCAGGACCCTGCGGGAGAAAATCGGGGTGTTATCGCATGAGGGCGAACCGGAGGCGTGGTCCGGGGAGTTGTGCCGGGAATGGATGGAGCAGGAGCCGGATGCTGCTGGGGTTTTCTATGTGGACGGCCATGTCCGGGTTTATCACGGCAGCCAGACGGAGTTGCCGCGTCATTATGTCAGCCGGGAAAAGTTGTGCCTGCGGGCAACCGTGGATTACTGGATCAATGCCATGGATGGTCGCCCTTTTTTTGTGGTGAACAAGGCTGTTGATCCCGGCCTGTTGCAGGTTCTGGAAGAGGAGATCGTCCCGCGCCTGGAACGTGAGGTTCCCGGCCAGCCAGCTCTTCTTGAGTTGATGGCGTCATCCTCCTTGCCGCACCGTTTCACGCTGGTGTTCGACCGGGAAGGCTACAGCCCGTCGTTCATGGAGCGAATGCGGGCAAAAAAGATCGCCTGCCTGACGTACAACAAGCACCCGGGGGTGGATTGGCCGGAGGTGGAATTCCGGCGTCATCGGGTGCGGCTTGCCGACGGCAATGTTGTGGACATGATGCTTGCCGAGCGGGGGGTGCTCCTGGCCCGGGAGTTGTGGGTTCGGGAGATCCGCAAGCTGCGAAAAAGCGGCCGGCAGACCTCGATCCTCGCCACCGATTATACCAATGAGTGCGAGCTTGTTGCCGCGGCGATGTTTGCCAGATGGTCACAGGAAAACTTTTTCGGTTATATGCGCCAACATTACAATCTTGACCGCCTGATCGACTATGCCACCGAGGAAGTTTCCGAGACCACGCGGGTGGTGAACCCTCAGTACCGGGAAACGGATGGCGAGGTGCGTAAAACAGTGAATCTGCTGAACCGGAAACGCAAGGAGTTCGGCGCGCTCATGCTGCACGACACGATCGAACCTGGCCATGTGGAAAAATATCAGCAGGCAAAGGCGGAACTACACGAAGAGATACTTGCCCTGGAACATGAGGCGGCGGAACTGAAGGCCTGCCGGAAGGCGACCCCGAAGCATGTGGCCATGGCGGACCTACCCGGAGAGGATCGATTCAGGCGTCTTGCCGTACAAAGCAAACATTTCATCGACACGATCAAGATGATCGCCTACCGGGCAGAGACCGCGATGGCAACAATCGTCAGGGAAAAAATGAGCCGGCATAACGATGCCCGGAGTCTGCTGCGGGCGGTTTACGCCACCGAGGCGGATCTTCTTCCCGATAAGAATGCCGGAACCCTTACGGTCCGCCTGCATCAACTGGCCAATCGAATGAGCGGAGAAACACTGCGCCATTTATGCGAGGAGTTGAATGACACCATGACCATGTTCCCAGGCACTTCCCTGCGTCTGGTCTACGAACTGGTATCATGATAAAATCTCCCGAGATCAGGATGTCTGAA
>DSAE01000011.1 GCA_011372855.1 Desulfobacteraceae bacterium
AAATCAAGCAGATAGGTGCGGGCAAAATTGGTGGAAATTTACTCCTGCAATCAATCGGCTTGAGGTTTATGGTAGTCTCCTCATTCGTCCCCGCCATCGGCGGGGTGGGGCGCTGCCGACTGCTGACTGCCAACTCCCGGCGCAGCCGGGTCCCTCACATCCCCAGATCGTCGGCAATTTCCTGCATGGCCTGCAAGGCCAGGTCGCAGAGTTCGTTGACTTCAAGACCGATGAGCTCGCATTCACGGATAATCTCCCGGTCGGCGCCTTTGGCAAAGGCCTTTTCCTTGAACCGTTTGCGGACCGATTTCGGTCTGACCGAGGCGAGTTTTTTGTCCGGATGGACCAGGGCCGCAGCCGTCACCAGACCGGTCACCGTCTCGCCGGCGGCCAGGGCATGATGAAAAACGGTGTGACGCTTGCGACCGTGCGCCTTTTCGTTGTGCATCCGGACCGCGTCGATGATTTGTCCGTCAATGCCATGCTCTTCCAGCACCTGGACCGTTTCCGTGGTATGCACCGCCAGGTCGGGTTGGTGTTCCACGTCAAGGTCATGGAGCAGTCCGGCCAACCCCCACTTGTCTTCATTTTCCTGCAGCTGTCGTGCAAGTGCCCGCATAACCGCCTCGGCGGCCAGGCAGTGCTTGATCATATTCGGGTTGGCGATGTATCCGTTGAGCAGGGCAAGGGCCTCATCCCTGCTGATACCGAATTGTTCGTAGTTCATGGGAATTTCCGTTTGCCGATTGGATGATCAGGATTGTCTTTCAACGTTCCCAACATACCATTGATCAGCCGGCCCGGCAAGCGTGCCGGTCCAGCCGGCTACGCCGGGTACAGGATGCAAGGTGGAATGTAAAGCTTAATCAAAAGATCTTCTGGACCACGCAAAGAGAATTCAATTCCGATTCGGATGGGTGAGAGAGCAGCTTCTCGGTAAAGACCCTTTTGTCCAATCGGTGAAGGTCCCGCCTCGGTCAATGGAAAAACAGATTTTTTTTCCCGGGGTCAGGGTTGGCGTCACTGGATCAGTCTCCGGTTTTCCAGACGGCAAGAGCTTCCCTGTATACTTTGCCGCGCGGCAGGTTGAGGTCTTGGCTGATCCTTCCGACAGCATCCTTCAAACTCATGCCGGGTTGTTTTTTATACCATGCAAGGAGTTCGTGCAAATTATCGGGGGGTTGTTCGTTTGATTCGCCGGGCGGAAAAATGATGAAGACCAGTTCGCCGCGTATGCTGTCCCCGATCTGCGTGAGAATTTCGCTCAACCTCCCCCGGAAGCAGTCTTCATGGAGTTTGGTCAGCTCTTTGAAGAGCATGGCCCGGCGGTCGCCGAAAACCGCCTGGCATAGCTTCAGGGAGCTTGCGATACGGCGCGGCGATTCATAGAAAACGAGAGGATAAGGGAGGGTGGCCAGACGCTGGAAGAATTTCTCCCGCATCCCTTTTTTAACCGGGGGAAAGCCACCGAAAAAGAAACCGTTCGCTTCCAGTCCGGCAACGGATACCGCCGCGGTGAGCGCGGAAGGTCCGGGAACAGGGATAACCGATATGCCTGCCTCCCTGGCTTCACGAATCAGGACGGCGCCGGGATCGGACAGGGAAGGGGTACCGGCATCGGTGACCAGGGCGATATCCAGCCCGTTCTGCATTTTTTTCAGCAGCCGGGCGGTCTTCAGCTGCTCCTTTTCCCGGTAATAGCTGGTGAGCGGGGTAGAGATGCCAAGGTGGCTGAGCAGTTTGACGGTGTGCCTGGTATCCTCACAGGCAATCAGGGAAACCTCCTCAAGAACCCGCCTGGCCCGAAGCGTGATGTCCTCAAGATTGCCGATGGGCGTGGCAACCACATACAGACTGCCGGATGCTCTGTTTTCGTTCACGTGTTTTGCTGATCCACTCTCTATTATATCAACTGCGGGAGGTATCCGGTCGGAGACGGAAGGGAGATTCTCTCAATGTATTCGGGATCAGGGAGGCCTCAATTTCTGTTCCCCCCACCCTGGGGGGAAAATCTGCTCATGCCGGATGCCCTTTCCAGCGGGCGACACTAAACCTTTAACTTCGAATCATATTTCCTACCATCTTTTGTCTACCGACTCAAACAATAAAAAAAGAGCCGATTTTGTAAGAATATACCAGAAGCCAAAAATCAGAAGCCGGAGGGCAGCAGGCTGCTGTTCGCCGTCACGAACGGCACGAGGGGCGAGGTTTTAAGTATGAAGCCTTCGGCTTGGTCGCGAAGCGCTCACTCCCCGTCGGGATTGAATCCTGAACGGACTGGTATGGTTGGGTTTCCCTTGTCGTGATTGCGCTGGCCCCGGCCAGCGTATGGCGGAGGGTTTTCGATTTCGATTTCGATCCCGATTTCGATTTTGATGGGACACTTCCTGCGCTTGTGCCGGTCCATCGCCTCCCGGCTCTGGTTGGATAAAAAAAGCCCCCATGGGATATGACCCATGGGGGCTTGGAAGAAGAATTCGGCGGCGACCTACTCTCCCGCACAGTTGCCCGTGCAGTACCATCGGCGCTGGAGAGCTTAACTTCCGTG
>DSAE01000271.1 GCA_011372855.1 Desulfobacteraceae bacterium
CTTTTCCTCCTTTGCTCCTGCAAAGGGGCTTTCCCGGAGGAGAAGCCTATTTTATTTTTCGCCGGATCGGTAGAACCTATCCGGGTCCACCACCAGAGGTGGTGGGTTTATGAACAACTAATTCTTCCTCCAGGCAAAAATCAGCTCAAAAAAAACGCAGCTTGTTGCCGTTCCTTTTGCCGGAGGAACTCCATCTTCTTCCGAGTACGCCGGGGGCCTGTAAGCCTCCCGGCAACCCCGGCGGGAACTGGTGAATCGAGCCCCTCTCCTCGGAACCGTCCATCCCGCCGTGATCGGCCCTTTCCGACAGGGATGACCGTTTCCGATCCGGCCGGACAGGTCCTGCCAAGCCGGAATCCGGAGGTGGTTCCTGCCCCGATTGGGACAATAGCCTGCTCCAGCCGTATTCTTCCTCTGCCGGGACCCTGCCGGGTTTCGGCAACAACGGTTTGAATTTTGTTCCGGGCCGTGAAAAAGAATCCCGCCTCCCGAACAGCAGCAGCCGCTGCAGCAGGATCCGCGGGCGGTCACGATTCCCTGCACATCGGTGTGATGGATGGCACGTTATTTGCTTTGCACTCTTTGAGACATGATTGCGGAATTCACCCACATCGAACATTTATTCCGTGAACTGCAGACCATGAACGTTCCAGGAACTTGGATCGGGTACAGGATGCGGCAAAACCGCGGCCGGTAATGATTACCCGGGAATTTCCTCCCCGTGAGGAAATGAGACGCATTCCCCGCCTGAACTCTCGGGCGGGCATTTCCCTCCCACGCCGACAGCCGGCAGGATAAAACCGTTCTCCCTCGGTGTTCCTGCCGGCCCTGCCATTTCCCCGGCGAATGGCAGACCGGCGCAGGCGGGCACGACACGGTGATCAACCTGCCCGGGGCCTCCCTGTTCCGTGCTCCCGGTGTTCAGGCTGGGAATAGGCAGTCCTCCTGGTAACAGCCGGAAGGTCATTCCCCGGGTCCTGCGGGCAAGGGGTTTTGTCCATTCCTTCCCGGACATTCAATCCGCCTTCAGCCAGATCGTGAACCGGTGAACGGAAAATCCGGGGATGCGCCGGGGCGGAACCGGGGAGACGAATACCGGTGCAGCACGGGTCCACCCGAGTCCTTTGTGCTCCAAAAGGGCGGACGTGAAAAATGACTTTCCCAAAGGGCCCGGATAGGTTTCAATAAAACCATGCAGATAACACTTGATGATATCCGCAATGCCGCCGGAGCAATAGCCGGAGGAGTTGTGGAAACTCCGTGTCTTTTTTCACAGGTGCTGAGTCGGATCGTCGGGGCCGAGATTTTTCTCAAGTTCGAGAACCTGCAGTTCACCGGGTCCTTCAAGGACCGCGGCGCCCTGAACTGCCTGCTCGGTCTTGATGAAAACGAGCGCCGCCGGGGGGTGGTTGCGGCCTCCGCCGGCAACCATGCCCAGGCGGTTGCCTATCACGCCCAGCGTCTCGGCATCCCTGCGGTGATTGTCATGCCGCTGCACACTCCTACCCTCAAGGTCGAACATACCCGCTCCTTCGGCGCCGAGGTGATGCTCGAGGGCGAAGGTCTGGAAGAGGCCGTCCAACTGGCCCTGCGATTTTCCAGGGAAAGGGGCCTTTTCCTGGTCCATCCCTACGACGATCCGCGCGTCATCGCCGGCCAAGGCACGATTGCCCTGGAAATGATGGCGGCATGCGGCGACCTCGATGTCCTGTTGATTCCGGTCGGCGGCGGCGGTCTGCTGGCCGGCAACGCGACCGCGGCCAAGTCCCTGCTCCCCGGCATCGAAATATTCGGCGTGCAGAGCGAACTGTACCCGAGCATGATCGACGCCCTGGCCGGTCGGCAGCCTCGATTCGGGGCACCATCCATTGCCGAGGGCATCGCGGTCAAGAAACCCGGAACCCTGACCCTGCCGATCATCCGGCGGCTGGTCAACGAGGTGTTGCCGGTTTCTGAGGAGGAGATTGAAAAGGCGGTGCTCCTCCTCCTTGAAGTGGAAAAGACGGTAGTGGAAGGCGCCGGCGCCGCCGGACTGGCGGCAGTAATCGCCCATGTCGGGCGCTTCAAGGGAAAAAAAACAGGCATTGTGCTCTCGGGCGGCAACATCGACATGCCGGTTCTCTCGTCCATCATCCAGCGCGGCCTGGTGCGCTCCCAACGACTGGTACGGCTGCTTGCCCACCTCCGGGATATACCCGGCTCCCTTGCAGACGTGACGAAAATCATCGCCGCCGCCGGAGGCAACATCGTCCGGGTCGACCATCACCGGACCTTTTCCTCCCTGCCGGTGCAGCATGCCGAGGTGGAATTCACCATGCGGACCAGGGGACCCGACCATGCCGCCGGCATCCGCGCCGACCTGGCGCAGGGCGGCTTTCCGGTACGGAACGTGTGCCCCTGAAAGTGCCCCCCACGGCGGAATATGCACGGCCCCGTCAAATTAAAGTTGTAGGGGTAAGCGTCAGTAACGAGACAGAGCTGAGGGGATAAAAAACAGAAGGTGTGCAGAGTTTGTCGGGCGCAAATGTGTTGCTGCTGGGGATAA
>DSAE01000017.1 GCA_011372855.1 Desulfobacteraceae bacterium
AAAAAGAAGAAAATCGTTGGCACCACGCTTTTGAGCTCAAAAAAAACTCGATCACGTAAAATCAACAGGTTACAAGGCAAGATCGACCAAAAATGGCCGCCAACTGTAGAAGAAAAGTTCAGGGCATGACCTGCCACCGGATGACCCATCACTGCAGTGAACCCTGTTCCGGAGGGGCGCATCCGTGCCCGTTGGAGGAGGTGAAGCGGACCGGGAAGCCGGTCCGGGTTGAGCATGTCCATTATGATCGCGAGAACAATAAAAAGTACATGGAAATTTATGCCTACCCCATTTTCGACAAGGACGGAAAGGTTGTCCAGCTTATCGAACACACCGTTGATGTCAGCGATCGTCATTATTCCAAGCAGGAGAAGGAATAACCGGGGACCCGGTTCGTCATGACGGCTGCTGAGTCCCAGTCGCCGGACCGGGCAGGGAAAGCCCGGCGCAGCCAGGGCGGACAATGACAATGACGGGCTGCCGGGGCCGGATCCCTGTTATTCGACGGCCATGTGCCTGTCGGAGTAGAGATAGCGTTTGATTTTGTGAGTTGCCGTTTTGGTGAACGGCTCCCGGCGTTCTATCACCCTGGACAGCCTGGAGGCAGGATGGAGCCGGGTATTGACCTCGGTGCGCATCCGTTCCAGTTGGCTGACAATGTACAGGTGACGCTGCTGCCGGCTTTGCCCGACGGTTTCCGCATCGATGAACTCATAATCCGGATAGATCCAGGCCTCCAGCTTGCCGTTGTTTTCGATGACCAGCGACTCGACGACAAAGGGGTAGGAGTTGAGTTTGTGCTCGATGGCCTCGGGATAAACATTTTCGCCCCCTGACAGGACGATAACCGATTTTGATCTCCCGACTATGTGGAGGTTGCCGTGCTCGTCCAGCCTGCCCATGTCGCCTGTTCGGAACCAGCCGTCAGCGGTGATGGCCTCCCTGGTTGCTTCCTCGTCTTTCCAGTACCCCTGCATGACGTTGGGGCCGCGGGCCTGAATTTCACCGATTCCCGATTCGGGGTCGGCGTCGGCAATGCGGATTTCGACATTGGGCACAGGTTTGCCGGAGGAACCGGGAACGATGGTTGCGTCGCCCTGCGGTCCTCCTGAAAGCAGGGGTGATGTTTCCGTCAGACCGTAACCGACCAGGTAGGGAAAACCGGCGTCACGCAGAAACAACTCTACATCGGGATTGAGAGCGGCTCCGCCGATGCCCATGACGACCAGATTGCCGCCGAAGAAATCGAGCAGTTTCCGGCCGATTTTTCTGTATACCAGCTTGCGGCCGAGTCTGTACCGGCAGATATAACTGAGCAGTTTGCTTTTCTCGATGGCCGGCAGGACCCGTTTTTTGTAAATTTTTTCCATGATCAGGGGAACGACCAGCATGGCGTTGGGCCGTTCCTCGGCGCAGATTTTCTGCAGGACGGCAGGGGTCGGGGTTTTGCCGGCATAGACGATGCGGCAGCCCTTGATCAGGGGGAGCAGGAAACCAACGGTGAATTCATAGGTATGGGAAATGGGGAGGACGGACAGGAACGTACTGCCCGGTTTGAGCTCAATGAGCCTGCCGGCGGAAACGGCGTTGACACAAAGATTTGCGTGGGTCAGCATGACCGCCTTGGAGAAGCCCGAAGTGCCGGAGGTATAGAGTATGGCGGCCAGGTCCTCCCTGTCCACTTCGGGGAAAGAGGGCGGTTCAAGGATCTCGCACTGTTCTTCGGCAGTCAGCATGCACCTGGAAAACGGTTCGACGGTGACGACGCCGTTTTTTTCGTAGTAATCGTCGAGGGTTATGATCTTGTGCAGTTGTTTTTTCAGTTCATAGATTTTTTCTATCTGCCGCTGCGAAACGAATATAAAGCCGCAGTTCATCTCGGTCAGGATATGCCGGACATCATCGTCGGGCAGGTCGGGAAGGATGGGGACCGCAATGGCGCCGAGCCGGACAACGGCCAGGTAGGCGGTCGCCCAGTTGTGGGAATTTTCAGCAAGCAGGGCGACCCGGTCTCCCTTGATGATCCCGGCTGATTGCAGATATCGGGCAAGGCAGATGATTCGATGATGAAACTGCTGGTAGGTCAGCGGCTCTTCCAGGGCCATGCCGATGGCGGGCAGGCTGCCGTAACGTTGGACACTGGAGTCAATGAGTTGATTCAGGGTGACGAATTGCTCCTGTACAGCAGGGAGGTTGGCGGATTCTGCCGGTGTCCCGCCTTCCGGCGTTTGCGGGTCTGCCGGGGGAGGAGTATTCTCCGGCGACGAGCCTTCAGTCTGCATAGTCTACCTCGTGTGGCGCCTTCCATTGCGGGGTGTTCTTCCGTATTGTTCAGGGTACACTTAAAACATTTCCCATGTCAATGGAGAAAAATGTGGGAAAATACAGGGAAAAAATGAGTGAATGCACGGCCCCGTCAAATTAAAGTTGTAGGGGTAAGCGTCAGTAACGAGACAGAGCTGAGGGGATAAAAAACAGAAGGTGTGCAGAGTTTGTCGGGCGCAAATGTGTTGCTGCTGGGGATAA